>JAGORJ010000041.1 GCA_018062885.1 Patescibacteria group bacterium | reverse complement strand
TTTTTTACGAGCAAAAAATTAATCATTATCAAAAATATCTTTGATAATAAAAATCTAAAAATTCTAGAAAAGCCATTGATTGAATATTTGGCTAAACAAAAAGATTCAGTGGAAGAAAATTATCTGATCTTCTGGCAAGTATCAAAACCAAATCCCAAAAACTTACTTTACAAAGCTTTGACAAAATTTAAATATGTTGAAGAATTCCCCAAATTATCTTCTGATAAAATAAATACTTGGCTAAAAAAAGAAATAGCCTCCAGAAACAAAACTATTAGCCAAGAAGCTGCCTTGACCTTGCTTAGTTTTGTTGGTGAAAACCTTTGGCAACTAGAACAAGAGATAAATAAGCTAGTTCATTTTTCTCACAATTCAGAAATCAGCTTAAATGATGTCAAAAGCATTGTGCAAGCTAAAAGCGATGACAATATTTTTAATCTGGTAGACGCTTTGGGCAAAAAAAATAAAGCCTTAGCTTTGAAACTTTTGGAAAGCCAGCTAGACTCTGGCGCCAACTCTTTGTATTTGTTGACTATGATAGCTAGGCAGTTTAGAATCTTGATTAAGGTCAAATTGTTTAGTGCCAAAATAGACAATTCTTTTGCGGTGGCCCAAGCTTTAAAAATTCATCCCTTTGTTGCCAAAAAAACTCTCGAACAAAGCAAACTATATAGCTTGGAAGATCTCAAAAAAATATACCAACTACTTTTGGAACTTGATTTTAAACTCAAACGAGAAGCAAGTTACGAAAAAGTTTTCTTTCTACAAATGATTGAGCAAATATAAAATCCCACCCGGCCAAAAACCAAGTGGGATTTTAAAAATTTATTTTTTGTCAGCAACTGGCTTAGAGGTTTTCAACATTTTCATGAAACGTGATTTACGACGATTACCAGTATTTTCTTTTAAGACACCAGAATTCACAGCCTTATCAACGGCTTTTTGCAAACTATGAGCCAATTCCTTGGCTTTAGTTTCTAGGGTGCCTTCATTGATAGCTTTCTTACCTTGTTTGACTAGCTCTTTAATATTGCGCTTAACTAGGTTGTTAGCTATTTGTCTTTTTAAATTTTTACGCAAATCTTTAATTGCGGATTTCTTATTTGGCATAAACTCTTATTTCCTTTAAAATAATAATATCAGGCTTTGATCCTTAGTCTATCTAAGGAAAAGTAGCCTCATATTAACACAAAGCTTAAAAGTTGTCAATCTAGGCTTTATTATTAAACTAATTAAAAAAATATGGATATCTACTATATTTCTTGGCAAGAACAAGAGCTAATTTTGGAAAAATTGTATCGTTCTACTGATGCTATTTCTAGTACCAAAAAATTTAATGAGCAATATGCCGCTAAACTAGGCAAAATGGGTGAGAGGCAGATGCCTATAAATGAGTTCTGCCGTAAAATGAAACAAACTCACTTTTCAGACTTTTATGTGGAAAGATTCACCAAGGAAGTTACCGGCCAAGATGTTGATTTAGATACTGTATAGTCTCTAATAAATCCAAACTGTTTTGTTTTAAGCTATCTAAGTTTAAGCCCTCCAAACAAAGAGCCTGATCTACTGAGAATTTACCAATTTGAGTTCTCTGCAAATCACTCAAAACCGCACTAGTGCCTAAAGCTTCGCCCAAGTCACTAGCAAAACTTCGAATATAAGTGCCGGCCGAGACAGTCGCCTCAAGAGAAAGACGAGGATAGTCAAAAGCTTTAATTTCTAGAGAAAAAATTTCCACTTCTTTTTTTGGTCGTTCCACAAATTTACCTTTGCGAGCTAATTGATGTAATTTTTGACCGCCAACTTTGACAGCAGAATATGCTGGCACAGTTTGTAACTTTTTACCCAAAAAATTTTCTAAAGTTTTAGCTAAGTCTTCTTGTGTAAAAATTTTAGCTTGCTCGTTTTTTATTAATTCCCCTTCCATATCATAAGTCACTGAGCTAAAACCAAATAAAATGTTGGCTTGATAAACTTTTGGCAAAGCATGAAAAGCATCTAATATTTTAGTGGCTTTACCAGAGGCTACTATCAAGAGGCCAGAAGCCAAAGGATCCAAGGTGCCGGCAAAACCTACTTTTTGTTGATTTAATATTTTTCTCAAAATAGAGATAGCATGAAAAGAATGCTCTCCCTTTTTTTTGTTGATCAAATAGATGCCAGCCTTAGGGTCCAAAGAAATGTTTTCAATTTGTTTATCGGGGAATTTTTTCATTTTATTTTTTATTTAATTCTGCTAATTGGTCGCGGTACAAAATGGCTTGTTCAAATTGCCAATTTTCTGCAGCTAATTCCATCTTGGCTGCCAACTCTTTTTTCAAGGACTTGCGTAGAGCTGGTGTCAAAGTTTCTATATGATCGGCAAATGTCTTATTTTTATCTAACTCTTTCAAAGATTTTTCTTTGATTTTTTTGTTGATAGAAAGAGGACTGACATGGTGAGCGATGTTGTATTGCTCTTGTAGACTACGGCGACGTTTTGTTTCTGAGATAGCCACTTCCATAGAGCCAGTCATTTTGTCAGCATACATGATCACTCGCCCATCCTGATGACGAGCCGCTCTACCCATCACCTGAATAAAAGCAGACTTGGAGCGCAAAAAACCTTCTTTATCGGCATCCAAAATAATCACCAAAGAGACCTCTGGTAAATCCAAGCCTTCTCTGAGTAAATTCACTCCCACCAAAACATCATATTTACCAGATCTCAAGTCTTGGAGTATTTGAATACGATCTAAAGTTTTTACTTCTGAATGCAAATATTGAACTTTGATATTTTTTTCTTGCAAAATTTCTGTCAAATCTTCGGCTAAACGTTTGGTCAAAACAGTAATCAAAACTCTTTGACCTTTGGCAATCACTGCCAAAACTTCTGCGCTCAAATCATCAAGCTGACCAGCACTAGGTCTGACTTCTACCACTGGATCCAAAATAAAAGTCGGCCGGATCAATTGCTCGACAATGTTTTGCGAATTTTCTTTCTCAAAATCTGCCGGGGTTGCCGAGACATAAACAACTTTTTTTAAGTACTGACTAAATTCAGCAAATTTTAGAGGGCGATTGTCAAAGGCTGACTTGAGTCTAAAACCAAAATCAACCAAATTTTTCTTGCGCGCCCTATCTCCCATATACATACCACCGATTTGAGGAATAGTCATGTGTGACTCATCAATAAAAAGCAAAAAATCTTTGGGGAAATAATCTAGCAAACTAATAGGTGGGTCACCGATATTTCTTTGTGAAAAATAACGCGAATAATTTTCTATACCATTGCAGTATCCCGTCGCCTCTATCATTTCTAGGTCATGCCTAACTCTAGTATCTAGTCTCTGAGCCTCAACAATTTTACCTTCCGCTTCAAAAGCAGCGACTTCTTGAGCCAAATCAAATCTAATATTTTTCAAAGTAGTCTCCAAATCATTTTTATTAGTCATAAAATGTTTGGCCGGAAAAATATCTACTTGAGTTAATTTATTTTTTACTTTGCGATTAAATAAATCAACTACTTCAATGGCGTCTAAGCTGTCACCAAAAAAAACTAGACGATAATATTCGTCTTCTTGCCCAGAGCCAAAAATTTCTACCAATTCTCCTTTGACATTGTAAGTAGAACGCACTAAATTCACATCATTACGCTGATATTGTAAATCATTGAGGTGTTTCAAAATCTGCAAACGATTATAAATACTTCCCACTGTCAAAGTTAATTTATAATTTTGATATTCCAAGGGACTACCCAA
>JAGORJ010000040.1 GCA_018062885.1 Patescibacteria group bacterium | reverse complement strand
AAATTAATAAAATTAATATTTGGCAACCAAAATAAATCTAGTTTAACGGGAAAATATTTTTCTAGTTTGAAATATAAACCAAAATAAAGACAAAAATTCAAAATTTTGTTAGGCACTCGCAAATGAACTTGATGGACATTTTCGGCTTCTAATTCTTTGGGGAAATAAACATTTGTTAAACCCGAATTAAAAAAATAATACTGATTTTTTTTATCAGCCTGAATAATATGGCGCAAAGCTTCAAAAATATAAGAGCCCACGCCACTGCGATTTTCTGCGGTCAAAGCTCTAATATCAACTCCAATGTTCATGACTTTTAAATACTACTGATAAAAAAATTAAGATTTTTTACAAACAATTCTTGATCAAATTGTCTGACATGCTCACGAATAAAATATGGATCAAACTGCATTTCTTGAAAACGTAAAATAGTATGCGCTAGAGCTGCCCAATTTTGCTCATGGAAAAACAAACCGGTTTTTTGATCAATGATAGTTTCCAAAACACCACCTTTGCCATAAGCAACCACTGGCCTACCAGAAGCCATCGCTTCTAAAGCTGAAATACCAAAATCCTCTACTTGCGGATAAATAAAAGCTTTACAATGAGACAAATAATGATTTCGCTCTTTGTCAGATAACTCACCTAAAAACTCTATGTTGTCAGAGGCCATTTTTTTGAGACGAGGATATTCACTACCACTACCAATGATTTTCAAAGGCAATCTCAGATTGTTAAAAGCTTCTATGGCTAGATCAACTTTTTTATAAGGCCTCAAGCGACTGACTATCAAATAATAATCCTCTATTTTATCTGCTGGGTCTGCAATCTGAAAATCATCCACTTTAATCGGCGGATAAATAACTTGGGCTTTTTTGTGATAATGTTTAGCAATTTTTTCAGCAATAAATTTAGAGTTTGCCAAAAAATAATGCACATTTTGTGCTTGCTCAAAATCCCATTTTTTTAAAATAGGTAATAATTTTTTTAAAACCAATCTTGATAAAAAATTGACTTCCAAATTTCCCAAATACTCATCTTTGTCATCCCACAAATATCTAGTAGGCGCGTGACAATAACAAATATGTTTAGTGTTTTCACCTACCTTTACACCTTTGACAAAGGCCGAAGAAGAACTGATCACCAAATCATACTCAGAAAGATCGGTATTTTTCCAAATCTTTGACATCAAGGGTAAAAAATATGGAAAAATTTTATTTCTAGCGGGTAATTTTTGCAAAATAGAAGTACGCACTCTGTCTTGAGCAAACAAAGCTGAACTGACTTTTTTATCATTAATCAAAGTAAAAATAGGCGCCTGCTGATAAATATTTGCCAAAGTAGCCAGTATTCTTTCAGCACCACCATTTTGAAATAAATGATCATGAGCTAGTGCTATTTTTTTCATTTGCTAAAAATATTTCAAAACTTAATAGCCTTTTTTCTTCAAAATAATCCAAGGTGTTTTTAGAAAAATCACCAAATCCAATAGTAAAGACCAATTTTCAATATAAAAAATATCTAATTTTGCTTCTTCGCTAAACAACAAGTCAGATCTACCAGACACTTGAGCCAAACCTGTGATACCAGGTTTAATGGTCAATAGCTTTTTATAGCCTCGCTGATATTGAGAGACCTCTTCCGGCTCATGCGGACGTGGACCAACTAAACTCATTTGTCCGAGAAAGACATTGAAAAACTGAGGTAGTTCGTCTATGCTCAAATGTCTGAGATAGCGACCAAGCTTGGTAACACGGGGATCATTTTTCATCTTAAACAATGGCCCATCTTTGCGCTCATTGTATTGCAAGATGTTTTTTTTCATAGCATGAGCATCATTGACCATGGAGCGAAATTTATACATCTTAAAAATCTCGCCTTTTCTACTAACTCTTTTGAGAGCCACAAAAATCTGACCTTTTTAGTCTAGCTTGATCAACGTGGCTACTACTAAAAATATAGGTGAAAGTAAAACTAATAAAACAAAAGAAATCAAAAGGTCAAATAAACGCTTCAAAACTTTTCCCCAACCATCCAAAGGCGTACCCTCTATCTCCACCAAAGGCAAGCCAGCCACACTACTTAAGTTCAAGTGTAAACTTTGTGTTTGAAAAAGGTTGGCTACATATTTTAAGCCGATGTGATTTTCATTGCAAAAAGTCAATAAATCCAAAGCCTCTTCTCTAGAGATGGACGAATCTGTTTGCACTATATAATCAATATTTTTTTTAGCTATTTGTGCTTGGATAGTTTGGGAATCATAAAGCTGGCTTGGACTATCTGCTATGGCTGCAACTTCAAATCCTAAACGACGATTTTCTTGGTACTCATGCAAAATTTCTTGGCGACTATTTTTATCGCCGACAATGACTATTTTTGATAAGCCGTAGCCAAAATTAAAAAATAAGTTTTTTAGCAAAGCCAAAATAATACGCGCCAGTACCAAATACAAGATGGCTAAAATCCAAGCAAAGCCAATAATAAAACGTGAAGAAAATAATTCTCTAGTCAAAAAAATAAATAAAATTAAAAAAACTATCAAAATAGACACCCCTAAAAATACTTTAGGAATCTCTTTGATAAGTTTTTTACTATGCATAGTATAAAAACCATTTAAGGCAAAAATGATGACACCTAACAAAGCCACTAGCCAAAGCCCACTAGAGTAAGTGCTGAGTGGAATTTCATAAAAAACCGGAAAACGACTAGCCACAAACTCAGAAAAACGCAAATGGTAAGCCGTCAAACCAGCGGCAAATAACAAAAGATAGTCAATGGGTAATATGACTAAATTGCTCAAAAAATCAATCTTTTTCATAGCCTTATCATAGCATTTGCTAAAATTTTAGTAAACTTCTGTTTTGCTCAATAAAAAAAGACCCAAATAAATATAATAAGCCGAATTCTGTCTCCGCCAAAGGCGGACGATGATCATCTATCTAGGACTATAGTTGCCTATAGCCTCAAGCAACTTACCCGCCTCAGCTTGCGCCTCGGCCTACTTAGTTTTGCACCAGATAGAGTTTAGCTCTTTTAATCTGTCACCAGACTAACGGGTCAGCTCATTATCTGACCATTTCACCCTTAACCGGCGGATGCCGGTAGGTATATTTTCTGTTCAACTTGTCCTTGCTATCAAGTCACCCTGATAACCGGTTGCCGTTAACAACTATCTCCGTCAAAGACGGCTGTGGTGTTCGGACTTTGTCCTCCCCAAGCTAGGCCTGGGGCGATCATCTCAATTTATTTGAATCTTAAACATATCTATAACATAATGACTAATTTTTGTCAAATAAATAAAAAGCCGTCACAACTAAGTGCGACGGTCTTTGCCCTTCCACAGTTTTTTGAACGCATCAGTCATTTTTTCCCAAACCGCAGGTCCAAAAGCCACAGCCATAATGGCACCTAACATGATGGGAATAATTAGGTGATTTTCCACTTTCAGGCTCCCTATATGTAAACAACTTTATTTTAAAATATACTCTAAAGTTTCTTGCGCGCACTTTGACCAAGAAAATTTTTGGCTTTGTAGCAAACCTTTAGTGATCAAATCTCGTCTCAGATTTTCATCCACCAAAACAGTGTCTATTTTATCAGCTATATCTTGAGGATTGTTTGGATCAAAATATATACTAGTCTCACCTGCTATTTCATGTAAGACTTCCAAATCAGAAATGACAGTGGCTACTCCACTACCCATAGCTTCTAAAACTGGAATACCAAAACCCTCAAATTTTGAAGGAAAAGCAAAGATTTGCGCACAA
>JAGORJ010000015.1 GCA_018062885.1 Patescibacteria group bacterium | reverse complement strand
TTCTTATAATGTTTTAGACCCCGCCGCGAGTGCTCTCGCGGCGGGGTCTTTATGGTGTGGTGTAGGCGACGACCTTGATTTCTCGAGCCTTGCCAGAGAGGTAGGCCCAAGAAAATATTTTGCACATGCTGTGCCAAGAGTCATTGCTGTCAACATAGCGATCAAAGATGATGCGACTGCTCAGTCCGGTTTGAGTGAGTATGATCTTGTCGGAATTGACTTGGCCGTCAGGCAAGGCGCGAGCAGAGGCATTCACCATGATGCGCATGGCAGACTTGAAATGTTCCAGGTCTCCGCCCTTTTGACTCAAACTGATCTGCTTTGAAGCTTTAGCTCCTTTGATTGCCTGAAAAGTTTGCTCAAATACAAGTTTGTGACCCTTGGCCTCAAAGCTCACTTTAACTGAGTCAAGTGTCTTGGTGTTCTGGAAGTTTCTGGCTTCCCAGAGGCTGAGCTCGATCTCTTTAGCGGAAATAGAGTGACCGCTAAACAAGATGAGAAGAAAGAGAATGCTTATTTGCATCGTAGAACCTCATCACTTTGGAAGGTGCTTGATTTAGACTATTTCATCATAGCTAAAATATTTTGTCAAAGTTTATATTTTTGTTATACTTAAAATAAATAATTTTATGTTTAAAAATAAATTTTTTAAATTAAAGAAAAGGTGGTGGGTTTTAATTTTTATTTTTTTATTGTTTGTCATTTATTGGATACCACGGCCTTCTCATGATAGAAATTGGGCGACTGATCAAAAGATTTTGCCTTATGCCGAAATTGAAGAAAATTTGGTGAAAATACACAATGTCAGAAATTTTAATTATCGCTCAGTTACTGATTATGATATAGCCTATTATGATGCTGTTTATGATCTAGATAAGATTAAAAACATGTATTATATTGTGGAGCCTTTTGGAGATTGGGAAGGCGCGGCTCATACTTTTTTTAGTTTTGAGTTTGAAGATAATCAATTTGTTTCTATTTCAGTAGAAATTAGAAAAGAACAGGGTGAAGAATTTTCGGCTTGGAAAGGCTTATTTAAACAATATGAATTGATGTACGTCATTGGTGATGAAAAAGACCTAGTTAAATTAAGATCAAATTATCGCCAAGACCCAGTTTATGTGTATCCAGCTAATACAACTAAAGACAAGATGCAAGTTTTATTTTTATCGATGATAGCCAGGGCTAATAGCCTAAAAAACAAGGCTGAGTTTTATAATACTTTGACTAGTACTTGCACTACCAATTTAGCTAGTCATATCAACAAAGTAGCGCCAGGTAGAGTGCCATTTAGCTTTAAGTTACTTACTCCCGGATATTCTGATCAGCTAGCTTATGAGTTAGATTTGATTCAAAAACAAGGTAGCTTTGAGCAAACTAAGGCTTATTATCATATAAATGACAGGGCTCTGGAATATGCTGATGATCCAGATTTTTCACAGTTAATTAGAAAAAAATAGTTTGAACTAAAATTTGACAAAATTTGCTATTTTATATAAGCTTTGACTACTTAAAAATCCTTTTTATGTATCAAAAACTAGATAAAGTTTTAGCTTTAGTAGCTAAAACAGGGGATAAAATTGTCGTAGTTTCAGAAAATCATGAGCCTTATGTAGTCATGAGTCTAGCTGATTACGAAACTTTGCTGACCAGCTCCCATGCTTTGCATGATTTGACCGAGACAGAGCTGATGAACAAGATTAATCGTGATATTGCTATTTGGAAAGCAGCTCAAGTAGATGAAAATCAAATGAGCAGTGACTATAGTTTAGAGCAATTTAAACTAGATGCTTTCAACCAAAATCAAACAGAAAATGGTCCTGAAACTCAAGATTTGCCCGAAAAAATAGATGTGGATAAGTCCACTGAAGAAGAAGAGGAAAAATACTACTTGGAGCCACTTGATTAATTTTATCGTTTTTTGGCTAATATTAGTAAAAAACATGCTTTTTAGGGCTGAATATCTTATACTCTTGCCAAAACTAAAAAAGCGTGCTATAATCTTGATGTTTTGAATAATTAAAATAATTAATAAATTAATAAATTTAGATAGCTGGATTACAAAAATCCTTAAATTTTAAGGGGATTGCTATCTCAAAGGGAGATATTAACATGGCAGAAGCTTTTAAAAGAGAAAAACCTCACGTCAACATTGGTACTATTGGCCACGTTGACCATGGCAAAACTACCTTAACAGCCGCTATCTTAAAGGTATTAGCAGCTAACGGTGGTATTGCGCAAAACAAAGACGTTGATCAAATTGACAACGCCCCAGAAGAAAGAGAGCGCGGTATTACTATCGCTACCGCTCACGTTGAGTATGAGAGTGACAAACGTCATTACGCTCACGTTGACTGTCCAGGTCATGCTGACTATGTCAAAAATATGATTACCGGTGCCGCTCAAATGGACGGTGCTATCTTGGTAGTTTCAGCTGCTGATGGTCCTATGCCTCAAACTCGCGAGCACATTTTGTTGGCTCGTCAAGTTGGTGTGCCTTATATCGTAGTTTTCTTAAACAAAGTTGATCAAGTTGATGATCCAGAACTGATTGATTTAGTTGAAGAAGAAATCAGAGATTTATTAAAGAAATATGAATTCCCAGGCGATATCACTCCTATTGTTCGTGGTTCAGCCTTGAAAGCCTTAGAAGATCCAACTGGTGAAGCTGGTAAAGCAATTTTAGAATTAATCGCTAAAGTTGATGAATATATCCCAACTCCAGAACGTGATACTGAAAAACCTTTCTTAATGCCTATCGAAGATATTTTTTCTATCGAAGGTCGTGGTACCGTAGTTACTGGTCGTATTGAAAGAGGTATTATCAAAATCAACGAAGAAGTTTCTTTGATTGGTTTGAGAGATACTGCTAAGACAGTCGTGACTGGTATTGAAATGTTTAACAAGCAATTAGAAGAAGGTCGCGCTGGCGACAATGCTGGTTTGTTATTACGTGGTACCAAAAAAGAAGATGTAGAGCGTGGTCAAGTTTTAGCTAAAACTGGATCCATCACTCCTCATACTGATTTTGAAGCCAAGGTTTATATTTTGAGTAAAGACGAAGGTGGTCGTCATACCCCATTTTTCAAGGGTTACAAACCACAATTTTACATTCGTACCACTGATGTGACTGGTGAAGTCATTTTACCAGAAGGTACTGAAATGGTTATGCCTGGCGATACCGTCAACTTAACCATTAAATTAATTGCTCCTGTTGCTTTGGAAGAAACTTCTCGTTTCGCTATCCGTGAGGGTGGTCGTACAGTCGGCGCTGGTGCAGTTACCAAAATTATTAAATAATTTTTTCTTCCTCGCCTCATTGATATTCGTTGATGGGGCGAGGATTGATTAAATAAGTATTTTAAAAAATAATGTTCATTTTCCATGCAAGCTAAAGAAGAAACACAGTTTAGAATAAGGATAAAGATCAGAGCTTATGATCATAAGATCATTGATCAATCTACAAAGACAATCATTGAGACTGTTGAGCGTAGTGGTGCCAAAGTTTTAGGCCCAATCCCTTTGCCTACTGAAAAGAAAAAATTTACAGTTTTGCGTTCCACTTTTGTGCACAAAAACTCTCGTGACCAATATGAAATGAGAGTTCATAAAAGATTGTTGGATATCATAAATCCAACTCCACAAACAATGGATACCTTGCAAAATTTAAATTTACCAGCTGGCGTGGATATTGAAATCAAAATGTAATTACTTTTTGCATAAAAACAAAAAGAAAAATTAGACTTCGTTTAAATTAGACAACCCCTATTATTTGGGAAGTGTCCGGTAAAAACTAAGTCTAAAATGAGGAAAAAAATCACAAACTATCTAATTTACAATTTTAAGCTTAAACTAACCCTCTAAATTTGAGGTCTTAGTTTAAATAAAAATTAGAGATCGTGATTTTGTCCTTAAAATTTTTAAGCATAAAATCACGATTTTTAAATCGAAAATATTTAATAAATGATTATGGCCAAGTTTATTTTAGGAAAAAAGATGGGGATGACCCAGAAATTTTTGGAGGATGGTACTGTGGTGGCTACTACTGTTATCAAGGCTGGTCCTTGCACTGTTACTCAAGTTAAGGGTGACAAAGAAGCCTACAAGGCTGTGCAAGTTGGCTTTGACAACAAACGTGCTATCAATAAACCACTGGCAGGTCACTTAAAAGGCCTAGCTAATTTTCGTCATTTAGTCGAATTTAGAGTAAATGACACCACTGCTTTCGAAAGAGGCAAAGTTTTTGATGTGACTAGTTTTCAAGTTGGTGACAAATTGAAAGTAAGCGCTACCTCAAAAGGTAAGGGCTTTCAAGGTGTTGTCAAACGTCATGGTTTCCATGGTAGTCTTGCTACTCATGGTCACAAAGATCAATTGCGTATGCCTGGTTCTATCGGTGCCACTGCCCCAGCTAGAGTTTTTAAAGGAACTCGCATGGCTGGACATATGGGTACTGACAGAGTGACTGTTTCAAATTTAAAAGTAGTTGCTATCGACGTGGAAAACAATTTGCTTTATTTGAAAGGGGCTGTGCCAGGACATCGTCATAGTTTAGTTAGTATGACCGCTGAAGGTGAGCTTACTTTTGTAACCAAGACAGAAACTCCTCAAGTGACAGAACTTGCAACACCAGAAGTAGAAGCAGTTGTAAATACAGAAGAAGTTGTAGCAAATGACAGTGCTGTCGAAGCTGTTGACACAGAACTTGTAAGCCAAGAGCCTGAAGCTGAGACAAATAAAGCTGAAGAGACAGCTCAAGTTCCAGCTGAAGAATTAGCTAAGACTGAAATTAAATAAATATATGGCAGATATCAAAGTCAAATTATACGATTTCTCAGGCCAAGAACTTGGTACCGAAAATTTGGATCCAAAGTTTTTTGGCGTTACCGTAAAATCAGAAGTTGTTCAAGAAGTTTTTGTTGCTCAAGGAGCTAATTCCCGCCAAGTACTTGCTCATACCAAAGGTAGATCAGAAGTGCGTGGTGGTGGTAAAAAACCTTGGAAACAAAAAGGCACAGGCCGTGCTCGTCATGGTTCTAGCCGTTCTCCAATTTGGATTGGTGGTGGTATTACTTTTGGTCCAACTAAAGAGCGTAATTTCTCCAAGCAGATTAATAAGAAAACCAAGAAATTAGCTTTGACTATGGTTTTGTCAGACAAGTTTACTAGTGACCGTTTAGTCTTGGTAGATAAATACGATTTATCAGCCGCCAAAACTAAGTTGTTAAAAACTTCTTTGGACAAATTACCAAACAAAAATAAATCCACTTTGATTGTCACTAGTAAAGCTGACATGGATATCAAATTGGCTGCCAATAATTTACCAAAGATTAGTACTATCTATTATGGTAGTTTGAATGTAGTTGATTTGTTGAAATACGATTATTTGTTGTTGAGTAAGGACTTGCTAACTAAGATTGAAAAGCATTATTCATAAATATATGTCAATTTTTAATAAAAAATCTCAAGAAGTTGAAAAAAATACTCCTGTCGCAACTCCAAGTATCAAAGCAGACAAGAAAGTATCTGAGACTGAAAAAGTCAAAGGTTATGGCACAGCTCATCGTATTTTGTTGCGCCCAGTAATCTCTGAAAAGGCTACTATTGCTCACAGTGAGAATAAATATATTTTTGAAGTAGCTTTAAAAGCTAACAAAATTGAAGTTAAAAAAGCAATTGAAGAAGTTTATGGTTTAGTTCCATCAGCGGTCAATATGATCAATCAAGATGGTAAAACAGTTCGTTCTGGTAGAGGTCGTACTAAGAATTACAAAAAAGCTATCGTGACTTTAAAGAAGGGTGATAGTATTACAATTTACGAAGGCATCTAAATAGCTGAGAGTAGATAAAATATATGGCAATTAAAGTTTACAAACCAACTACCCCCGCAAGAAGACGTACTAGTATTTTAGTTAATAAATCTTTGACTAAAGCTCGTCCACATAAATCTTTGGTGGTAATCAAGAAAAAAACAGCCGGTCGCAATAACCAAGGTAAGATTACTGTGCGTCACAAAGGCGGCGGAGTCAAGAGATATATTCGTTTGGTTGATTTTAAACAAGACAAATATAATGTTCCTGCTCGCGTAGAGTCTTTAGAGTACGATCCAAATCGTAGTGCTAGTTTAGCTTTATTGGTGTATGCTGATGGTGAGCGTCGTTATATTTTAGCTCCAGCTGATTTAAAAGTTGGTGATAAAATTTTATCTTCCAAAGATAAAATCGCTATCCAAGTTGGTAATCGCTTAAGCTTAAAAAATATTCCTACCGGTACAGTTGTTTATAATGTAGAAATGATGCCAAGTAAAGGCGGACAATTAGCTCGTTCCGCTGGCAATGCTGTCACTTTGATGGCTTTGGACAACGGTAAAGCACAATTAAAATTGCCAAGTGGTGAAATCCGTATTGTTTCTGAAGAATGTTCTGCTACTATCGGTTCAGCTAATAACTCAGAGCATAGAAATGTTCGTTGGGGTAAAGCTGGTCGTATGAGACGTTTAGGTGTTCGTCCAACTGTCCGTGGTAAAGTTATGAATCCAGTTGATCATCCTCATGGTGGTGGTGAAGGTCACAACCCAATCGGTTTGAAATCACCAAAGACTTATACTGGTAAAAAAGCTTATGGTATCAAGACAAGAAAGAGAACCAAAGCTTCTAATAAATTTATTATCAAGCGTCGTAAGAGTAGACAAACAAGTAAATAATAAAACCCTATGTCAAGAAGTTTAAAAAAAGGTCCTTATACTGACGAAAGATTGTTAAAAAAGCTTTTGAATTTGAAGCCAGAACAAGGAAAAATTATCAAAACTTGGTCACGCCCATCAGTTATTACTCCAGAAATGGTTGGCTTTACTTTTGGTGTGCACAATGGCCGTGAGCATCTCAATGTTTATGTAGTAGAAAATATGGTTGGTCATAAACTTGGTGAATTTGCTCCAACCAAGAAATTCCTTGGTCATGGTGGTAAGATGGCTAAAGATCAAAAGAAATAAATGATTCAATTTTATGATGGAAGTCAAAGCAAAATTAAATAATCTTAGAGTTTCTGCTAAAAAAGCTCGTTTAGTAGCCGGTGCCATTCGTGGTTTGTCAGCTAGTGAAGCTTTGTTTCGTTTACCAGTAATTTTTAAGAAATCTTCACCAGTAGTGGAAAAACTTTTGAAATCAGCTGTGGCTAATGCTAGTGATCAATATGATTTACAAGCTAGTGATTTGTTGATCAAAAGTATTGTTGTGAACAAAGGTATGGATTTGAAGCGTTGGATTCCAGCTGCTTTTGGTAGAGCACATCCTTTCCGTAAACACTCTTGTCATATTGAAATTGTTTTGACAGCTAAAGAAGGTGTCAAAGTAAATAAAAAGATCAAAGATAACAAAGTAGAAACCGTCAAATTAGCTGATTTAGATAAAGAAGCTAAAAAAGATGCCAAAGATACTGAAGAAAAGGAAAATAAAACAAGTAAAAAGGCAGACAAAGAAAAGCTAACTAAAGAAAAAGATACTAATAAGAAATAAGCTATGGGACGCAAAATTAATCCAAAATTATTCCGCCTTGGTTTGAGTGAAAATTGGCGCTCTCGCTGGTACGCTGGCCGTGATTATGTTGAATTTTTACGCCAAGATACTACGATCCGTAAATTTTTGAATGTCAAACTTAAAGACAGTGGCATTGATAAAATCGAGATTGAAAGAAACCGTGGAGAAGTGACTATCAATATTTTAGCCGCTAAACCAGGTTTGATCATTGGTCGTGGTGGTGCAGGTATTGAAGATTTGAAAAAGCATATTTTAGCCAAGTTGACAGACAGAAGCAATAAATTGCAAATCAATATTACCGAAATTTCCAACCCAAATCTATCAGCTGCCGTGATTGTTCGTGCTGTTGCTGATGATATTGAGCGTCGTATGCCTTTCCGTCGTGTGATGAAGCAAAACATTGAAAAAGTGATGAAAGCTGGCGCCAAAGGTGTGAAGATTATAGTGGCTGGCCGTTTGAACGGTGTGGATATTGCTCGTCGTGAAAAATTAGTTGAAGGCACCATTCCTTTGAGTACCTTACGCGCCAATGTTGATTATAGTAGAGGCGTAGCAAGCACCACTTACGGTGTCATCGGTGTCAAAGTTTGGATTTATAAAGGAGAGTATTTTGTCAAAAAAGAAACCAAAGAAGAGGCTAAACCAGTCGCTCAATCAGTCAAACTTTTTGGCAAAAATAAAGCTAGTGTCCAAACTTTTAAAAAAGACACTAAAGAAGTAGCAAAGAAAACAGCTGTCGAGAAAACAGTATAAATAATAAAAGCAAATAATTGATTAATATTTTATTATGTTAGCACCAAAGAAAGTAAAACATAGAAAATGGCAACGAGGGGATCAGATTAAAGGCAAAGCTACCCGCATGACAAAAGTTAGCTTTGGCGATTACGGTCTCAAAAGTTTAGAAGCTGGTTGGATTACATCTCGCCAGATTGAGTCTGCTCGTCGTGCCATCACTGGTCATGTTCAACGTGGCGCTGATGTGTTTATCAGAATTTTTCCAGATATGCCTATTACTGCCAAAGGTAATGAAATGCCAATGGGTAAAGGTAAAGGTGCGGTTGATCATTATGTTGCCGTAGTTAAGCCTGGTACAGTGCTGTTTGAGATGGTAGGAGCTGATGAGGCAACCTCCAAGAAAGCTTTGTCACTTGCAGCTTATAAACTGCCAGTCAAAACTAGATTTGTAACCAAGGAATTAAGATAAAATTATGAAAGTCAATGAATTAAGACAACTAAGCTTGGCTGATTTAAATAAAAAATTAGTAGCCTTAAGAACTAAGGTGAGAGAATTAAGATTTAGCATTGCTAATAATCAATTAAGCCATGTCAAGGATTTGCAAAAAAATAAAAAAGAAATTGCAAAAATTTTGACTATCATCAATGAAAAAAGAACCTCAAGCGAAACACATAACTAACGACTAATATAATCAACATGTCAAACGAAGTTATCAAAAGAAAATTACAGGGCGAAGTCACAAGTGACAAAATGGAAAAAACCGTGGTTGTCAAAGTCACTTCTGTTAAAACTCACCCTAAATACAAGAAAAGATACAAAGTAAGCAAAAAATATTCTGCTCATGATGAGAAAAATGAATATAAGCTTGGTGATTTTGTAGTGATTGAGGCTTGTCGTCCACTTTCCAAGGCAAAGCGTTGGCGTGTTTTGAAAAAAGTTGCTAAAGCTTAATTTTTTAAAGATTTCAATAATTAATTCACAGATATGATTCAACATAGATCAATGTTAAAGGTTGCTGATAACTCTGGCGCTAAACTAGTGCAGTGTATTCGTGTTTTGGGTGGCTACAAAAAACGCTATGCCCAAATCGGCGATATCATTACCGTAGTAATCAAATCAGCTCAACCTTATGCTCAAGTAAAAAAGAGCCAAGTAGTTGCCGCTGTTATTGTCCGTCAAAGAAAAGAAGTTAGACGCAAAAGTGGCATTTATATCCGTTTTGATGAAAACGCTGTTGTGATTATTGAAAAGAAAAATAAGGAGCCAAAAGGCACTCGTATTTTTGGGCCAGTGGCCAGAGAATTAAGAGCTAAAGGTTTTAATAAAATTGTTTCCTTAGCACCGGAGGTATTATAATATGAATAAAAAATTTAAAATCAAAGTAGGCGACAAGGTGACTGTGATTGCTGGTAAAGATAAAGGCAAAACCGGTAAAGTCACACAAATTTTACCAGAATTGGATAAAGTTGTGATTGATGGTGTCAATGTTATGTACAAACACGTCAAGGGTCGCAAGAGCGGTGAAAAAGGACAAAGAATAGAATTCAATGGCCCTATTCATAGCAGCAATGTCATGTTGATTTGTCCACAAACTAGTAAGCCAACTCGTATTGGTATCAAATTGGGAGAAAACAAACAACGCTCAAGAATAAGTAAAAAATCCAAAGAGATTATTGACTAAGTTACGGATTAAATTGCAAAAAATATGAAAGGATTGAAAGAATTGTATAATAAAGAGATCAAAGCCAAGCTTAAAGAAGAGCTAGCTTTGACCAATGTGATGTCAACACCAAAAATATTGAAGGTGACTATTAATATTGGTTTAAGCCGTGCCATTCAAAATAAGCAATGGATTGAAATAGCTCAAAGTATTTTGGAGCGTATTAGTGGCCAAAAGCCAGTTTTGACCAAAGCCAAAAAATCAATTTCTAATTTTAAAATTAGAGAAGGTATGGTGGTTGGTGCCAAAGTAACTTTGCGTGGACAGAGAATGTATGACTTTGTTGAACGTTTTGTCAACAATACCGTACCTCGTATCCGTGATTTCCATGGTTTAGATGACAAAAAAGGTTTGGATAACAATGGTAATTATACAATTGGTTTCAAAGAGCATATTATTTTCCCAGAAATCGGTATGGAAGATGTGGATAAAGTTCATGGTTTAGAAGTCACTTTTTCTACTTCCGCCAAAAACAATGCTCATACTTTAGCTTTATTAAAACACATGGGCTTTCCTTTTAAGAAAAATAAGAAATAGACACATATGGCAACAAAAGCACAAATTATCAAATCACAGAGATCCATGGAAAATCCAAAATTTTCCACCCGAATGGTTCGTCGTTGTTGGCGTTGTGGTCGTAAACACGCTTTCATGCGTGAATTCGGACTATGCCGTATTTGCTTCAGAGAATTGGCTTCCAAAGGTGAAGTGCCAGGTGTAACTAAATCTAGTTGGTAAATTTTATACATTAAATTAATTTTATATTAAAATTATGACAGATCCTATTGCAGACATGTTAACAAGAATACGCAATGCTGTGGCTATCAAAAAGCCAGAGGTCATTATGCCTTTATCCAAGGTAAAATTTAGCATTGCCAAATTGTTGGAAACAGAAGGCTACATAGCATCAGCCAATACAGTCAAAGAAGCTAATTTTGATAAATTGAAAATAGTTTTGAAATACGACGATGAAAAACCGGCTATTAGCCATTTGAAAAGAATTTCAAAACCAGGTCAAAAGATTTATATCAATAGCAAAGATATTCCAACTGTGTTAAATGGCTATGGTTTAGCAGTTTTATCTACCTCCAAAGGTATTATGACTGACAGACAAGCCAAGGCTGCAAATATTGGTGGAGAATTAATGTGTGAAATTTGGTAAATAAATTTGCAAGTTCACTAAGTTTATAAAAAAATTTATGTCAAGAATTGGAAAAAAACCTATCGCTATTCCTACGGGTGTGGAAGTCAAAATAGACGGGACACAAGTCACTGTCAAAGGCTCTAAGGGTACTTTGCAAGTGGAAGTGTTGCCTGTGGTCAAAACAGAAATGGCTGACGGTCAGTTGATTTTTAGTATTGAAAATCCAGAGGAGAAAAAAGATAGAGCACTTTGGGGCTTGTTTCGTAATTTAGTCAACAATGCCATCATCGGTGTTAGCCAAGGTTTTACTAAAAGTTTAGAAATCAACGGTGTTGGTTTTAAAGCTATGATGCAAGGCAAAGATTTATCTTTGAATGTTGGTTTTTCTCACCCAGTACTTTTCAAAACTCCAGAAGGCATCACGATTGAAACCGAAAAAAATGTGATCAAGATCAGTGGCATTGATAAACAAATGGTTGGCCAAGCCGCCGCTGAAATTCGTGCTATCAAAAAGCCAGAACCATATAAAGGTAAAGGTATTAAATATTCAGACGAAATTATCAGACGCAAGGCTGGTAAGGTGGTCAAATCTTAATTAAGCTAAAAATATGCAAGACTTAAATAAAGCAAAACGCGAGAGATTCTTCCGTCGTCAAAGAAGAACTAGAGCCAAGATTCAAGGTACAAACCTAAAACCACGTTTGTCAGTTTTTCGTAGCTTAAAACACATTTCTGTGCAAGCAATTGATGATTTATCCAGAGTGACTTTAGCTGCCGCTGATGATAGTACTTTGAAAGACAAAGTGACTAAGACAGAATTAGCTTTGAAAGTCGGTGAATTGTTGGCCAAAAAATTGCAAGAAAAAAATATTGAAACAGCAGTTTTTGACAAAGGTGCTTACAGATATCATGGTCGCGTCAAAGCTTTGGCTGAAGGTTTAAGAAATAGTGGAATAAAATTTTAATATGGCAGAAGAAAAAAAATCAAACGGAACAAATACTGCTCCAGCAGCCCAATCTTTTGAAAAGAGGCCACATTTTAAGCCTCGCCACAAATCAGGTCCTCGTGTGGAAAAAGAGAAAGATGAATTTCAACAACGCATGGTTGATTTGGCCCGCGTAACTCGTGTGATGGCTGGCGGTAAGCGTATGAAATTCAGAGCTTGTATGGTTGTTGGTGATGCCAATGGTAGAGTAGGTATTGCTGTGGCTAAAGGAATGGATGTTTCGGCTGCTATTACCAAAGCTGTAGTCAAAGCCAAAAAAGCTATTATCAATGTGCCTATCGTTGATGGCGCTATTCCTCATGCAATTGAGGTAAAATTTAAAGCAGCTAGAGTTATCTTGAAACCTGCTAAAAAAGGTAGCGGTATCAAAGCCGGTGGTGTTGTCCGTATTGTTTTGGAATTAGCCGGTGCTAAAGATGTGGTAGCTAAGATTTTGGGTGGCAACAATAAAATTAATAATGTCAAAGCCACTATCAAAGCCTTGTCTTCTTTCAAAACTAGAACTAAACTTAAAACAGTGGTAGCAGCGACCAAGGTGGAAACTGTTCAAACTAATGATAAAAAATAATTATGTTGACTTCACACACATTAAAGGCCAATAAGTCTAATAAATCAGCCAATAGAAGATTGGGTAGAGGTAATTCTTCTGGTAGAGGTAATTATTCTTCTCGTGGTATCAAAGGCCAAAAATCTCGTTCTGGTACTTCTGGCTTACAGTCACGAAGTATTAAGGCTTATTTATTAAAAATTCCTAAAAATAAAGGCTTCAAATCTTTACAAAGTAAATTTGCTCCTGTAAATTTGGTTAGTTTAGAGAAGTTTTTTGCTGACGGCGCCAAGATCAATGCCCGTGCTTTATTAAAAGCTGGTTTGGTGAAAACTATTGCCAACGGTGTTAAAATTTTGTCAGTAGGTAAATTGACCAAAAAATTTACCGTGGAAGCTAATGCTTTTTCAGAGGCCGCTAAAACTCAAATTGAAGCTCTTGGTGGTAAAGCGATTGTAGTTGGTCAAAAACCAGCTGATATCTTAAAAGAAGAGGCAAATAAAGAACAAAATGCTTAAAAAAATACAACAAATTTGGAAAGCTAAGGATATTAGAAATAGTATCTTGTATGTTTTGGCTTTACTGATAGTTTTCAGAATTGCCGCTCATATACCTATTCCTGGTGTAGACGCTAGTAGTTTACGGGATATTTTTTCTAGTAATGATATTTTAGGTTTATTAAACCTATTTTCTGGTGGTGGTATGGAAAATTTTTCCATCGTGATGCTTGGTGTCGGTCCTTATATTACTGCTTCGATTATTTTCCAGCTTTTGACCATGATTGTGCCAAAGCTTGAAGCTTTGCAAAAAGAAGGTGAATATGGTCAACAAAAAATTAATCAATACACCCGTCGTTTGACTGTACCTTTGGCTGTTGTTCAAGCTTATGCTTTTATCAATTTGCTTGACCAAAGAACCAGTGGTGCTTTGATGGCCGGTATGTCTGGCTTTGAGTTTTTCACTGCTATTGTGATGGTGACAGCTGGTACAGTGTTCTTGATGTGGTTAGGAGAGCTTATTACTGAAAAGAAGATCGGTAACGGTATTTCTTTGTTGATTTTTGCTGGTATTGTGGCCAGTTTACCTCAATCATTTGCTAATACTTTAGTGGCTTTTGATAGCTCTCAAGTTTTGAATTTTATTATTTTCGCTGTGATTGCTTTGATTACTATCGTGGTGATTGTTTTGATCACTGAGGGTCAGCGCAATATTCCTGTGTCTTATGCTAGACACATGGTTGGTCAACACAGTGCTGGTGGCGTCAATACTCACTTGCCATTGCGTGTCAATCAAGCTGGTGTTATTCCTATCATCTTTGCTATTTCCATGATCTTGATTCCTCCGACTATTGCTCAGTTTTTCTTGAGATCAGATGTGTCATGGCTTGCTAACCTTTCTCAAAAAACTATAGATTTATTCCAAAATCAAACTTTCTACGGCGCTATTTATTTTGTGATAGTTATTGCCTTTACTTATTTTTATACTTCTATTATTTTCCATCCAGAACAAATTGCCGAAAATTTACAAAAACAAGGTGGTTTTATTCCTGGCATTAGACCCGGTAGACACACCGCTGAGTACTTAAATATGGTGATGACCCGCATTATTTTGGCAGGTGCTATATTTTTGGGTATCGTCGCTGTTTTACCTATCGTAGTTGGACCTTTGACTGGCGTAAGAACTATTTCTTTAGGTGGTACTAGTATTTTGATTGTAGTGGCTGTCGTTATTGAAACTGTCAAACAAATTGATGCTCAACTAGTGATGCGTGATTACGAAGGTTTCTAATAAAAAAAGACTAATATTTTCCCATTACCCCCATTTTTGGGGGTTTTTGTTTTGTTGAGTAAATATCGATATTTTGTTATAATTTGGATAGCTTATTTAATTATTAGAGCACAAAATTTTTTTTATGCCCAAATTAGTGAAGCGAGTTC
>JAGORJ010000002.1 GCA_018062885.1 Patescibacteria group bacterium | reverse complement strand
TGTGCGGGTTCCCGTCAATTCCTTTGAGTTTTAGCCTTGCGGCCGTACTTCCCAGGCGGGATACTTAAGGCGTTAGCTTAGGTAAACAACACTGGAAGGGTCGATACTTCCAATATTTAGTATCCAACGTTTACAGCGTGGACTACTGGGGTATCTAATCCCATTCGCTCCCCACGCTTTCGTCCCTGAACGTCAGGACTGTTCTAGCAAGCTGCCTTCGCTTTTGGTGTTCTTACTGATATTAACGCATTTTACTACTACACCAGTAATTCCGCTTGCCTCTCCCAGCCTCTAGACAAACAGTATCTTTAGCGGTCCTGAGGTTGAGCCTCAGGATTTAACCAAAGACTTGGTTGTCCGTCTGCGGACGCTTTACGCCCAGTCAATCCGGGTAACGCTCGCCACCTTCGTATTACCGCTGCTGCTGGCACGAAGTTAGCAGTGACTTATTCTTCAGGTACCGTCACGGATTCGTCCCTGATAAAAGATCTTTACACCCCGAGGGGCTTCATCGATCACGCGGCATTGCTCCTTCAGACTTTCGTCCATTGAGGAAGATTCTTGACTGCAGCCTCCCGTAGGAGTCTGGGCAGTTCTCAGTCCCAGTGAGACGGGCCATGCTCTCACACCCGCTACCTGTCGTTGCCTTGGTGAGCTTTTACCTCACCAACAAGCTGATAGGCCATAGGCTCCTCTCTATCCACCGGAGTTTTACATGGGAACGACTTGTGTCCCCCCATGACTATCAGGAATTATCCCCACTTTCGTAGGGTTATGCCTGAGATAGAGGCAGATTACCAATGTGTTACTCTCCCGTTTGCCATGCTAAGTAAACTTAGCATTCGACTTGCATGCCTTAGACATGCCGCCAGCGTTCACCCTGAGCCAGGATCAAACTCTCAAATAAAGTTTGTTTATCTGAACTTATAGTTTAGATAAATGGCTCGAGATTGGTTACTCGAAATTATGATTGACTTGGTCTAACTGCTACTTTAGGCAGTTGACCAATTAAAATTTAAAAAATTGACATGGTTTAACTAAAAACGGTTCACTTTTTAGTTGTCAAATATTTATTTGTCAAAAAACATAATTTCCTTGAACCAAAATATTAAGTCCGCACAGAAAAATTTTATTCTTCTGTTTATGACTTTGGAGTTCAAGAAAAAACAGCAATGCTAATCCTTTGACTATTTACCCATTGCTGGGCAGATAGTTATGATAAACACTTCTGTCTTTTCTCGGTTGCAACTCCGATATTCTTTTGTAAATCAGCTACTTTTAAAATGTTTTAAAGGCTCCCGTATTTTAGAGCAAAAAAAAGCTTTTGTCAAGGATATAAAACCTAAAGTTATAAAACCGGCTTTTAACTACGCTTTTTGGCCTGTTTTTCACGCCAAAGTCTAATTTTTTCATGATTGCCAGAAAGCAGTATTTCCGGCACTTTTAGGCCCTTAAACTCTTCTGGTCTAGTGTATTGTGGATATTCGATATTAAACTTTTTAGTCTTGGCATCAAATTGAGAAAAAGACTCCTCTTCCAAAGACTCTGCCTTACCCAAAACCCCAGGCACTAAACGAGAGACCGAGTCTACCACCACAGCGGCTGCTAATTCTCCGCCAGTTAAAATAAAATTTCCCAAAGATATTTTTTGATCAACAAAATTATCTATTCTAGCATCAATGGCTTCATAGTGCCCGGCGATCAAAATCAGTCTTTTATATTTACTTAATTCTTTGACTTTATTTTGTGTCAAAGTCTCACCGCGAGGAGTTAATAAAATAACTTGCGTAGAATTATTTTTTTTTGGATAAACTTTTTTTAAAGTTTTATAAACTGGCTCAATTTGCAAAACCATACCTGGTCCCCCACCATAAGGTGGCTCATCTACTCGGTTGTGTTTATTGTCTGCTTGCTCACGGATATCATGCGTAGAAATTTTAATCAAATTATTTTTTTGCGCCCGTGCTAAAATCGAACTATTAAAATAGCTGTCCAAACACTCGGGGAAAATAGTTAATAAATCAAAATTAATACTTGCTTTTTTCATAAAATAAATTTGTAAAATAAAACCACACTTTGTGGTGCGGTTTTATCTATATTGTCTTGAATTTTATAATGATAATTCTTCTACTTCTTCGTTGACTGGGTTAACTGGACTAGCTTGTTGACCTTCGGAGCTATGAGATCTCATACCCTCTGGTTCAAAAATCTTTAAGTTAACGCGAGCGTTGTTGTTGTTGCCAACAATGCGCAATAAAGTACGTAGAGCTTTGGCTGTTTGGCCTTGCTTACCGATAATCTTACCCATATCGGCTGGATTAACCTTTAAGGTTAACAATACGCCTCTTTCGTCAATGTCACGCTTTACTTCGACATCGTCTGGATTTTCGACTAAAGCTTTGACAACTGTTGCTAGAAAATCTTTATCTTCCATCATAGTTTTTCTTTAATAATTTTTTAAATAACAGTTCGTTCGACACGAAACTTTATCTAAATATACAACTTCTAAAAAAAATAGTCAACTGTAATATTAGGCTGGAGTTTCAGTTTTTACCTCTTCTTCAGCAACTACTTCTTCTTTCACTTCAGCGGTCTCTACAGGAGCTTCAACTACTTCTTTTGCTTTCTCAGCGGCGGCTTTAGCTGCCTCATCTTTAGCAATCTCAGCTGTTTTTTTAGCATCAATTTTAGTTTGGCGTTTTTTACTGATGCTAACAGACTTAGCTTTTTTATCAGTTTTGATTAAGCCTACTTTCATCAATAAGTTAGCCACTGATTCAGAAGCTTGAGCGCCCATTTTCAACCAATGTTCCACTCTGTCATTTTTTACTGACATGTCTTTGGTGTGTGGATTATATTGGCCCAAAATTTCTAAATGGTCGCCATACATATCTTTGGTATTTTCAGAAACAACCATGCGATAAACCGGTTTTTTTCTTTTACCAACTCTGGATAATCTAATTTTTAACATTTTTCTTATTCTTTAATTCTCTTTTTAATAAAGAGAGCTGTCCCGTGATGGACTTTATGCTACTATATTATTTAAATTTTGTCAATTATAGGCTCTTTAAGCCACCAACTCGTCAGCTTGAGAGAAATCCATGGACAATAAGCTAGAAATACCATCATCGCCCATAGTGACGCCGTAGATGATTTTTGCCTTGTGCATCAAAGCCCGATTGTGGGTAATACCGATAAACTGAGTTTTATCTGATAATTCATGCAAAATATCAGCCAAACGAATGGAATTAGCCTCATCCAAAGCCGCATCCACCTCATCCAAGACCACAAATGGTGAAGGATTGTTGGCAATAATCGCACAAATCAAGGCAATTGAAGTCAAAGCTTTTTCTCCGCCGGACAACATATTGATACCCGAAAGTTTTTTACCGGGAGGCGTCGCTAAGATTTCAATGCCATATTGTTTCTTAGTTTTCAAAGCCAGATGGTCAGCGTCAACCACCTCTCCAATACTTGCCTCAGACACAAGATTATCTAAGGGCACTTCTTTGATGTCCAAAATTAACTGGGCTTTGCCACCATTAAATAATTGTTTAAAATATTTACCAAATAAATTATTGATACTTTGAAATGAGTCATCAAACTGTTGAGAAATGTTTATTTCCAAATCTTTGATAATTTTTTCTAAGTGTTTGATAGCTTCTTGCAAGTCCTGACTTTGGGTATTTAAAAAATTAAAACGCTCGTCAACTTCTTTGAATTCAGTCACCACAGTTTCATCAATAGAGCCGATTTGACTCAGCTGATTTTTCAAACTATTTATTTTTTGCCTACTACTTTCAATTTCCAAATTTTCATCAAAACTTATTTTTTCAAAATGAGAAACTTCTTCTGCTAGTTCTGTCTCTAAATCTTCTTTTTTTGTTTCAAGTCTGGCTAAAGAAATTTTAATTTCATTAAGCTCATTGTTTTTTAAATTAAATTCAGACTGTAAGGCTCTAAATCTTTTTTGATCATCTAATAAAGATAATTTCACCGCTTCTTCTTGGTTGTTAAACTCTGCTATATTGTGTGCTAAATCTGCCAAAGTTTTTTCTTGCTCAATGATCGCAGTATTTAATTGCTCAAGCTCTTGAGTATTGTCACTGTTGGCTGTTTTATTTTCAGTTTTATTTTTTAGTTCAAGCTCTAATTTATTTATTTCTTGTTCTTGAGCGCCTATCACTTGTTCTAGTTGCTGCAAATTGTTTTTTAAAACAGTCACTTCGGTTTTTGCTTCATTGACCTCAGAGACCAAGTTATCTTTTTGACCTAAAAGTTTATTAAACTCCAGTTGCCAATTTATTTTTTTATCGTCTGGACTTTGTTTGAGGTTGTCCAATAATTTTTTGGTAGCTGTCTGCAAGGACACAAAAATATTTTTTAAATTCAAAAGCTCAGTGATATTTGTCTGCTGAAAAATATTTTCACACAAAGCATCTTGTTGCTCAGCAATCTTTTCTAGCTCAAGTACTATTTTGTTTGGAGAAAAATCTTGTTGCGCACTTAGTTTTTTTTCTAGTTCTTTAAACTCATTTAAAATGCCTTGTTGCTTAGTTTCAAGCTCGGACAATAAATCTTGTCTGACAACTAATTCTTTATTTTTTTCTTGCAATAACAATTTGTTTTTTGCCACTAAACTCAATAATTCTTCTACTCTGTTTCTTAGCCATACTAGATCTGCTTGTCCACCAGACAAAAGCTTTAGGTCTGACTTTGCTTCCAAAATAACTTTGTTTTTCAACAAAATATTCAATTCACTTTGTGCCTGCCTTAGCTTAGCCTGCAAAGTTTCAAACTTTTCTTGACGAGAATCAGACTTGGCGTGTCTATCCAAATTGGTTTGCAAATCTACTAAGTCTTGGTTTAAGTCTGAAACTATTTTTTTTAATCGATCAAATTCACCTAGCTTTTTTCCTAAATCTTTATCTAAATTAAAAAACAAAAAACTATAATAATTATTTTGCAAACTTTTCAGCTCCTGCTCCAAACTTTCGCGACGCTCCAGCTTATTCACTTGCCTACCCAAAGACTTGAGACGAGGCTCAAGCTCAGCCAAAATTTTGGCCGTCTGTTCCAAATTTTCTTTGGAGTGTTCTAGTTTAGAAATAGCCTGATCTTTTTTGATTTGAAATTGTTTGACACCAGTGGCTTCGTCAAAAAATTCTTTGCGTTCAGCCGAAGACGAAGTCAAAATAGAATCAATCATCCCCTGACCAATGACGCTATAAGTTTTTTGACCAAAGTTTGCCTGTGCTAGTAGCAACTGCACATCCAATAAACGAACTTTGTTGTTGTTGACCAAATATTCACTCTCACCATTTCTGTCTATCTTACGAGAAATAACTATTTGCTCATAATCAATATCAGCTAGTCTATCATGATTGTTCAAATACAAATCTACTTGAGCATAACCCAGCCTAGCTTTCTTATCCGAGCCAGCAAAAATAACATCATCAGACTTTTTGCCACGCAAAGTTTTGACGCTCTGTTCCCCCAAAACCCATCTGACAGCATCAGCAATATTGGACTTGCCAGAACCATTGGGACCAACGATAGCGGTCAACTCACGATTAAATATCAGAGTGCTGGCTCTAGCAAAAGATTTGAAGCCTTGAATTTCTAATTTTTCCAAATACATATAGGCTATTTTATCATATTTTTGAGGAAAAGAAAAAGCAAAAAATTTTAACAAAAATAAAACCCACTAACCGAAGCTAGGGGCTTGATGAAAGGAGACCGGTGGTGACAAAAGCACGTGAGGTGAAAATTTTGGCCGTCAGCAAGGAACGACTTAGATAGATCACACAGCTCTGTCACCACCAGTCCAGCAACGGAAGGACGAGATGATGTATAAAGATTATACTAGGGCAAAAAAAATGTCAAATGAAAAAACCGCCGGCCCAGATGAACCGACGGCTTCTCTCCCCCTCCTTCTCATGTTGTGAGAAGGCGTGCTCCAGCTGGGCAGCAACCAGCCGAAATCTATTAATAAGCCAATGGCTTAAATTATGATCTTTACACTTGAAAGAGTATTTAGCAAATTGCTGACAAAAGGGCGAATCTATACAGAAAGTAACACAGGCGTGCTTTTCTGTCAAGTATAGACCTCTTACCAAGACTTTTGTTCTAGAGCTCTTGCTGCTGCCGCAGTTTGTGCTTCTTGCTTACTCAGGCCCTCTCCCTTGGCTATTAGCTCTTTATCTAGGTAAACACCAACGACAAATTTTTTATTGTGATCTGGCCCAGACTCTGATAAAACCCGATAATTTGGGGTAATACCCACTATTTCTTGGGCTTTTTCTTGAAAATTGGTTTTGGCATCAATATATGACTTTTCAGCAATAATTTGCGCCAAATTGATAATCAAATTTTCTTTGACAAATACTTCTGCTGCCTTGTAACCTTGATCCAAATAGATTGCTCCGATCATTGCCTCAAAAGTATTAGCCAAAATATAGCTGCGCGCTTTTTTATTTTCATCTTTGGCCTCACCGCGACTCATATATAACCAATCATATAAACCTAAGTTCTCCGCTGCCTGGGCTAATTGGTCTCGGTTGACCAAACTAGAACGCCAATTGGTCAAAACACCTTCGGCTTCTTGATAGTTGTGAAATAAATAGTCAGTCACTACCAGCTCCAAAACTGCGTCACCCAAAAACTCCATTCTTTCATTGTGGTCTAACACAAAATCTTTGTGCTCATTCAAATAAGATCTATGGACTAAAGCTGATTTCAAAAAATCACGATCTTTGAAAGTGACTTTGAGAATTTTTTCTAGCTCCTTAAAATTTTTTTCCATAACTGTTTAAATTAGTCTAGTTTTAATTTTTTCAAACCCTCAGCAAAAATGTCTTGGGCATTTTCATAACCCAAATTCTTTTTCACTTCTTCTTTGGAAAACCACTTCACATCTTTGAGTTCAGTGACATTAGGAACTTTGAGTTCTGTTTGATTGGTAAAAATCAAAAAATATTTTATCATTTTACGATAAGGAGTTTCATTTGGTTTATGCACTTTCACTTGGGTCTCACCCAAGTAATCAATAATTTCTAAATTGTGCAAACCAGTTTCTTCTTCTAATTCTCTGACTGCTGTATCTTCTAAACTATCCGTACCATTAACTTTGCCTTTGGGAAAAGTCCATTTGCCGTAGGCATCCAAAATCAAAACAAAATAATAACCATCATCACTCTTGCGATAAATCAAACCGCCAGAGGAAACTTCTTTGATACCTTGGGTTTCTAGGGCTTGTTTTTCCCCATTTTTGGTCATTTCTTTATAGATGCTACCCAAAACACCATTTACAAATTTACCTGAAGCATCCCCACCAAAAGCTTTGGCAAGTTCTATCGCTTCATTGATAGCAACTTTAGGTGGTATCTCAGCATTCATCTTAAGCTCATAAATACCGATACGCAAAACATTGCGATCAACTAAAGTAATGTGATCGAGAGGCCACTCAGGAGCAAATTTTTTGATCATAGCATCAAGCTCTTTTTGCTGACTGACAACTTGTTTGACTAAATTGTCAGCAAAACCTTGATCATCAAAATCCGGCGCAAATTCATCGTGGTTCTTTTGCAAAATTTCTGGCGCCTCAACCTGTCCTTGTTTGAAATCCCATTCAAATAAAGATTGTAAAGCTAAAGTTCTAGCTAAATGTCGATTGGCCATGGTTTTGTTTGTTATTTTATTTTTCTTTGCTTATAGCAAGCAAATTATAAAAAACTATTTTGACTTAGTTTTTACCGCTATCTTTTTTTCACCTTTAAAATAACCACATTTTGGGCAAGCGGTGTGAGGCAAAATACTAGCTTGGCAATTTGTACAAACATTAACACTTGGCTTTTTCAAAGCAAAATGAGAGGCTCTTCGACGAGCAGATGATTTAGTACGTTTTTGTGAAGGTAAACCCATAAACTTATCTTTTAAAATGATTAAAATCTTAATGGCTTAGATAATACTGTAAAAAAGAATTTTGGTCAACACTAAGTATGCAAATTATAACACAAAGCTAAATAAAATGCGAGTCAAAAAGGCCCTAAAAACAGCCTTTATTTACAAGCTTTGCACGCACTTGACAATAATTAAAATGTATGCTACAATGATTTATCCAGTGAAGGAAGCATCCAAAATACAAATAAAATCAAAAATTCCCAAAAATAGCAGATTTAAAAAATATCTTTCTAGCTAGCTGTGTCCACGACAAGCATGGGAATCATTTTTAGATTTTATTAGGCTCAGGCTAAATTATTTCTAGTAATGATTTTCTTGGACGCAGCTAATTGGAAAGATATTCTAAGCAGCCCCGAAACGGGGTGTTTTTTTATTCTGTCAAAATTGGCGCCACTGTCTCCTGCTCTGAGTCTAAAGGAATTTCGTCTGGAGTAGAGCTAGCATTTTCAGCGTCTAATTCTTCTTGAGTGACACCGACAAGACAAACTTCTTGCCAAGGCACATAATGACTACGGAAAGTTGTAAAAACTGGCTCAGTGGTGTTTGGATACAAAACTGAATAATCAAATTTTGCATCAGCGCCATTGTGTGCTCTTTCAGTACACTTGGTTTGTCCAGGTGCTAAATCCAAAGTTTTGATAATCTTTTTTTCTGGTGGAGAAACAATGTTATAAATTTCTGGCTCGGTCATGATAATTTCTCGGCCGTCTTTGGTGCCCCAAAAATCAAAATATACTTTTGTGCCTTCTATTCTACTTTGAATCAAAATATGTTTAGCGGTATCATTTTTGAACTTAAAATCTGGCCAAGGATCATAAATAGTAGCATCAGTGCCCGCTGGCTCATAATAAGAAACTCGGTAAGAATGATTTCTTCTAGCTGTGATCGGCAAACCAGATGATAAGGCTCCGCGGAAAACAGTTGTGCCGATCTGACACAAGCCACCACCGTACTCAGGTTTAGTTTCATTGCCCTTGATCACTAGCTCTTGCAAATAACCATGCGCACCGTCTATATCTCCTAAAGCTGCTAGTAAAGAAAACTCGGCGCCCGGGGCAATCAAACTACCGTTGACAGAGTCAGCGCCTACGCCGATATTGTGGACACGATTTTTTGGACTGCCAGTAAAATCTGAACTGCCAGTACCGATGATTTCTACTATCCCCAAATCATTGACATTGTCATTGGTAATACTTGGCTCCACGCTAATAAGACTTAAACTAATTTTATTTTCTGTATCTTTTTGATTTAAAATAATTTCTGCGTCTGAGATTATTTTTGGCCAGTCTAAACTCAAGCCTGCTTGGCTGCCCAAAAATTCTTTGACCTTGCCGTTTACAACTTCAAACTTAGCGTCTTGCACTGGACGTTCCAAAGTTTTTGTAATCTCTCTAAGTTCAAAATATTTTTTGGCAAGCTCTTCATCAAAACTTAAATAAGTATTGCTTGGTCCATTTTTTAATATCAACCATTTGCTCCAAATCGAAAAATTAATTTCCCAATCAAGCTCTTCAAACAAAACTACTAAACTACCTTTGTCTTTCAAAGCCAAAATTTCTTGCTCTTTTTCTTTGATCAAAGTTTCGGTGATTGAGGGCTCAGAAACTTTGAGCTGTAAATTTATTTCTTTATTTTCTAAGTTACTTATTTGCTTAGCAGTTTCTGTCAAAGCAGCTTGCAAATCAAAGGCCTGTCCACTCTGCTCAGGCTCAATAACTAGTTTATCGCCAGTGATAACAAAGCTGGCTTCTTTTTTTTCTGATAAAACACCCTGCAAAGCGTCATGCAAAATAAGCTCATGTTGCTCCCTGTCCCACTGATATTTCAAAGCAAAGTTTTTACCTTGCCACAAAGTAAATAATTTAGAAAATAAATTAGTAAAACTTTTATCTTGTTGCCAAGCAAAAACATCTTGCAAACTTTCATCTATCTCCCAAAGCACCAAAGCATAAGAAGAATCACTAGACTCAATCGCACTCACTGTCGGATAGATTACTACATTTTTTAAAGCATGATTATAAACAAAGCCACGACGACTGACAAAGTCAACTCTCTTCTGCAAAAGATCTCTGGCCTGCTCATAATTTAGACCCGACAAAACATGACCACCGATACTGACTTTGGGTAAAATAATATCTTGATAGCGCTGATTAATACTAAAATTTAGAAACCAAAAAATTAAAGCCAAAACAGCAAAAATAGCCGTAATAATAAGCGGCCATTTCCATGCTCTAAAATTTTTTATTTTTTCCCAAAATTCTTTCCACATCATGGTAAGCTTAATTCTTCTTCACTGTTGCCCAAAAGATCATTTAAAATTTCTTTACGATTGTGTTCGGCGTCACTAATAATTTGATTATCTAAACTCAAATATAAAATTTGTGTATGGTCACGATAATTTTCCAACAGCACTGCCGGCAAAACAATTTCCAGATTATTTTCTGTTTCCAAAATTACTTTTTCGTTTTCAATTTTTTTAAATTTTAATCTGAGGTTGTGAATCAACATATTTTTATGATTAATTTTCGTCCTTAACTCTGATCTCTATATCTTTCTTGTGGCTCTTTGGTAAGATGACTGTCAAAATACCATTTTTGATACTAGCCTCTACTTGATCAGCTTCTACATCTACCGGCAAAATGATCGAGCGCGAAAAACTTCCCCAATAACACTCTTGATAAAAATAATCATCCTCTCTGATAGTTCTGTCTTTTTCTCTTTTTCCTCTGATAGTAATCATGTCGTTGTCAATCGAGATATCGATGTCATCGGGCTCAACTCCGGCAATAGTAGATTTGATAATCACATTATTTTTATCTTGATAAACATCTACTGTCAATTGACCATCTTCATCAATTTCTTCTTCTATCTCAGCCAAAGCCTGATCATTCCAAGGATCTTCCTCCTCTTCGTCACCCTGAGCCTGTCGAAGGGCTTCTTCATCCTCTTCTTCGCCTGGCTCTAAAGACTCGTCATATTCCTCTTCATTTTCAAGTTCTTCGTCGTCAGCATCTTGTCTAACAGCGACCTCTTCGTCATCAAGTTCCAATGACTCTACTTCTATCTCTTTTTTGTTTTTCTTTTTAAACATAATTTATTAAATTTTCGTCATTTAATACCTATATTATAAAAGTTAAAGATTAAATTGTAAAGGAAAATAAAAACCCCCGGCTGCGTGTGAGCAACCGGGGTTGTTTGGCCAAGCCCGTGGGGACTTAGCCGATGGAACGACGGACCAGCGCAATGCCGATGATCGCGCCGATGATCGCGCCAAACGAGCCCAGTTCCCAAGGAAGCGGTCCGCGGGGCAGTCCCATGAACACCTCCTGTACGAAACTGAACACAAGAACCGGCACACAGAAGCCGAGGAAGGCACCTAGAATCGCAGCGAGAAAGGTCGCCAAGTAGAGGTTCCTTTTCAGCCTGCGCTGCAACTCCTGCTCCCCGGGTGTCTCGATCTCAAGTTCATAAGTCCGCATTCTGTCCTCCAGAGATTGTGCTCCAAAAGATATTTGGAGCGGTTGATGTCGATGTGCATGAATATATTATAATAGCATATATTAAACATTATGTCAATAGTAATGTCTTTTAACTAACAAAAAACAGCCCCGTGGCTGTATAGACATATTTTAGCTAATATTAGATAAAAAAGCTTACCGATAAAAACCAGTAAGCTCAATCTCCTGAGAAAAAATCAACTTCTTGAATCTCCACCTTGCTCAACAAAGTCTTATGAAATGGCCCATAACTTACTTTAACCATGAGCTTCTTTCCTCTTAAAGCTAGCGGAAGCCATTCTTTATCAGCCAACATCATCCCCTCAAGCGGTAGGGCGTCAATCGCAAACCAAGTGGGCCTGATCATTTCCGAGGTGTCAGAAGCCATGCCAGACCAGCGTTTCACCAAATAAAAGTGCACTCGGCATTCAAATGTAGTGCCGTCACTTTTGGTGTTGTGATAATCGACAATGGCGATTTCCTCCAAATCTTCAATGCCTGCCTTGATTCCACCCGTTTCTTCTGCTAGTTCTCTGATTGCTGTTTCTTTGACCGTCTCACCGGCTTCGACACCACCACCGTAACCATTCCAACAACCTTCACCTATTTTCCTAGTTTTAATACCCAGCATAATCTGGCCATCTTTCACAGGAAAACAAACGGTTGCATGATTTAAAACTTTTTCCTCTTTCATTCTTTTCTCCCTCTCCTTATTGTAAATAACTAGTTCTTCATTAAGATTAAAACAATTTTTTTCTTATGTCTAGCAAATTTAAAAGCCAGCCTCAGGGCCGACTTGATTATTTCAATTAATATTAGCTGAAAATACGTAAATAATCTTAAAATGGTGGGCATAAGAGGACTCGAACCTCTGACCTCTACAATGTCAATGTAGCGCTCTAACCAGCTGAGCTATATGCCCTAAAATTATAAATGGTACCGGAGAGAGGACTTGAACCCCCACACCCGAAGGCACTTGGTCCTAAGCCAAGCGTGTCTACCAATTTCACCACTCCGGCACGTAAAATAACACTATACTCTATATAATACAATTATCTATTTATAAAGGAAATCACTAAATTAGTCAATCTTACTACAAGATTTGACTAACAGCCTCAAAGACACCTAAAGTTTTGAACAAGAAAAAAGCCCCCAAAAGTATCAAAACTAAATTCCACGGCGTATTCGCTATAATGGAAATTGGCATTTCTATAAATAATCCTTGCAAAATATCTCTCATATTAAAATAAAAACGCCTTTAGTATAGTATTTTTTGAACTATTTAGCAAGAAGGGCAAAATCATCAACTATTGACAAAATAGCAAATATATGTTAACATTGTATATCTGCTCTTACACAACAAGATCTCAAACTCGAAGCTCCAAAGGAGAACATCGTGAACCTCATCATCGCCTTCCTGATCAACTCGATCTTCATCGCCATGATGCTGCTGGCCCAGCGTTTTGCTAATCTTCCGGCTAGAGGATCCAAGATCCCTGGCACCAATCAGCCCTTCCTCTACTGGCAGGACTTTTACTGCCAAAAATGGGGCAATACGTTTGCCATGCCACTGATGCTCACCGCATTCATAAGCGCCTATAGCCAAAACCTAACATCTCTATTATGGTGGGTGCTTTCTATCAACATCGGCTTCTGGGCGACAGTCATTTTCACCGTCCTGTGCCTGGCTACAAAGCACAAACCTGATTGGGGTTTTCCTGTGGCAGGCGAGATCAGTCTCGGTGGCATCATCCACCTGTTCTACTTCTGGATCTACGCCACTGTCATTGTTTTTACTTTCGGGCACTTGAGTAGCCTTGGGAAGCTTGACTCTCTCGCGCTTTTATCTGGACTCATCATCTATGCCATCAACTTTGTCAAAGATGTAAAGTCCGGCAACTTCCAACCGCTCATCAAGCAGTAACCATGAGCAAACCTGAGATCTTTCTCGCTCTCCCCCAGTGCACGCAAGTGTCGCTGGGGTTTTTATTTATTTAATAAATTATATTTAGCCTTTATAAAATTTTGTTTTCAAAAAATAAACTGCGCTAAAAATAAGACCAAAAACTAAAATAAATAAAAATATTTTTTTGACTGTTTGCGCTCTCGTACTCAAATCAACTTGATAGGTACTAGTAGACATTTTTGTCTCTTCAACTAAATCCTCTGCCACCACTGTTTGAGCGCGAGCAAAATCCTCTGACTTTAAAACGGTCAATTTAAAAATACTATCTGTGGCTGTCAAAATACCACTAGCCACAATCTCCACACCTTTTTTGATTTCTAAATCTGCTAGCGAAAAATCTGCATAAACCCTTAAAACTGCTTCGGACTCTAAGTCTGGCGCTAGATAAATATTTTTGCCACTTTTTTTGACTAACACACCTTGTACTTTCACAAAATCACCTACTAACTCATCAGACAAATCATTTAAGTCACTTAATTCTTCTAAGGCTAAATCAAAATGAAAGTCTGTCACCGAAACATCTTCTTTGCTTTTTATTTTGACCCGGGGCATAGGATCCGTTTTGGATATTTCTCCCGAGACTTCAATCATGTCACCTACCTTGATCTCCGGCCAATCTTTTTTGCTAAAATAAATCTCTACAATTTGATTATAGTAAACATTGTTCTCGTCCCAGTCCACTAAATATAAACTGCTTTTTTTATCAGCTGTGTTATTGAGCGCCACGCCTTGGACAATTACTTTTTGTTTGGTCTCCAAATCATAAACTCCCGCTGGACTATAAATAGTCATGCCAGCTACTGCCGATAAATTTGTAGCGCTAAAACTATTTGTTACACCAGGACTCGGGTTGGAATTTATAAACCATTCTTGATTTTCAAAATCCCAAGCAAAAGATTGGCCTTCTTTGATATTTTCATAAGCAAACTCTTGCCAAACTTCTTTCAGTGGTGTCAATAAACGCAGGCTGTCGTTAGAATTATTTAGAGTCAGTCCTGTTTCTGTACGGGAAAAAACTTTGAACTCTCCCGGCAAAATCACAGTGCTAGAGCTAAACAAATATGGCTTACTACCACCCTCTTGATCATCCAGAAACCAGCCAAGTAAATCAATACTTTCTTCATGATTGTTATAAAGTTCTAGCCACTCATTGTCATCTGAGCCAATGGGATTTGCTATAAACTCAGAAATAAGCAAATCATCCAAAGCAAAATTAATCGGCGCAATATCAGCTATCTTCAAATCACTTTCTGCAGACAAAATATCCAACAACAAACTTGCCTCACCAAATAAATTTTCTCCGTCTATAACTTTGAGTCTCACCAGATACTGTCCCGCACTTTGATAAACATGATTTTCTATTTTTTCATCACCTCGAGTCTCGTCACCAAAATCCCACTCATACTTCAAAGCACCTTCTTCTGGATCACTAGAGTTTTCGGCAGACAATATAATTTTTTCGCCAACCAATAATTCTTTAGTCTTCAAAGTTATTTTGGCAAGTGGGCTTAAATTTTCTAAAAAAGTATTAGCTTGATTTGGCGTCAAAGCACTCGTCCAAACAAAATCATTATTTTTGCGAGCATAGCTTTTATCTTCGGGCGCTGTATCGCTATATTCTATTTTTTCTAGCAAGTCGCCTTCAGGGTCATAAAGTTTGACGCTATCACCACCAGTATTATTCAAAGAAATTCCTGTCACACTTTTTTCTAAGACCAAATATTTTTTAGCTAAAATTGATAAATTTAATTCGTCATTGATAGTAAAAATTCTAGCTGAATTATCTTGCAGTTTAAAACCGGACAAATCAATGGTCTGATTAGAGTTGTTATAAAGCTCTATCCATTCAGCATCATCTGTGCCTTTGGGGTTGGGTAAAAATTCTGAAATCAAAATGTCATCCCAATGATTATCAGGTCCGCTTCCACCTCCACCAGAATTTTCTTCGGGCTCCTCGGGCTCCTCGGGTTCTTCTGGGGCTTGCTCACTGACCACAACTAGACAAGTGACTGTGTCTGACAATTCTCCATTAGAAACACTTAAAGAAACTTGATATTCTCCTAGCGCAGAAAAAGCATGTGTAACTTGAGCTTGCTCGGAGCTTGCGCCATCAGCAAAATCCCAAGCGTAACTTAAAGCTAAACTTTGTGGATCACTAGAGCCAGAGGCATCAAAATTTCCTTCCGTATTTATCAACAAACTACTCGGACAATCAGCAACTGCTATCGGCGCCAAAGTTTCTTCAAGAATCTGACCATCACTATTTACTTGCCCCGGCGTCCCGCCACTAACCGAGCTTTCTTGCCAATTAGCCACAGTACTATCTTGACTGAGATTCATTTTTTCCAAACTAAAACCAGAGCCCGCTCCGCCCCAAGTAGACTCATAAGAAACTAAAACACTTTGTGTTTGTCCAGCATCAAAGCTCAAAGCCAAACTAGCACTAGAGTTTGGCAAACTCATGAAAGTATCAAAAACTTTAGCACTCAGGCCTGGGTGCTCGGCTAAAAATTGCTCAGCGTCAGCCGCTATCACAAAATACTCTTGTGGAGCTATCAAATTATTTTCTCCTTGCAGCAAAGTCAAAGTATGATTTGAGCCATCAAAAAAACGCCAGCTATTTGCACCTGCGCCCGTCAAAACTTCTACTACATCCTGGCCACTGTTATAAACTTCTATCCACTCACGGCCACTATCTGCTCCCGACAAATCATACATGATTTCAGAAATCACTAAATCATTGTTGTTAGCTAAAACTAATTTAGTGGTACTCAAAAATACCAAGCATAAAATACTTAACAAAATCTCTTTCTTCATCCCTTTAAAATTAATATTTAATTTAGATTTTTATTTAGCTCTCAAAATCGCTTTTCTTCAAAAAGCATAGAATGTTTTTGGAGCGGAGCAAGCGCAAGCTTGCTCCGCTACCAGTCGTTTCATTTCAACAACAAGATTTTGCTCACTTGCAAAAATTCTTCTGCTTGCAAATAAACAAAATACACTCCAGCAGGCTGATCGCTTGCTTGCCAAGTAAGCTGGTGCCTACCAGCTTCCAATTGCCCCACTGACAAATCTTTGATCAGCTGACCTTGCAGATTATAAACCTTTAGGGTCGGATCAAGTGCTCGCGGCAGATCAAAGACTAGCTGCGTTTGCGGGTTGAAGGGGTTGGGGAAACAAGCCAGCAAAGTCAAAGAATTGCTCTGCTTAAACTCAGCAAAAACTGCTAACTGATCAGGAGGATCGACTAGGACATTGTCTGACAGGTAAAACAGCCCCGCGCCTTGTGCAAAGTCACCGTAACCAGACAAGGGCTCTGGGCGAGACTGCAAAACGCTTGAGCGACAATCACCTTCATACAAAAGCATGAAGTGTAGCTGATCCTGAGTAGCCTCCCCAGTCGAGCCCATGCGGCCGATCATTTGTCCTTGCTGAATTTCTTGTCCTGGCACAACCAAGCTTTCGGCTAGGTGGCCATAGCAAACAACATAGCCATGCCCAGCATCCACTTTGATGACATTGCCATAGTGGCTATCCCAGCCACTAAAAATCACCACTCCACTGGAAGCTGACAAGATAGGAGCACGCGCTCCTTCTGGCACATTTGGCTTGTCAAAATCCAAAGCGTAGTAGCTATTGTTTGCATTGCTGTGATAATCACAAGTATAAGAGCAGGTCAAAACCCACTCTTCACTCTCTAGCCAAGGCAATTTTAAATCCGGAAAATAGTCCAGAACTTCCAGACTTATTTCCAGCTCCAGATAAGGCTGCGTGGGGTCGTTGTTGACTAGCAACAAATGGCCGTTGTGCTGACCAGCACTTAAGCTTTGAGCTGAAACCACAAAAGTCACTGTCTGGTTTTGTCCTGGCTGCAAAAATACAGTGCTTGGCTGTATCTGAGAAATAAAATTCGGATGATTGTCCGAAACGCCTTGCGCCATCAACATCAGCAAATCACCACCAACATTGCTGATCACTAAAGTTTCTGACATTTCTTCTCCCTCGATCAAAGAAATGCCAAAACTTTCTGGCAGACAACTAAGCTCTGCTTGCGCCCAAAGTTTAGTGCTGAAAATAATCAGCGCCAAAGCCAAGGAAAAAATTCGTTTCATTTTCTCGTCCCCTCTTTTTGTGTCAGTGAAATGTTTTATCAAAGAACTCAAGTGTATTTTTTAAAAAACAAAAAACCAACCTTTCTCAAAAAAATTTGAGTCTAGTTGGCCTGCTGTCTAGTCTAAAAAATACAATTGATTTTTAAAAACAAATTTTAATTTTGTTGTTCTCCAAAATAAATTTTATTTTTTACTTATTTTTTCAAATCTAAACAGATAATTTTCTTAAGAAAACTCCAAAGCTCAACAGGCCGAAAAACTTTGGAATTCTCCTTAAAACAACTAGTTGTTTTCTATTTGAATTTCCTCAACTTCAATATCTTCTTTTGCAGTTTCATCTCCGCTACTTTCTTTTTTTGAACCGCCCAACATGATCAAGTCTGAGGCAATGATTTCTGTCAGATAATGCTTTTTACCTTCCTTATCATCCCAAGTTCGGTTTTGTAAACGACCTTCCACATAAACCTTGGAACCCTTTTTCAAATAAGTGGTAATAATATCGGCTAAGTGTCCCCAAGCCACTATCTTATGAAAATCTGCTCTTGTCTTTTTTTCTTTTGATTTAGCATCATACCAAATATAATTGGTCGCCAAATTAAAAGCGGTAAGTCCCTGTCCAGATGGCAAATTCTTTAGCTCCGGATCCTGGGTCAAATTACCAATCAAATTAACCTTGTTTAAATCCATAATCGCTTTTCCTTTCTTGTCCTTCGCATCCGCCGGCTGGCGGAAAAAAAGACTTATTTAATAATTATTTTTTCTTCAAAATGTTGACAAAAAGTGTTCTTTTATCTATTATATTAATGAAGGCTATTTATTTAGCCCTCAAAATCGCTTTTCTTCAAGAAAAACTAGTCCTTCGGGGCTAGTTTTTCTATTTAACAATTTTTCTAAATCTAAGCCCGAAAAACTAAAGCCATAATGTTTTTTATTATCACTCATAGTTTTTTCGCTGAAAAATAAATTTGCAAAAATTCGTTCTAACATTGTTTTTGGATAAGACTTTCATAAAACCTGCATTTTTATTTATGTTTTTGTTAGCGCCGTCGCTTATTTAAAAGACGGCTCTACTATATTTCTATGATAATACTAAATAAAAGCTCTGTCAAGACTATAAAATATCCCTAATATTAGCCAAAAATAAAAACCCGCCTTTCCCTAGGGAGAAAAAGCGAGTCTCAAAACCAAGCAAATATCCAGAATGCCAGCAGCAAAAACAGCAAGATATAGGCAGCGATCAGGCGCAAAACCAGCGCTAGCCTGTCTAAACGAGAGATCACATGCCTATCTCGAGGATAAACGACCCTGGTGATAAGCGGTACAAGGAGTACAGACGCTGCGAATTTTAGCAGAATATGATGCTCGACGCACCAGGCGACCAAGGATGTGTAATCCATGTCCCCTCCAAAGCTTGAAGAACTTCTTTATTAAAGGGAGTATAGGTCTGCAAAAACAAAAAAGCAAGCCAGCTATTTTAAAATATTTTTTAAAAAACTTTGACGGTGTAAGGCTGAAGCTCCATTTATCAAGATGGCTTTCATGTGCTCAGCGCTACCATAGCCTTTGTGTTTGCTAAAATTATAGTTTGGAAAAATTTGATCTTGCTCAGACATAAAACGATCACGATAAACTTTGGCTAAAATACTAGCCAAAGCAATGCTAACAAATTTTGTTTCACCTTTAGCAAAAAACTCTATCTTTTTATTATCAATATAATTATTAAATCCCCCTACATAATCAGCCACAACTCGTCCAGAAAAATTATTTAATTTTTTTAATAAACTTTCTAAAGCATTATTTACTACTAAACAATTGGCCATTTGAATACCGATCTCATCTATTTTTTTACTACCTATCTCTGACAGGCTCCAAATAAATTTATCCTGTAAATTATCAAAAATCTCTTCACGCTTTTTAGCAGATAGTTTTTTTGAATCTTTTACTTCTTTTAATAATTCATTTTCTTCTGCTGTGTTTTTGTATAAAACTGCCACAGCGCAAATTGGCCCCGCTAAACAGCCACGACCAACTTCGTCAATACCAATAATATATTCTTCATTCATAAACAAATTATAACACAAAAAATCCGCCCATGTTCTCGAGAGTAATCGAGAGATCTAATGAGCGGATTTTTATAATTTTATTTTAGACTAATTTCTAGCACGAGAAGCTAGGTCTATTCTTTCTAGAGATTTAATAAAAGCGGCTGTTCTTAAGTTGACACTATATTGCTGGCCTGTTTCCCAAACAGAACTCCAAGCTGGCATCATTCTTTCTCTGAGCTCTTTATCTACTTCTTCAGCGCTCCAATAATTATTGCTCAGATTTTGCAACCACTCAAAATAAGAAACCGTCACACCACCAGCATTAGCTAAGACATCAGGGATCAAAACAACTTTGTTCTTAAACAAAATATCATCTGCTTCTGGCGTCGTTGGGCCATTGGCAAGCTCTAATAAAATTTTAGCTTTGACGCTGTTGGCATTATCCTCTGTAATTTGATTTTCTAAAGCCGCTGGTACCAAAACATCCAGTTCTAAAGCAAATAATTCTTCAGTGGAAATTTCTTGGCTATTTGCAAAGCCTTTGACGCTCTTAGTTTTTTCTTTGTAGCTTAAAAGCTCTGGAATATCCAGGCCATTTTTATCATAAATAGCAGCACTAGAATCAGCTACTGCTACTACTTGGTAGCCAGCTTCAAATAATAAACTTGCCATCACAGCGCCAGCATTGCCAAAACCTTGAATAGCTACTTTCAAAGCTTTTTGCGCTAAGCCAAGCTGTTTGACAGCTGCTTCTAAGACATAAAATCCGCCTTGAGCAGTTGAAGTACCACGGCCCAAGGAGCCACCAAACTCAAGTGGCTTACCAGTGACTACGCCTAAAGACGGCTTGCCTTCTAGCTGAGAAAATTCATCTGCCATCCAAGCCATAATCTGTGGTGTGGTATAAACATCTGGAGCCGGTATGTCTTTTTCTGGTCCAATGACTGCGCGAAAAGCTCTGACCCAAGCGCGTGACAATCTTTCTAGCTCGGTCACACTCAAAGATTTTGGATCAACTATTACCCCACCTTTACCACCGCCCATCGGAATTCCGACTACTGAACATTTGATCGCCATCCAAAAACTCAAAGCCTTTACTTCATCTAAATTGACTTGCGGGTGAAAACGAATACCACCTTTGTATGGTCCGCGCGCATTGTTGTATTGGACGCGATAAGCTTGAAAAATTTTTAAAGTACCGTCGTCCATTCTCACTGGCAAAGAAGCCATATTAATTTTTTCTGGACTACTTAAGCGAGCCAAAGTTTCTGAATTTAAATTCATGATCTTGGCCGCCGTTTCTAGTTGCCTTAGAGCATTGTCATATGCATTCATATTTTTTATTTATTTTTTAATTTAAAAAATTTTAACTATTTTTGACTGCTTGCACAATTTCTTTTACAACTTTTTTATCCAAAAGATTTGGAATGATTTTTTCTGGCGAAATTTGCCCTGCACTTTTAGCAATCGCTTTTGCCACATTTATTTTCATCTTATCAGTCACAATTTTTTTCTTGCTGTCTAATAAGCCTCTAAATAAACCTGGAAAAACTAAAGCGTTGTTAATCTGATTAGCAAAATCACTGCGACCAGTGCCAACTATTTTTGCTCCGGCACTTTTGGCAAGCTCTGGCATGATTTCTGGAATTGGATTAGCCATCGCAAATACAATCGCGTCTTTGGCCATTGTCTTGATCATTTCTTTGCTGACAATTTTAGCTTGTGACACACCGACAAAAACATCACTACCAACTAAGGCTTCTTTGAGTCCCCCCGAAATATTTTGCTTGTTGTAAAGTGCTACTTCTTGCTTATAAATATTTAAGTCTTTTCTGCTATTATTTAAAATACCTTGAGAGTCAACAACTAAAATATTTTTGACCCCAAAAGTAAATAACAATTTAGCAATCGCAAGACCAGCGGCTCCAGCACCAGAAATAACTACCTTGATTTTTTTCTCCTCTTTCTTCACCAGCTTCAGAGAGTTTATCAAGCCCGCCAAAACTACCACCGCCGTACCGTGCTGATCATCATGAAAAACAGGAATATCTAATTCTTTGATCAATCTTTGCTCTATCTCAAAACAACGCGGGGCCGAAATGTCTTCTAAATTTATGGCCGCAAAATTTGGCGCCAAAGCTTTGACAGTTTCTATGATTTTTTCAGTATCTTGAGTGGCCAAACAAAGTGGGAAGGCATCAACGCCCGCTAACTCTTTAAATAAAACGGACTTGCCTTCCATAACAGGCATTGCTGCCTCTGGACCAATATTACCCAAGCCCAAAACAGCAGTGCCATCACTGATGATGGCGACTTGATTAGCCTTGTTGGTATAGTCTAGGGCTTTGTTTTTATTTTTCGCAATCGCCAAAGACACCTCAGCTACTCCGGGTGTGTAAGCAATAGAAAGTTGCTTTCTATTGTTGATTTTCATTTTGGTAATAATACTTATCTTTCCGCGTTTATTTTTGTGTGCTTGTAAAACCTCTGCTTTGTTCATATTTTATTTTTAAATTTTAACTCCAATCTGGAGTGGAGATTTGATTTGCGCCTTGCAAAAATTTATAGGCTTGCAAACCAGCCTTAGCTCCTTCACCAGCTGAAATAACTGCTTGCTTATAGCTAATGTCAGTGATGTCTCCCGCTGCAAAAAGTCCAGGGGTTTTTGTTTCACAATCACGAGAAATTTTTATTTCTTTTCTCTCTGTCAAATCAACCAGCTCAGCCGTCCAGTCTGTTTTAGCCATATGGCCAATCTCTACAAACACGCCATCAACTTTAAGCTCTTTGAGAGTGCCCTCTTGTTCATAGACAAGCGCTTCTACTTTTTGCTCACCTTTTACTTCTTTGCTTTCAGCATTATAAATAATTTCGATATTAGCCGTGGTGGTAACTTTGTTTATCAAGATTTGTTCACCACGAAAAATATCTCGGCGATGCAAAAGATAAACCTTGTTGGCGATCTTAGACATAAACTCAGCCGCATCCAGTGCCGAGTTTCCACCACCAACCACCACCACATCTTTGCCTTTATACAAAGGTCCATCACAGGTTGCACAATAAGCCACTCCTCTGCCGATCAGTTGTTTTTCACCAGGAACATTGAGATTTTTTGGAGTCAAACCAAAAGCTAAAATAACCACTCTGGCTTGCACAGTTCTGCCTTTACTTGTAGTTAGACTAAAAATTTCTCCTTCTTTATTTAAAACCTCTACTTCTTCAAAAAGAAATTCTGTCCCAAACTTCATTGCCTGAGCTTGAAACTTTTGCATCAATTCCAAACCACCGGTTTTTTCAAAACCAGGGTAGTTCTCGATGTTATCAGTCATCGCTGCTTGGCCACCAAGATCTTTGGAAAGCAATAATGTTTTTAGAGATCGACGCGTAGTATAGATAGCAGCCGCCAGTCCTGATGGACCAGCGCCAACTATTATCACATCATAAATATTTTCTGCCATAAAAATTATTTTCTTTAGGCCAAATGTTTTTTAAGTTTTTCTGTCAGCTCTGCCTTGCCTTGCATACCAATCATCTCCTCTACTACTTGTCCGTCTTTAAAAATTTTTAAAGTAGGAATACTCATGATAGAAAACTCTTGTGAAGTCACTTGATTTTCATCCACATTTAGTTTAGTGATTTTTACATTTGTCTCACTTTCAAAATCCTTAGCCAGTTCTTCTATGATTGGCCCTTGCATTTTGCATGGTCCGCACCAAGGTGCCCAAAAATCTACCAAAGTCACACCTTTAAAATCTTTTACCTCTGCTTGAAAATTTTGATCATTAATTTCTTGTGCCATAATTTTACTATTTATTTATTATTTAAAATTCTTAATTAACATCAAATAAAATGTCTACTAATTTTTCCAAATCTTTTTTGTTGGTAATTTGTTTGCCATCAAAACAACCATGAACTTTTTCGTTAATCAACATTTTTGTCAGCGCCCCCAAAGAAGCGCGCGCTGCCAAAACCACTCTTACTATTTCTTCCACTTCTCTTTTTTCTTGATACATTTTTTCAATGGACCTGACTTGCCCCTCTACTTTGTGTAGACGAGTCAAGATTTTTTGTGGATCACAAGTTTGTGTTTGCATATTTTTTATATACCCTATGGGGGTATTATAAATCATTTATAAAATAATGTCAAATGCGCTGTCCTGAGCGCCTGCCTGCCGGTAGGCAGGTAATCGAAGGCTTGACAAAACATATGAAACATGCTATTATAATAAGAATTTGCAAATTTCACAATCTAAGCTGGAGGCCATAATGGCTAACAATGCAGACAAACTCAACCTTAACCCCACGAAGGCCATCATAAGCATCATCTTGCTGGCCATGAACTTCGGGCGTCCGGTCGGAAACTACCTGGTGTCAAAGTCTGATACTTGGCAGACGCGAGCTGAAAACAGCTACCTCATCATAGGAGCAATAGCTGTAGGTTTTGTGCTCTTGGGCGCAATCATCGAACTAAATCGGTGGTGGCTCAAGAAAACAGAACTGGAAAAATCTGTCTTGCTGAAAATTGTCGGTGGCGTCCTCGTGATGCTATGTCTAGCCTTGATCTTTAGGCTAGCGCTCAATTTTCCTGCGCTACTGCAAAGCAGCTAGCAAAGAGTTGGACTAATGGCAATTCACCCCCCCCCTTGAACAGGTCACTGTGCTTGGGGGTTTTATTTTGATCAAAAAACAAGCTTTTTTTAAGCTTGTTTTCTTTTAAATTAGTTTAAAAAGACCCTTTAAGGCCACGTGGAATTTTAGTCTTTCTCATCCTCTATCTCACCCACAAGTTCCTCTAACAAATCCTCTAAGGTCAAAATACCCACTGTTTGCCCATCTTTTCGCTTGACAACCGCCATGTGAATCTTTTTTTGCCTCATCTTAGCAAAAATCTTATCTATTTTAGTGTCTGGCGAAACCTCAATAATGTCTTGTAAATATTCATCAACGGACAAATCACGCTTTTTGCTGTTTAAAGCTCGCAAAATATCAATCACATGCACATAGCCAACAATGTTATCTTTATTGTTATTATACAAAGGATAACGGCTCCAGCCTTCCTTGGCCATAAAGTAAGCCACCTGATCAACGGCCGCCTCTTTATTTAAAACTTTAATCTTATAAAAAGGTTGCATTACTTCTTTGGCACTTTTGTTATCAAAAGACAAAACATTCATGATCATCTCATGTTCTTCAAAATCAATCACGCCTTTTTCAACCGCCAAACGACTAAAAGCCCTAAACTCTCTTTCTGAAACCACCTCAGCACTCTTACCTCCGGTCAATAATTTCAACATTTTTTCCAAAATCACCAAAATTGGCCAAAGAAGTATCTGCAAAAAATAAACCAAAGGAGCAAACAAAAGAGCTAGCTTTTCTGCATGTAGTTGAAAAAAGGCTTTGGGGTACATTTCACCAAATAACAAAAGTAAAATGGTCAAAACACCAGTAGCAATACCGGCGCCAGCTGAACCAAATTTTTGTACAGCTAAAATTGTTGCCAAAGAAGCAGCGCTAACATTAACTAAGTTATTACCTAATAACAACAAAGCTAATAGCCGATGTTTGTTGCGCAAAATTTTCTGTAAAACATGAGCATTAGTCTTGTTGGACATGCTCAAAGATTTTACTTTAGCAGAGGAGAGGGAAAACAGGGCAATCTCCATACCAGAAAACCAAGCTGAGCAAATCAGTAAAAGAATTAAAACGATAAATAACATAGTTTATTTAAAATAAGTCTGGTGACCCCACCAGGAGTCGAACCTGGATTTAAGCCTTAGGAGAGCCTTGTTCTATCCATTGAACTATGAGGTCATTATAAATAAGCGATTTGGCTGTTTTTAGAGTTTCTAAAAATTTTAAGTTTTTTTATTTATTATTACTAATATAAGCCAAATAAAAGTGTCGTAAAATGTAAAAAATCAGTCTTTTCAGCCAGCTATTTTTTATTTACGCTAGCAAAAATAGCTAGCTCATTTTAATACAAAACTAAAAAAAAGTCCACTAAACTAGGCTTGAAAATCTTTGACTTTTTTAAAATTTTGGCTTAAGATAAACTGGCTTATAATTGACCCACATAAAATATGTTTAATAAAAATCAAGACATTAGTACTTCAAAGAATATTGAAACCATCATCGGACCATCTGTCAAAGTAGAAGGTGACTTCCGAGGAGAAGGTGACTTGATCATTGAAGGCATCTTAATCGGAAACTTACAGACAAAAAATAACCTCAAAATCGGTCAAAATGCTATTGTTGAAGCCGAAATTAAGGCTAACAATGCCTTTATCTCGGGCAAAATCAAAGGCAATATCACTGTTAAAGGCAAGCTAGAAATTACTAGCACCGCTATTATTTTGGGTGACATCAAAGCGCAAATTATTTCCATTGAAAGTGGCGCATTACTCAAAGGAAAACTAGAAATGCCCGTGGGCAATCTCAAAAGTGAAGATTTAAAAACAAAAGATAACACTCAAGCTGAAGAGGAGTCTGAAGAAAATGATTTAGAAGAAGAGGCTGAGGAAAACAAATAAAAAGAGTTTATGTACTTGTATATTTACGATTCTTTCTTGAGTCACAAAAAATATACCGATTTATTGATCAAAATAGAAAAACGCGTCACCGACCTGGGCATCAAAGGTAAGATTGCTAGATTGTCTGTTTTAAAAAACATGAAGGAGATGATTTTAGACGGTGTGCGCAATGGTGTGCAAACAGTGGTGGTAATCGGTAATAATCAAAGTTTTGCTAAAGTTATAAACATTGTAGCTGATCTTGATGTTACTTTGGGTTTGATCCCAGTGGAAAACGATAACTCTATCGCTAAAATACTCGGCATACCACCGGGTGTAATGGCCTGTGATGTTTTGGCCTCGCGTATTATCAAAAAGATTGACCTAGGTAAAATTAACAATCACTACTTTATCAAAAGCGCCGAAATCTTAAACGGTGATGTCGAGATTGAGTATGATAATTTTTCTATCACCCCTACTACTGAGCAAAATAAAATTACTATCTACAATTTTTCTGAAGAACAAGACCCTCAATATCGCTCACGCCCAATTGATGGCGTGTTAGAAGCAGTAGTGACGCCAATAAAAAATACTTTGTTTGGCAAAAAACAAATCAAAAAAACTATTTTACCATTTAAAAAAATAAAGATTACTAGCAAAACCGAGGATCAAGTTTCTATCATTACTGATGAGCAAATTATCATGAAAACGCCAGCCGAAATAAAAGTTGTGCCGGGAAAACTAAAAATCATCGTTGGCTCTGATAGGCAATTTGAATAAAAACACTAAATAAAAAAGAACTTACGTGCTTTTATGTTTTTAGCGCCGCAGCGCGTTTAATAAAAGTATGTAAGTTCTTTTTTTATTACGAGTTACTTTTTGTTTCCACTATTTCTACTTTGCTTTTTTTAAAGCCCAAAACAATATATTGTTGTGCTACTGAAAATAGAGTAGTCAAAAGCCAATAGAATGTCAGTCCAGCGGGAAAACTAGCGCCGATAAGCACGGTAACTACCGGCATCATATACATCATTTGGTTGGTGATCGCTGCCGCTGGGTTATTGCTCTTGGACTTAGTCATCATCATTTTACCCTGCCAAAATTGAGCAAGGCCAGCCAAAAGTGCTAGTAGCAAGCTTTTTTCGGCAAAATTGAAAAAGCCAAAAGCAATAGTGTCTAGTGAGCCTGGGTTAGTCACAAAAGGGTATAAAGCAGAGCTATTTAAAATGGCGCCACCTTTTAATTCGTCAAAAAACACTCGGTAAATAGCGATAAAAAATGGCAACTGCACTAATAAAGGCAAACAAGATCCGAAAGGATTAATCTTTTTTTCTTTATAAAGGGCCATGATTTCTGGGCCCATTTTTTCTTTGTTGTCTTTGTATTTTTCTTTGATTTCTTCTAGCTCTGGCTGAATAGTCTGTAAATCTCTTTGGGATTTAATGGCTTTTTTGGAAAGGGGATACAAAATCAAGCGCACAATCAAAGTAATGAAAAGAATGGCTAAACCAATGTCCTGAAAAGCAATTGTATTGTATAAAAATACTAGTAAATTAAAAATTGGCTGATAAAAAACTGTAAAAAAGAATCCCATGTTTTTGTTTAGTTATTAATTAAGCCCTGTCATTATAGCGAACTTTCTCTTTATAATAAAGGGTCGTCACCACCCTTTGCCCAAGGATGACAACGCAGTATGCGCCCAAAAGACTTGCAAGAGCCCTTTAGGGCTCCATACTTTTCCACGGCTTGATAAGAATACTCTGAGCAAGTCGGACGAAACTGGCAATAGCCGGCGGGGTATTTATAAGAAAACCAGCCACTATCTGGTGATAAAGTTTTTTGATAAAGTCTAATAAATTTTAATAAAAACCAACGCATTATTATTTATTTGTTTTTGTGTCTTGTGAAACTTGCTTTAAAATTCTAGCCTTTATTAAAGAAAAGCTTATTTGTTTGCTTAATTTTTCAAAGTCTAAATCTAGAGCTTGTTTTTTAGCAATAATCAAAATATCAAAACCAGGATTTATATCCGGTAGCAAGCGTCTTGCTACTTCTCTTAGTTGTCTTTTGAGACGATTGCGCACCACCGCTTTTTTATCAACCTTGGTAGAGATAACAAAACTAAAACGTTTGCTCTCTGTTTGATTTCTTTGATATTTAATAACAAATTCTGGCAAAAAAAAGGTCTGACCCTTATGAATCAAACTCTTTATTTCTTTATCTTTGTGTAGTCGATTGTTTTTAGCTAACATAAAAACAATACTTCAAAAAAAATTAAACACTCAACTTTACCCTGCCTTTGGCACGACGTCTTTTCAAAACATCTCGGCCACTTTTGCTGGACATCTTAATTCTAAAGCCGTGTGATTTGGCTCTTTTTCTGGTTTTTGGTTGATAGGTTCTTTTGGTAGCCATATTCTATTTCTCCTGATTAATTTTAACTTCCAAAAGATAACATATTTTTTGTGTTTTGGCAAGGCTTTTATTACAGCCTAAGTTATCCACAAATACTCACAAATTATCAACAGCTTATTAACTTTCCTTTGGGTTTTGGTAATTTTAAATCTATGGTATATTTAGGAAGTTAAAAAATACTCTGCCAGCTGGCGGAAAAAAGCCAAGTATTATGCAAAATTACGAGAAAGAATGGCAAAGTGTTTTAGGTGAACTAGAACTGTTGATAAGCAGGGCTAATTTTACTACTTGGTTTAAAAATACTTTTATTTTAGACTTTAATGAGCCAGAAATGGTGGTTGGTGTGCCAAATGCCTTTACCAAAGTTTGGCTGGAGAAAAAATACCACAAAGATATTGTTCAGGCCCTAGAAAAGGTCTTTTCAAAAAGTAATCTACAAGTTATCTACAGGGTGGCTTTGGATAGTGTTTTGCCTAATATTAGCGAAAATGTAGTTGAAACTGAAAAATATCAAGAAAGCCCTGTGGAAAGCTCTGTGAATAAGTTTCCTAGCCAAAAACCTAATAATAAGTTTGGTTTAAACCCAAAATATACCTTTCAGAGCTTTATTGTGGGCCCTGGTAATGAGCTAGCACAAGCTGCTGCCATTGCCGCTGCCCAAAAACCAGGGGAATTATACAACCCTTTGTTTATTTATGGTGGTGTTGGTTTGGGAAAAACTCACCTAGTACAAGCTGTTGGTAACTATATTTTAGCTAAAGATAGCACAAAAAAGATCCTTTATATCAACAGTGAGAAGTTTACCAATGACTTTATTTATGCCATCAAAAACGGCCGAACTGAAGAATTTAAACAAAATTATCGCAATATAGACGTGCTTTTAATAGATGACATTCAGTTTATCACTGGAAAAGAGCAGACTCAAGAGGAGTTTTTCCATACTTTTAACGCTCTTCATCAAAATAACAAGCAAATCGTCATTTCCTCAGACAGACCGCCAAAAGCCATCCCTGCGGTGGAAAGCAGGCTTATTTCTCGCTTTGAATGGGGGATGATCGCTGATATTTCCTTCCCTGATTTTGAGACTAGAATGGCTATTTTGGAAATAAAATGCCAAGAAAAAGGCTATAATTTAAATAAAGAGGTTATTAGCTTTATCGCCCAAAGCATCCAAGAAAATATCCGTGAACTTGAGGGTGCCTTAAACAGAATCATGGCCTTTCACCAACTAAATAACACTAAGCCCTCACTTGAGAGTGTGCGCTCTATTTTAGGGGGTATTTCTGCTAATCCTAAAAAGGCTGGCTTGACCACCAAGCGCTTATTAGTGGTGGTTTCTGAGTTTTATGGCATCTCTATGGCCGATTTACTGGGTGCTAGCCGCAAAAAAGAGCTGGTTGTACCCCGCCAAATCAGTATGTTCTTAATGAGGGAAGAGCTTAAATCCTCTTATCCAAATATTGGCCAAAGCCTAGGTGGTAGAGATCACACCACTGCCATGCATGCTTGTCTCAAAATCACCGAGATCATCAAAGTTGATGCTAAACTCAAAAATGACGTCGAAGTTTTGAAGCAAAAAGTCTATCAATAGTGACTGTATAAGCTGTGAATAAATTATGAATTGAATCTTGCTTAATCTGTGCACAAAAACACTAAAAAATAATTTTTCAGCTATTTGTACACAAGACAAGTTTTTCTTTCATAGCTAATCAATAGTTTGTCCACTGTCAAAAAAATCGATTTTATTTTAAAAACGCCAATCAATCTTCAAAAAATAAGCATCTTATCAACATATCAACAGCGCTTATTACTACTATTATTTTATAAATTATTAATATAATTATATGAAGCTGAGCTGTACACAAGAAAATTTAAACAAAGGTTTAGGCATTGTTTCCCATATAGCAAATAAAAATAATAATCTTCCAATTCTTAACAATGTTCATATCAAAGCAAATAAGAATGGTTTAATTTTGACAACGACTGATTTGGAAATTGGTATTAAAGTTTTTGTGAGAGCTAAAGTAGACGAAGAAGGTGAGTTTACAGTTGGTGCTAAACTGTTAAATGATTTTATTGCCTTATTGCCAAGAGAGAATATTGATTTGGAATTAGAAGACAATGCAATTCTCATCAAGAGCCAAAGGCAAAAGACAAGTGTCAAAGGTGTGGATGCAGAAGACTTTCCACTTATACCTGATATAGAAAAAGAAAATGAAGTGGAAATTAACGTACTTGAATTCAAAAGAGCTTTGAGTCAACTAATTTTTGCAGCTTCCCTGGACAGTTCTCGTTTGGAGATCAATGCGGTTAACTTTAATTTTTTTAAAGACGAATTAGTTTTAGTAGCTACTGACAGCTATCGCTTAGCAGAGAAAAAACTAAAAATAAGTAACGAGCAAGAAAAATCCTTGATCGTGCCTTTAAAAACTATTCAAGAGCTAGTGAGAATTTTAAGCGACCAAGAAAAACAAACTATAAAATTATATTTCAATGAAAATCAAATCATGTTTGTCTTTGATGGAGTAGAACTTATTTCACGAGTGATTGATGGTGCTTATCCTGACTACAAACAAATCATTCCAGAAAAATTTATCACCAGCGCTAAATGTGCCAAAGATAAACTTATTCCAGCGATCAAATCAGCTGCCTTATTTTGCAAGCAAGGTATCAACGATGTTCGCTTGAGCTTTGCTAATAACGAAATCGTAGTAGCCGCTGCCTCATCAGGTTTGGGTGAAAATATTATTAGTGTGCCGGCAGAAATTACTGGCGAAGAAAATGACATTGTTTTTAATTATCGTTATCTCTTGGATGGCTTACTAAATTTGGGCGTGCAAGATCTTTGTTTGAAAATAAACAACAACTCTACTCCTGGACTTTTGACACCAGACAAGCACGATGATTATTTATATTTGATCATGCCGATTAAGCAATAAAATTGTTTTAATCAATAAAAATGTTATTATTATCTTATGATTGCTTACTTGACCGGCAAAGTTTTTAAAAAAAATCCCAAGAGTATAATTTTGTTAGTTAATCAAATAGGCTATCAAGTTTTTTTGAGCAGCAAAGATTTAGAAAGCTTAAAAATAAACCAAGACCTAGAACTTTTTATTCACACTCAAGTCAAAGAAGATATTTTGGACTTATATGGTTTTTTTAAGTCTGAGCAACTAGACTTTTTTCAGCAACTACTTTCTGTTTCTGGTGTGGGGCCAAAGAGTGCTTCAAATATTATTTCCTTAGCACCACTGACTGAGCTAAAAAAAGCGATCACTTCCGGAGATCCGAGTATCTTGCAACAAGTGTCTGGCATCGGTAAAAAAACTTCTGAGCGTCTGGTCTTGGAGCTTAAAGAAAAAATCATTGATGATTTTAATGGTGCTTCATCAGAAGAAAATTTCGTTGGTGACAAACAAGTTGTAGAAGCGCTGCTATCCTTGGGCTACAGGGAAAAAGAAATTCGAGAAGCTATCCAAGCAAGTACTTTGGAAGGTGAGCTAGGTGACAAGGTAAAAACAATTTTAAAATTTTTATCAAAATAAAAATGCAAGCAGAGATTGATAATAAAAAATACGACGATATTTTGACTGATTCATTTCTTAGTGGTGCTTTTTTACAAAGTCAGCTGTGGATGAATTTTTTGGAAGCGCAAGAAAAAAAGTTTTGGCAAATAATAGTGAGAGAAGATGATGTTGTGCTTGCTAAATGTTTGCTATATGAAAATAAATTGGCTTTTGGTAAAAGCTATTTGTACGCACCCAAAGGCCCGGTTTTTAAAAATGATTTAAGTGATGAACAAATAGAAGAAGCGGCTAAATTGATTTTATCAAAGACGCGAGACATAAGTATCAACACTAAAAAAAGAGAAGAGGTATTTTTAAAAATAGAGCCAAGTCAAGATATTGCTTTTATTGAGGGCTTACAAGACACTGCTAATATACAGCCTCGTGACACTATTTATTTGGAGCTAAACAAAGGTCACGCAGAGATTTTGGCCGCCATGCACCCAAAGACAAGATATAATATTATGTTGGCTGGTAAAAAAGGTGTTGTGGTGGAAGCAAGTGAAGAAGAAAAAAGTATAGAAACTTTTTTGGCCTTAAATAAAAAAACCGCTACTAGGCAAAATATTGTTGCCCATGCAGATGAATATTATCGCTTGTTGTGGAAGGTGTTTTTGGAGCGCAATGCTGCTAAAATTTATTTAGCCAAAGTAGGGGACAAGGTAGTGGCGGCAAACTTGCAGATAAATTTTGGCAAAACCAGCACCTATTTACACGGAGCTTCGGACTATCAATATCGTAGCTTTATGGCGCCATATTTATTGCAGTGGCAAGCCATCAAAGATGCGATGGCTGACGGCGCTTTATATTATGATTTTTGGGGCATAGCGCCAGACGATAATTCCAAGGCAAACTGGCAAGGTTTTACGAGATTTAAAAAAGGCTTTTCCGGTAAAAGCGTTTCTTCAGCAAAAGCACAAGTCTTTGTTTATCAAGCTGGTTTTTATAAAGCTTATAATTTTGCTAAAAAACTAAGAAAATTTTTTAAATAATATGAAAGAATTTCTTGCGGATAATCCAAGTGATATTCAAATGGAAAAAAATAAAGACTTAGAGCATGATGTTTATACTATTGAATGTGAAAATTGCAAAAAAGAATTTTCAGTTTTTATGCCAAACTCTATGCCAAACAAAGAAAGAACAATCACTCAAGAAACCCAAGAGCAATTGGCAAAAATTTTAGCACATAAAAAATGTCCAAACTGTCGCAAGTAGTATGATAAAAAAAGTTTTAATTTCAGCCGCTGGTCGTGGCAGTCGAATGCTTGATCTAGCTAAAGACAAGCCCAAGCATTTAATAGAGGTAAATAATAAGCCATTTTTGTATTATCTTTTAAACAATTTAAAAAAAGCTGGCTTTTCGGAAGTAGTGATGGTGGTGGGCTACAAAAAAGAATTTATAGAAAATTTTTTGGAGCAATATAAAAACGAGTTTAGTGTCACAGTTGTTAATCAGTTTGAAATTTTGGGTGAAAATAAATATGGCACCGCTTGTCCACTAGAGTGTGTCAAAGATATTTTGGGGCAAGAAAACTTTTTGTCAGTCTATGGCGACAACTTGTATGCAATAGAGGACCTGAAAGCTTTTAATATCGACGATGACTATCACTATGTAGCTGGCCTCAAACATGAGAGCCCACAAAACTATGGCGTCTTACACACAGACAAAGATAATTTTTTACAAGAAATTATTGAAAAACCCAAAGACTTTGTTGGCGACATGATAAACACCGGTCTATATAAATTTACACCCGAAGTTTTTGACTACCTGGACAAAATATCTTTGTCAGTTAGGGGCGAGTATGAGTTAACCGACGTGATTAATTTATTGGCCAAACAAAAAAAAGTAAAAACACTTGATTTAAAAAATATTTGGTTTGACTTTGGTAAACCTAGTGATATAGAAAAAGTTGAACAGTATATAAAACAAACTTATGCTTAATTTTTTAAGAAAAATTAGCCCTCGTTTTTTAAAAACAACTTACCACTGGTTGCTAGCAGTGCTTGCGCCCATGGTTTATTTTTATCCAAGCAATAAACTGATTGTTATCGGCGTGACCGGTACAAACGGCAAGACCGCTACTGTCAATTTGATTGCGCAACTACTTGAATCTCTTGGTGAAAAAGTAGCGCTAAGTTCCACGGTGAATTTTAAACTCGCAGGCAAGGAGTGGCTCAATGACAAAAAAATGACTATGCTCGGCCGCCTGTCAACGCAAAAATTATTAAACCAAGCCGTCAAAGAAAAATGCAGCTACGCCGTGATTGAGACCTCATCACAAGGCATTGAACAGTTTCGTCATCTAGGGATAAATTATGATCTAGTTGTTTTTACCAATCTGACACCAGAACACATCGAGGCTCACGGGGGTTTTGAAAACTATCGCGCAGCTAAAGAAAAATTGTTTCAGCACTTAAGTCAAAGCAAACATAAAAATATTGCCGGCCAAAAAATAAATAAAATAATTATTTCTAATGCCGACGATCTAGAGACCGAAAGATTAAAAAAATATCCCGCAGATAAATTTTTGACTTACGCTTTAGAAAATCAAGCCGATTACAAAATAGAAAATTTAAATTTAAGTAATGGTCTAGTAAATTTTGATTTAGAAAATATAAATTTTAAGACAAACTTTTTAGGCAAATTTAATGCCTATAATATTTTGAGTGCTATCAGCGCCGTCAATGCTTTAGGATTTTCTCTAGAGAAAATAAAAACCGTTACCTTAAAAGGCGTGCCCGGCAGGCAAGAGTTTATTGATCCGCCAGCTGGCGGACAAAAAAATTTTAAAGTGATGATTGATTATGCACCAGAGCCAGAAGGCTTAAAACAACTCTATCAAGCTTTGAAAAATTTAAACTACAATAAACTAATTCATGTTCTTGGTTCTTGTGGTGGAGGACGAGATAAAGCACGACAACCTGTCTTGGGACAAATGGCTGGAGAATTTGCCGACATAGTGGTAGTCACCAACGAAGACCCTTATGACGACGATCCGCAAGAGATCATAGACAATGTCTCAGGTGGCGCGATTAAAGCCGGCAAAGAGCCTCTTGTGAGCTTGTATGCAATTTTAGATCGTAAGTCAGCGATCCACAAAGCTTTGTCTCTAGCAGAAAGCAATGATTTAGTTTTGATCACCGGCAAAGGTGCAGAACAATTTATCTGCACTAAAAACGGCACCAAAATTCCTCACGATGATAGGCAAGTAGTAAAAGAATATTTTAAAAACAACCACTAGGGTTGTTTTTTGTCAAAAAGAAAAACCGTTCCCTCCAAAACGGTGTTTTTATTTGGCTGCTTGTGCCTAGTTGTTTGGACTTGATGGCTGTTTGCGCCATTTTTCAAAGGGGTCTTTTAAAAATGCGAGCACACAAAAGGCTAGCGCTACAGCAACATATCCCTGCAAGAGCTTGATGAGCTTTTGGTCTGAGGCTGAATCTCCATAAAGAACATTGAAAAACATTACCGTGAGTACAATTGCCATAAACAGCACCATTATAACCCTGCTGATAGTGCTGAGTAGCGGGTACTGATCTAATTCCTTGCCTTTGATTATAATAAAGACAAGGGGGCAGAAAATTACACTAGCGATGCTCGCGGCTAGGAGTACACTTTTTAAGGTGTAATCGCTGGGTTGTACCGTGAAATAGGCTATAAAGCCGGCAACGGGACCGAGGACAATGAAAAACAAGAGATGATGAACAAAGGACCATGCGAGTGCTTTCATTTCTTCCCCCTGGAAAAATTTAGGATGAACAAGACCACTTAAGGCTAAACTTTTTTGGCTTTTTTGTCAAAAAACTAAACACAAAGCTTATTTTTCCGAAGTAAGTAAGCGTTTTGAGTGGATAAATGTGGATAAGTTATGGACAAGTGGCCCTACTTGTGTATAAATTTAGCTTATATTAGACAAAGTTTAGAAAAATTTGACAAGATGAGAAATATCCATCTCGCAAGCTTTGGCTAATCTTAGATAAAACATTTTTTAAAACAGGTTTTTTAGGATTTTTTGTAAACCCTTATTGACAAAGTCAAAAAAATTTACTAATATACAAGCATGCAAATTTTGTCGACTAAAGGCGTTTTAGTCTAAAAAAGCAAAAAGACTGATCTCTAGAAATTAGGGGTGAGTTTATTTTTTGTCTAAAGAATAAAAGCTTTTATCAAATAGTCGATAATTAAAAATTATCTTTAGAACTTCTATGTCCTCCAAAAAAGCCCCAACAACTACTCGCGAGTATTTTGATACCTTACGAGAAGCTATTCCTTTGACTGATTTAGTCGAAGTCCAAAAAAATTCCTATGATTGGTTTTTTAAGGAAGGTTTGAAAGAATTATTTGACGAGGTTTCGCCCATCAAAGATTTTATTGGTCGAGATTTGGAATTATATTTCTTAGATTATTATCTAGACGAGGTCAAGTTTGACGAAGTGACGGCCAAAGCCAAGAACACTACTTTTGAGGCACCTTTGCGCGTCAACGTCAGATTGCTCAACAAAAAAACCAATGAAATAAAAGAACAGGAAATTTACTTAGGTGATTTTCCCGTCATGACTGACCGCGGTACTTTTGTTATCAATGGTGTGGAAAGAGTAGTTGTTTCTCAGCTTATCAGATCGGCTGGTGTATTTTTTACTTCCCAGATTTTAAGAGGCCGTAGATACTATGGTGCAAAAATTATCCCAAATCGTGGTGCTTGGTTAGAAATAGAAACTGACGCCAGCAATGTGATTTATGTAAAAATTGATAGAAAAAGAAAAGTGCCAGTCACCGCTCTTTTACGCGCCTTGGGTTTGACGACTGACGAAGAAATCAAAAAAGCTTTTGCTGACGTAGACACTCATCCAGAAGTAAAATTTATTGATAAGACGATTGAGAAAGACGTTGCTCATGATGAGGCTGGCGGTTTGAAAGAAGTTTATAAGCGTATTCGTCCAGGCGATTTAGCCACGGTGGATAATGCTAGATCTTTGATTCACGCCATGTTTTTTAATTTTGACCGTTATGATTTTGGACGCGTTGGTCGCTACAAAATAAATTCTCGTTTTAGTTTGGATTTAGCTAACAACAAAGACACTCGTGTTTTACGCATTGAAGATTTGGTTTTGACTGTTAAAGAAATTATCCGTTTGAATTTGAGCCAAGATGAAGCTGATGATATTGATCACTTAGGCAATCGTCGTGTGCGTGCTGTCGGTGAATTAGTGCAAAACAAATTCCGTATTGGTTTGGCTCGTATGGAAAGAATTGTGCGCGACAGAATGTCTACTTTGGATATAAACAACATTTCTCCAAATCAGCTTATCAATGCTCGTCCAGTGATTGGTTCCATCAAAGAATTTTTTATGAGCTCACAGCTCTCTCAATTCATGGACCAAGTAAATCCATTGGCTGAGCTTGAACATAAACGCCGTTTGTCTGCTATGGGTCCTGGTGGTCTTTCTCGTGAACGTGCTGGTTTTGAAGTTCGTGATGTGCATCGTACTCACTATGGCCGTATTTGTCCGATCGCTACTCCTGAAGGTCCAAACATTGGCTTGGTTGGCCACTTAGCTTCTTATGCTCGGGTCAATGATTTTGGTTTTATTGAAACGCCATTCCGTAAAGTTTTACACGATGTAGAAAACGACCCAAGAATAACTACCGGCAAAATTGCCAGAGTAGATATTAAAAATATTGTTAAAAAAGGTGAAACAATTTCTGAGAGTATTGCCAAAAAATTAGCCGCTGAAAAAGATTTGGAACTTATCCCAATCAAACCATTAGTTACAAATGAGATTACTTATTTGGATGCTTTTGATGAAGAAAAATACAACACCGCCGCTGCCACTGTACCGCTGGATGAAGAGGGTTATTTTGTCAGTGAATATTCAGAATTGAGAATCAAAGGTACGCCTAGCTACGACAAGGTAGAAAAAATTGACTTGTTGGATGTGGCTCCTCATCAGATTATCAGTATTGCTACTTCTTTGATTCCATTTTTGGAACATGATGATGCTGTGCGTGCTTTAATGGGTACAAACATGCAACGTCAAGCTGTTTCTTTGATTCGCCCACAAGCCCCTATCGTCGGCACCGGTATCGAAGCTCGTGCTGCTCAAGATTCTGGTCAAGTGGTAGTTTCCAAAGAAGATGGTGAAGTGACTTATGTTGATGGTCGCAAAGTAGAAGTGACAAACAAAGACGGTGTGATCGCCGGCTATGATTTGCGTAAGTTTTCTCGCTCCAATACTTCTACCAGTATGAACCAACACCCAATTGTTAATAAGGGTGATAAAGTAAAAAAATTACAACCACTAGCCGATGGTGCTGCTACCGATCAAGGTGAATTGGCCCTGGGTCAAAACATGTTGGTTGCTTATATGACTTGGGATGGCGGAAACTATGAAGATGCTATTTTGGTTTCTGAACGCGTTGTCAAAAATGATAACTATACTTCTATCAGTATTGAAGATTATTCTATCGATGTGCGTGATACCAAACTCGGTGCCGAACAAGTGACTCGTGATATTCCAAACATCAGTGAAGAAAAATTAAAAGATCTAGACCACGAAGGCGTTGTCCGTATCGGTGCCAATGTTTCTTCCGGAGATATTTTGGTTGGTAAAATTACCCCAAAAGGTGAAACTGAATTATCCGCTGAAGAAAAATTGCTTCGTGCTATCTTTGGTGAAAAAGCCAAAGATGTTAGAGATAGTTCTTTGTACTTAAAACACGGTGAACGCGGTAAAGTGATTGATATCAAAATCTTTTCTCGTGACAATGGCGACAAATTGCCAGCCGGCGTGATCAAGACTGTGCAGATTACGATCGCTCAATTACGCAAAGTCCAAATCGGTGACAAGATGGCTGGTCGTCATGGTAACAAAGGTGTTATTTCTCGTGTTATTCCTGAATGTGATATGCCATTTTTAGCTGACGGTACGCCAGTAGATATTATCTTGAATCCTTTGGGCGTTATTTCTCGTATGAACTTGGGTCAGTTACTCGAAACTCATTTGGGACTTGCTGCTCGCACTTTGGGTTACAAAGTTGCAACGCCTGCCTTAAGTGGTATTAAAGAAGCAACTATCAGAGAAGAGCTCAAAAAAGCTGGTTTCCCTGAAGATGGAAAATTACAATTATTTGATGGTCGCAATGGCCAAGCTTTCCACCACAAGACAACTGTTGGTGTAGCTTATATGTTGAAATTAAATCATTTGGTAGAAGACAAGATTCACCAACGTTCAATCGGGCCATACTCACTCGTCACTCAACAACCTTTGGGCGGTAAAGCTCAATTTGGTGGACAGAGATTTGGTGAAATGGAGGTCTGGGCCTTAGAAGCTTACGGCGCTGCTAATACTTTGCAAGAAATTTTGACTATCAAATCAGATGATGTGCCAGGCCGTTCCAAGGCTTATGAGTCTATCATCAAAGGTGAAAAAATTAATCGTTTAAATATTCCTGAATCTTTCAATGTTTTGGTGAGAGAGCTTAAGGGCTTGGCTTTGGAAGTTGAGCTTATCGGCCAAAGACAAAGAGAAACTGAAATTATTGACGAGACAACAGCTGAGGTTTTGGCTGAGGTGGCGCCAATTATTGTTGACGATAGTTTAAGTATCGTAGAAGAAGAATAAATTTATAAATTATAAAAAATATGCCTACTCCTTCATCAACTAAAACCACCTTCATGGCTCCTGAGCAGAGCACTGTCTTAGAGTTTGATGCTATCAAACTAAGACTAGCCTCACCAGACGATATTCATCAGTGGTCACATGGCGAAATTGTAAAGCCAGAAACCATCAATTATCGTACTCAAAAGCCAGAAAAAGATGGTTTGTTTTGCGAAAAGATTTTTGGACCTTCCAAAGATTGGGAGTGTTATTGTGGTAAGTACAAACGCATTCGCTACAAAGGTGTTGTCTGTGACAAGTGTGGCGTAGAAGTCACTCGTGCGATTGTGCGTCGTGAGCGTATGGGCCACATTGATTTAGCTGCCCCTGTTTCTCACATTTGGTTTTTACGTGGCATTCCTTCAAAAATCGGTTTGGTTTTGGATCTTGGTGTGCAAGCTTTAGAAAAAGTTATTTACTTTGCTTCTTTTGTGGTCACTCATGTTGATGAAGAGGCACGTAAAGAAACGCTTGAGCAAATCCAAAGTGAACTCAAAAGCAAACGTAAACAAATTGATAACGAGTTTAATCAACGCGCTCAAGAAATCAACAACCGTAAAACCAAAATGTTGGCTGCTGGTGATTCTGAAGCTAAAGTAGAAAAACAAATTACTCAAGAGTTGACTGATTTAAATGTTTCCAAAGTTGATAAATTACAAAACTTAGAAGAAGCCGCAGAAACCGCTTTGAAAGAGCTCAAAGAATTGCACGAGTTACAAATTATTTCTGAGACCAAATACCAAGAATTATCTTTGCGCTACGGACATGTCTTTGAAGCGGGCATCGGTGCTGAAGCAGTGCGTGGTTTATTGAAACGCATTGATTTGAAAAAGCTTTCAAAAGCTTTGGATGATGAAATTCAAAAAGCTATTCCTTCTAAACAAAAAAAATTAATTCGTCGTTCTCGTTTGATCAAATCTTTGATCTCAAATACCATCAACCCAGAGTGGATGATCATGACAACAGTACCGGTCATCCCACCAGACTTGCGTCCAATGGTGCAGCTTGATGGTGGTCGTTTTGCCTCATCTGATTTAAATGATTTATATCGCAGGGTTATCAATCGTAACAATCGTCTCAAGAGACTAAAAGAGCTTAATGCTCCTGAAGTTATTCAAAGAAATGAAAAAAGAATGTTACAAGAAGCAGTTGATGCTTTGATTGACAACAATGCTAGACACGGCAAAACTGTCACCTCCTCTACTGGACAAAAACGCATGCTCAAGAGTATTGCTGACATGCTCAAAGGTAAACAAGGACGCTTCCGTCAAAACTTACTTGGTAAGCGTGTTGACTACTCTGGTCGTTCGGTGATCGTCGTTGGTCCACATTTGAAATTATCACAATGTGGTTTGCCAAAAACTATGGCTTTGGAATTATTTAGACCATTTGTCATTTCTCATTTGATCAAAAGAGAGTTAGTGCACAATGTCAGGTCTGCTAACCGCTATATTGAAGCAGGTTACGAAGAGGTCTGGGATATTTTGGAAGAAATTATCAAAGACGCACATGTCTTGTTAAACCGTGCTCCAACCTTACATCGTTTGGGTATCCAAGCTTTCAAACCGGTTTTGATCGAAGGTAAGGCTATTCAGTTACATCCTTTGGTTTGTACTGCTTTTAACGCTGACTTTGATGGTGACCAGATGGCTGTGCATGTGCCATTGACTGAAGAAGCCAAAGACGAAGCCGCTAACTTGATGCTTTCTTCAAAAAACATTTTGAAACCAGCGACTGGTGAGCCATCAGTGGTGCCAAACCAAGATATCGTTTGGGGGTCTTACTATTTGACTCACATTCCTAAAGACAGGGAAGTCAAAAAGTTTTTTGCTGACGAAAATGAAGCCATCAAAGCTTTTGCTTTGGGTTACATCAAGCTACAAGATTTGATCAAAGTGAGAATAGCTAGAGCAGACAATGCTTTGATTGCTACTTCGATTGGTCGTGTGCTTTTCAACCAACAGTTGCCAGCGCAGATGGAGTTTGTTAATGAAGTTTTGGATAAAAAAGGTTTAAAAAATATTATCGCTGAAATTTTTAGACGCTTTTCCATGGAAGAAACGGTTGAAGTTTTGGACAGAGTTAAAGATTTAGCCTTTGAATATATCACTGCTTCCGGTCTTTCTTGGGGTATGGGAGATATCATGCGTTTGCCTGGTAAAGATGAATTGATCAGAGAAGGCGAAAAGAGCGTGGAAGAAATCAGAGAGCAATACAACCAAGGTTTATTGACCAACAAAGAAAGATACATCAAAGTTATTGAAGTTTGGTCAGATATCAAAAATAGAATTAGTGAAAAAAGTAAATCAGTTTTCAGTGAAGATAATTCCATCTCAATGATTATCAACTCTGGTGCTCGTGGTTCTTGGTCACAGATGATTCAGATCATGGGTATTAAAGGTTTGGTTATCAATCCAGCTGGTGATATTATTGAGTTGCCTATCAAGGCTAACTTTCAAGACGGTTTGGATGTGTTGGAATTTTTTATCTCCACTCATGGTACCCGTAAAGGTTTGTCAGATACTGCTTTGAGAACTGCTAACGCTGGTTATTTGACTCGTCGTTTGGTAGATGTTTCTCAAGACATTGTTATCTTAGAAGAAGATTGTAAAGATGAAGAGGGTTTGATTTTTACCAAAGAAGAAAGTCAAAAAACCAACGAAACCTTATCCTCTCGTGTAGTTGGTCGTGTTTTGTCTGAAGGCTTGACTGATCCTGCTAGCAAAAAAGTAGCTATCAAGAAGGGCACTTTGATCACCGAGGAATTATCCAAAGTTATTGACGCGATTGATCCAGAGCAAATTCGTATTCGTTCACTCTTGACCTGTAAATCAGTCAGAGGTGTCTGCCAAAAATGTTATGGCTATGATTTGGGTCACAACTTCCTGGTCAAGCTAGGTACCGCTGTCGGTGTGGTAGCTGCGCAAAGTATTGGTGAGCCAGGCACACAGCTAACTATGCGTACTTTCCATACTGGTGGTGTGGCTTCTGAGGCTGACGTGACTCAAGGTTTACCTCGCGTTGAAGAATTATTTGAAGCTCGTCCACCAAAGAAAAAGTCTATTCTCGCTCCAGTTTCTGGTATAGTAGAAATCGGTCAAATAGATCAGTTGGTCAGCAAAGATAATCGTTTGATCAAAATCAAGACCCAAGATACTAGAGTGGAAGAATATTTGCTAGAGAAAAAAGCCCAACTTAAAGTAGAAGATGGCCAAGAAGTTAAGCCGGGTCAAACTTTGTTTATCATCAACCAAAAAGAAGAAAAAACTGCTTTGGGTGGTTTAGTGAAAATCCTTGATAAGAAACTTAAAGTTTTGCAAAAAGCTGGTGACGAAGTAGAAGTTATCATCCCGGCTGGCTATACTCTTTGGATCAAAGACAAAGAGTTTGTCGAAGAAGGAAAATCTTTGACCGAAGGCAGTGTTGACTTGCAAGAGCTCTATGAGCACAAAGGAATTTTGGAAACACAAAAATACATTATTGCTGAAATTAAACATATTTATGCTTCACAAGGTCAAAATCTAGATGACAAGCATGTGGAGTTGATAGTCAGACAGATGTTCTCTCGTGTTTTTGTCCGTGATGTAGGTGACACTGATTTGTTGCCAGGTGAAAGTATCACTAGCACCCAATTCCAAGAAGCCAATATCGCTTGCAAGGGAGAGCAGGCTACTTCCGATGTATTGTTACTCGGTATTACCAAAGCTTCTTTGACCTCAGACTCTTTCTTGTCAGCTGCCAGCTTCCAAGAAACCGCTAGAGTTTTGATTGATGCCGCTATTACTGGTCGCGTAGATCATTTGAGAGGTTTGAAAGAAAACGTTATTATTGGTCGCAAGATTCCAGCTGGTACTGGCTTTGCTGAAAGCTTAGACAGAGCTAAATAAAGATTATTAAAACACCCCTTAAGGGGTGTTTTTTTATTGGACATTTTTATTTAAAGTGTTAGGATATAAAATAGTCTATTTTATAAACAAATATTTTTAGGAGAACGCACATAAACTAAGCCAAGGAGAGCCACGATGCGGACTAAAAAAACTAGCAAAAGAAACGGACTTTTCTGCGCAGCTGGTTACAGCAAGGAAGCTTGTAAATGGGGAGGAGAGATAAATCTTTTCAAGGATGGCTGTTATCACCGAACGGTCGTTACGGCTAAGCCCGTTTTTGCTACAGAAAAGCGGGCCTTGAAAGCCATGAAGAAATACCTGACTTCTTGGCGAGCAAGGGATTTAAGGGCAAAGAAAAGACGTATTAAAGAAGAACGTCAAACCGCTAGGCAACTCGCGTCGTAGAGACATCTGGTTTTGAGGGGAAAACGCGATGCGTTTTCCCCTTCCCCTAAAAGTATTTGTTTGAGTGAGTCTCACATTTCCCGGCCTTTGGCCGGGGTTTTTGTTTTTTCTTTAAATATGCTAAAATATACTATATTTAGCAAAAAATATGGGACAAAAAAGAAAAGTGGGTAGACCACGCTTACATGATGTGGAAGAAGATTTTCCTTATCAAAGTCGTTGGTCTTTGGATCCGGAAACCAAAACAGGCATTTACGCGGTGCTGATTTTTTTACTGGCTTTTTTGGGGATTTTATCAATGTTTAACATGGCTGGGCCTTTTGGTGATTTCTTCTCCTCTGTTTTGGCCTATGCTTTTGGCTGGGGAGACTGGCTCTTTTTGTTGCTCTTATTATTTTTGAGTTTTATTTTATTAAATAGTGAAAAATATTTGATAAAAATAACTAATTATATTGGTTTATTTTTACTTATTATCGCCTACTCTGGCCTATTTCATTTTTTTGTTAACGAAGTTGATTATAAAGATGTCGTAGATCTAGGTAGAGGTGGAGGAGCCTTGGGTTTTGGCGTGGCCAGCTTGTTTGAAAGTTTCTTGGGATTTTGGGGCGCGATAGTTTTGTTGTTGGCCTTACTGATAGTAGGAATTTTATTGGGCTTTAATACTTCTTTCCGTGCTATGGTAGATAGGGCCAAGGCCTTGGGAATTTTGCGAGAAAAAATCTTACCGCTTGATGATGGTTCTGATGAAGCAACAGAAGCAGAAGAGTTAGAACCAACTTTTGAATATGAAGCGGAAGTTCCTGTGCAAGCAGAGGCGCTTGAGCTGCCAGTCAAAGTAAACATCGCTGAAGCAGGAGAAGAAATTGAAGAAGTAGTAGAAGAAAAAACTGTTCGTAAGCCACGCAAGATTATTGTACCGCTCGAGCTCTTGATTCACTCGCACTCTAAGCCAAATTCTGGTGACATTGACGCGCACATGTCCAAGATTCAAAAAACTTTGGAAAACTTTGGTATTGAGGTGACTATGGGAGAAGTCAATGTCGGGCCAACTGTGACTCAATACACTTTGAGACCAGCTGAAGGCGTCAAACTTTCTCATATTTTAGCTTTGCAAAATGATTTAGCCCTTTCATTGGCCGCGCATCCACTTCGTATTGAAGCGCCTATTCCTGGTAAATCTTTAGTTGGTATTGAAGTGCCAAACCAAACGGTCTCTATTGTGAAATTAAGAGAAATTTTGGAAGGCGAAGAGTACAAAAAAAGAAAAAATAATCTTTTTATTGCTTTGGGTAAAGATGTGGCTGGTGTTGCTCGTATGGCCAATCTCGCTGCCATGCCACATTTGTTGATTGCTGGTGCAACTGGCAGTGGAAAATCTGTTTGTGTAAATAATATTATTTTGAGTTTGATTTATCAGAACTCTCCGGATGAATTAAAATTTATCATGGTTGATCCTAAGCGTGTAGAGCTCTCAGTTTACAACGACATTCCTTATTTGTTAACGCCAGTTATCAATGAGTCTGACAAAACTATCAATGCTTTGAGGTGGGTAGTAAAAGAAATGGATCAGCGCTATAAATTATTGCAGGCAGCTGGCAAGAGAAATATTGAGAGCTACAATTCAGCTGTGATAGTAAATAAATTACCTTACATTGTAGTTATCATTGATGAGCTGGCTGACTTGATGCAGGTAGCTGCCAAAGAAGTTGAGGGCGCTATTATTCGTTTGGCGCAAATGGCTAGAGCAGTTGGTATTCATTTGATTTTAGCAACGCAGAGACCATCAACCAATGTTATCACTGGTTTGATCAAAGCCAATATCACCTCTCGTATTGCCTTTTCGGTAGCTTCAAATATTGATTCTAGAACTATCATTGATTCCTCGGGAGCAGAAAAATTACTCGGCAAAGGAGATATGTTGTTTATGACAGCAGAGCTGGCTAAACCTCGTCGTTTGCAGGGCTGTTATGTGACTGACGAAGAAATATCAGCGGTAGTTGACTATGTCAAAGAGCAGGCTGAACCGGAATACAAAACAGAGATTACGGAAAAAACAGGCTCCGGTGGCGCAAGCTTCATGGGTGGATCATTGTCTGGTGATGAGCAAGATGACGAGTTGGCTTTGGAAGCCAAAGAAATTGTGATCAAAGCCGGCAAAGCTTCGGCTACTTTATTACAGCGTCGCTTAAGAGTGGGCTATGCTCGCGCGGCCAGACTTTTGGATATCTTGGAAGAAATGGGCGTAGTCGGTCAAGCTGAAGGTTCAAAGCCAAGAGAAGTCTTAGTTTCACAAAATGATTTAGAAGAAAATTTTTCTTCAGAACTTGATGAAACTGATTTGGGTGAAGTCAGTGACGATGTAGAAGAAGATGATTTGGCAGAGGAAAAAGAAGAGCAGAGTAGATTTTAAGTATGGCAACTTTTCAAAAAAAAACTATCAACAAAGGACAAACGGTGGCTAATCGTTTAAAAAATGCTCGCTTAGAACAGTCTTTGTCTTTGAATGACGTGCAAACTAAAATTGGCGTACAAAAAAAGTATCTTGAATTTTTAGAAAGTGCTGACTATGACAGTTTGCCGGGAGATGTTTATGTGCGCAACTGGCTCAAACTCTACGGAAAATTTTTGAATTTAAATGTTAGTGAGTTATTGGTAGATTATAAACTAGAAAAATCCGTGGGACAGAAATTTGTAGCAGTGGAAGAACGAAAAGAGAAAAAGATTTGGCAATTTTTAGGGCCACAATTTTTAAAAAAAGTTTCAGTGGCTTTTATTGTTTTAGCAGTACTCTCTTATCTGGCTTGGGAAATAAATAATATCATCAGTCCACCAAAAATCACTATCACTCAGCCAAATGATAACACTAAAACAACGGCTAGTAGTATCATGGTTAGTGGTCAAACCGAAAAAGAAATTCAGCTGAACATAAACGGGGAGTTAGTTTTATTAGACACAGATGGTAATTTTAGTAAAGAGGTCAATTTGTCACTCGGCTTGAATAATTTATTAATAAATGCTAAAAAGAAGCATAGCAAGATAAGAGTTGTGGAACTTAAGGTCTTGCGAGAATCAACAGAATAATAATTAAGGCAAGTTTTTTCAAACAGGCCGAACTTGCTCGGAAAAGGTAAAAAATATGGCAGAAAAAAAGAAAATGGAGGGTAAATTTAGCGCAGAAACCCTGAATGCTATCAATCAAATACGCGATCGTTTTGGTGAAGGCTCAATCATGAAACTAGGTGAGGCCAAAGCCATGAATGTGGAAGCTGTTTCCACTGGTTGTTTGTCTTTAGATATTGCTTTGGGTGTTGGCGGTGTGCCAAAAGGTAGAATTATCGAAATTTATGGACCAGAGTCAAGCGGTAAAACTACTTTAGCACAGCACATTGCCGCTGAAGTACAAAAAGAAGGTAATGTAGCGGCTTTTGTGGACGCTGAGCATGCCTTAGATCCAGACTATGCAAGAAAAATCGGAGTAAATATAGACGAGTTACTTATTTCCCAGCCAGATACTGGTGAACAAGCTTTGGAAATCGTAGAAACTCTAGTGAGATCAAACGGTGTGGGTGTGATTATCATTGACTCGGTGTCGGCTTTGGTACCCAAAGCTGAAATTGAGGGTGACATGGGTGATTCACATATGGGTTTGCAGGCCAGACTGATGTCACAAGCTTTGAGAAAACTAGCTGGCATTGTGCACAAGAGCAATACCACTGTGATTTTCATTAATCAGATTCGCATGAAGATCGGTGTATTTTTTGGTAATCCCGAGACTACCTCTGGTGGCAATGCTTTGAAGTTTTATTCTTCTGTTCGTATTGAAGTCAGGCGGTCTGCTCAAATCAAACAAGGAGATAAAATCATTGGTAACCAAGTAAATGCCAAGATTGTTAAAAATAAAGTAGCCGCTCCTTTCAAAGGTGCTACTTTTGACATCATGTACAATGAAGGCATCTCAGTAGCCGGCGATGTTTTGGATGTGGGCTTAAACTTTGGTGTGATTACCAAAGCGGGTAATTCTTATAGCTACGGTGAAACTAAATTGGGCGTAGGTAGAGAAACTGCTAAGTCTTATTTGAAAGCCAATAAAGACTTATTAAAAGATATCAAGAAAAAAGTTTGGACCGAGTATAAAGCCAGAGAAATTGAATAGATTTAGAGCAAAAGTCCCTGCCGACTTTAAGTCGTGCGGGGGCTTTTTTTATCCTTATTTTTAGGCTATAATAGCCATATGTCCCGTTAGAAATGGGATTAAAATATAAGGGTTAAATAATTTGAAATAAATTTCTAACGGGATATGTCTACAGCAAACAAGATATTTTCTAACACCTTATGGCAGACTGTTATTCGGGCCGGTGGTATTTTGATTGGTGTTTTAAATTTGGGTTTAGTTACGCGTATTTTGGGGACGACACACTTTGGTTTTTACACCACGATTTTTGCCTTTGTGCAAATTTTTGTTATTTTTGCTGATCTAGGACTTTATCTGACGCTTTTGCGAGAGATTTCGGAGGCTAAAGATAAAAACGCTGAGAGCAAGGCAGTTAATAATATTTTTACCATTCGTTTTTTTGCCTCAATCTTTTTTTTGGGACTAGCTCCACTAGTAGTATTTTTTCTGCCCTATGACGCGGAAGTAAAAAACAACATTGTTTATTTTTTACTAGCCTTCTTTTTTCAAAGTTTATTTTCTACTCTTTCAGCTGTCTTTGCCAAAAAACTAGAGATGCCTAGAGTGGCTATCGCCGATCTGGCTAACAAGCTGATTTATTTTTTCATTGCGCTTTATTTGTTTTTTCACGGTGGCAGTTTAGCTTCAGTCTTGGCTTGGAATTCTTTTAGTCAGGGTGTGGCTTTTGTACTCTTGTTATTTTTCTTGAGAAAGCACGTAAAGCTTAGTTTTGCTTGGGACTTTGCTTATTGGAAAAAAATATTGCTTAGCACTTGGCCATTGGCGGTGACCGTTGTCTTGAATTTGATTTATTTCAAAGCCGACACTTTGATTTTATCAGCCTATGCTCGCCCAGAGGATGTCGGTTTGTATGGCGCGCCTTATCGGGTTTTGGAAGTTTTGACCACTTTTCCTCACATGTTTATGAGTTTGATTTTGCCTTTGTTTACGGCAGCGTACGTTGCAAAAAACTATGAGGCCCTCAAAAACATTTGGCAAAATACTTTTGATTTTTTTGTGATTATCTCAGGAGCAATGCTCTTGGGAGTTTGGCTAGTTAGTAAGCCCTTGATGATAATTTTAGCAGGCGCAGACTTTGCGGCTTCTGGACCAATTTTAAATATTTTGATCTTAGCGACTGCGGCGATTTATTTTGGTACGATGTTTTCTTATTTGGTAGTAGCCATTGGCGAGCAAAAAGCCATGGTAAAATATTTTTTACTAGTGGCAATTTTTGGTTTGGCTGGCTATTTTATCTTTATCCCAAAGTTTGGCTATTGGGCGGCTGCTTGGATGACTGTGGCAGTAGAGATTATGCTTTGGTTTTTTGCTTGGCTGGTAATTAAACAAAAATTAAATTTAAAAAGTAATCTCACTGTTGTTTACAAAGTTGGCGAGTCAATGTTGGTGGCTTTTTTGGCGGTCTATTTTGTTAAAGATTTGCCGTTTATTTTTTTACCGATGATTGCTTTGCTTGTTTATGGTCTTTGTTTGTATTTTTTCAAAGCCGTTGATAAAGATTTATTTAAACAACTATTAAATAAAAAATAATGTCAGAAATTTTAGCCATAGTAGGTATTATTTTTTTCTTAATGCTAGCTCACCGCCATTTTCAATGGGCTCTAGCAATGTTAATTTTTTTATTGCCTAGTTATTTGTGGCGCTTAGATTTTTTTGGTTTGCCTTCTACTTTTTTGGAGCTGATGATTTTGTCTTTGTTTGTCTTTTGGCTTATCAAAGATAAAAAGTGGGAAAGAATAAACTATTTTTGGCAAAACCCCAACATCAACCCCCTAGACAAAAAGCTTAAGTTTTTATTAGCCGCTTGGTTATTGCTTTCTTTAGGATCGGTGTTTGTCAGCTTTAGTCTGAGCTCCTTGGGTTTATGGCGAGCTTATTTTTTGGAAAGCCTGATGTTTTTCTTAGTTTTTGTTTACAGCTTCAAAAAATTTCGGGATCTAAAAACTGTCTTTTGGGCTATGTCCATCCTCATTTTTGCTTTAGGCACGGTCAGTCTTTGGCAGTATTTTAGTGCCTGGAATTTACCTGCTGCTTATAATTTCCCCAATATAAAAAGACTTACGGGCTTGTTTTCTTACCCCAACGCTTTGGCGCTACTTGTAGCTCCTTTGAGCGGTTTTTTATTTGCCCTAAGTTTTAAGCTAAAAGACAAAGTAGAAAAAATAGCTTACTTACTAGCTTCTATTGTCGGCTTTGTTTTGGTTTTGGCAACTAAAAGTGAAGGAGCATTATTGGCGTTAGCCTTTGCCTTGTTTGTTTTTGTGTTTTGTCAGCTTAAACAAAAAATTTATCGGGCTGGCTTATTGGCGCTTAGCATGTTTATTTTATTTTTCTCACCGCTTAAAGCTTATATCATTCAAGCTTGGCAAGATTTGCTTCATCCGGTAGCTAGTCATTTTACTAGCTCATTGGCTATTCGTGGTCTACAATGGCAAGAGGCAGTAAATTTATTAAAGGATCATTGGCTTTTTGGTGCTGGCTTAAATAACTATCAAACTTTGATGATCCAGTATCATCAAATTACTTGGCTGGAAATATTTTTGTATCCACACAATATCTTTTTGAATTTTTGGGTGGAGCTAGGTTTACTGGGTTTGATAGTTTTTATTTTACTTTTAGTTTATATCATCCAAGCGCTCAGAAAATTGTTTCTCAAACAACATATTTTAGCTTGGCCTTTAGCTTTATTTTTGATAGTCTGGTTTATTCACGGTTTAGTTGATGTGCCTTATTTTAAAAATGATTTAAGCGTTTTATTTTTCCTTTTTTTGGGTCTATTGGTTATTGCACAAAAAAATGATCAAACATAAAACAATTATTATTATTTTATTTTGTTTGGCCTTTATTTTTTTGTTGTTAGGTTTTAGTTTAGCCTATTATAATAAAACTTTATTTTTACCGACAGACACTAGCCTTGTTCCAGAGGATCACAAGGCAGATAATTTTTGGCCAGAAAGCACGCCTACCAGCACCATTGATTTAGAACAAGCTTTGGCTACTAGCAGTCCAGTGGAGTTGATATTTGTCGGTGATATTATGTTGGCTCGACATGTAGATTTTTTGGGAAAACAAGCCAAAAATGAAGAATATCCTTTCTTAAAAATCAAAGATTTTTTAACTTCGGCTGATTTTACAGTAGGCAATTTAGAGGGTCCTATTATTAAAAACTATTTTACTGTCCCAAACAACACAGTGCGTTTTTCTTTTGCTCCAAACAAAGCCGAAGTTTTAGCAAAAGCAGGTTTTGACTATTTGTCACAAGCCAATAATCATACCAACGATCCATATCTTGGCGCAGAGACAGAGACCAAAGAATATTTAAATAAAAATAATATCCTTGGTTTTGGTCAAAATAAAAATTCTGGACAAGACAAGGCTGTCAGAATCTCTAAAGATGGACAGGAGATAAATTTGTTTGGTCTTTATGATTTTGGCGGAGACTTTGATGAAGCAAAAGCCCTAGATAACATCAGCCAGCAAGTAGAAGAAAATGTTTTGGATATTGTTTTTGTGCATTGGGGGCTAGAGTACAATACTAAGCATGCTAATTCTCAGGAAATTTTGGCGCACAAGCTGATAGACTCTGGTGTTGACTTGATCATCGGTCATCATCCCCATGTGGTGCAAGATATTGAGCAATACAAAAATAAATATATTTTTTATTCTTTAGGCAATTTTATTTTTGATCAGTATTTTTCTGTAAATACACAGCAAGGTTTAGCTTTGAAATTAATTTTAGATGATACAGAAAATAAAATTGAGCTTTATCCAGTAGATATCAAACTCGCTCAAGCAAGCTTGATGCTAGATGTAGATAAAAATAAATTTTTGGAGAATTTAAACAAAAATTCTAAACTAGATTTTAAGCTTACAGAATATCTGCCTTTGAGTTTTGACTAAAAGCTAGGCTCAAACTAAAGAAAATCACGCCCAAAATATGTAAGCTAGTTTGGGCCAAAATATTTGAGACTAAGATAGCGACTAAGCTCGCCACACAAGCCAAAGCAAAGGCTTGTTTTTGTTTAAATAGATTTTTTATTAATATCAACCAGAGACTGATAAAAAACACTAGAAAAAATAAGCCAAATTTAGCCCAAATTTCTAAGTAGCCCCAATCAAAATGACGAGTAGTGACACTTTGTTTTTGGGTATTTACAAAAGTCAGATCAAGGCCTAAGCCTTGGCCAAAGAGAGGAGAGTTTTGGATATTTTTCCAGATAGGCCCAAGTAGCTGTAAGCGGTTATTAGCACTGGGGTCAGTGTTGATTTGGGTAATGCCTGGTAGTCTCAAGCCCAAGATATTTAAGCCCAAGTTTTTGCCAGCACTGACACTCAAATTAATGGCAAAAAATATTAAAATAAAGCCAAACAAAGTAATTGCGCAAATTTTAAACCAAGTAAAAATTTTTGTTTGGTATTTTAAGATTAGCAAAGCGACTAGCAGGGCCAATAAATAAGCGCGCGAAATATTCAAAGCCAAAATAATATTAGCCAGCGCTAAAAAAATTAAAATCAATTTGTCTTTTGTCTTGATGTATAAGGCAATTAAAAATATCATCGCCGGCACCAGTAGCAAATGTTCAGGAAAAACAATGCGCCAAAAGCCGGAGTCTAAATAAGTGATCTTTGCCAAAGCAAAATCTCTTAGCCAATTGTAGTAGTCAGCATGTAAAACACTGATGCCTGTCCTAAAAAGTATGAGATTAAACATTGACCACAGACTGGAGGCAGCCAAAAAAGCCAAAAGACCATTTAGCAGCTGAGAAGATATTTTTTCAGGGTTAAAATATTCTTTAGCCGGAAAAACTAACAAGAAAAAAATAAAAGGCAAAAGATCTTGAACAATAAATAGTAGAGGGTGATTATTTTTTAGGCCTAAATAAAGACTACTAATCAAAAATAGCAGAGCAACTACAAAAAATAACAAGGCCTTTTTATTTCTATACCAAAAATCTTTTTTAAATATTTTTAAGTCAGCCAAAAAATAAAGGCCTAAAAACTCTAGTGTGAGAATTGTCCTTAAAGACAAAGCAAAGCTTTGGAAAAATAGCCCTGCTCCACCTAAGATAAACTCTAGTAGCAGATAATACCAGGCAAGAGATTTGTTTTTGTAAAATAAAACTAATAATAGCAAAACATTGAGCCAAACAAAGATATCTTGGCCAATTTGGCTGTCTTTGAGCAAAAAAGACAATAATCTGAGAGCAAAAAAGCCTGAAATCAGGAGCAAAATTTGCTGCCAATTTATCTTGGTTTTTATAAAAGAATGTGATAACATAAGTTTAGCCTTATTTTAGCATTATTGTTATAAAAAGGGAAAAATTTTATATCCGGAGAGGTGCCAGAGCT
>JAGORJ010000039.1 GCA_018062885.1 Patescibacteria group bacterium | reverse complement strand
CCAGAACTCAACCACAACGAAATGAACGGTTTTGATCTTGTCTCTAGTACCAAACATTTATCCGACAAATTTCACTTTATTTTCCTGAAAGACAAAAATGATCATCCACAAATTAACAAAAGAATGAAAGTTTTAGAAAAACTTTATAGCAAAAGAAAATTATCAGTCACAGTGCTAGAACTAAAAGGTAAGACTATTTGGGAAAAAATTTTTAGCAACTTGCTCCTAGCTGACTTCAGCGCTTTTTATCTAGCTAAATATTATGGCATAGACCCAGAGCCAGTACCGATGGTAGAAGAATTCAAAAAATTAATCAAATAAAAAATCCCCCTCAAGTGAATGCTTGGGGGGATTTTTTGAGGCGTGTTTCAAAAAGATTTCATTCCTGTGTTTGAGTTGTTTTCATTTGACGATCACCAAACTTATGTCCGCGCATACCGAAACCTTTATCGCTTGGCTTATTAGCCATACGCTCTAAATGCTCGTCCATTTGTGCTTGGGTGATAGTGCCAGCTGACACTTGCTCACTCAAATGAGCTTTCATTTGTGTCTGCATTTTTTCCTGCATTTGCTCTTGAGTGATGCCTTTACTTGCCGCTATCTCCTGAAAATTCTGACCGGCATCTAAGGCTTGCTGCAATTCTGTCATACTCATGCCCAGCATCTCAGCATGATTTTGCAACATTTGCTCTTTATCCATTTTGCCAAACATAGGCTCCCCGCCTCGTCCTTGATGACAAGGAGCAGGAGATAGGTCATTTGTTTGGGTATTAGTATTGCCTTGTGCATAAACAAAAGTTCCTGTTAATACACTGGCCATTACTCCGCCTACAACTAAATAAGCTAGTTCTTTCTTCATGATATTTATATTTATTTAATAATTAGCCACCAATTAAATAAGCGCTTATTTTTCTTGGTCTAATTATTAATACAAGTTTAAAAAGATATTATTTCAGCATTGGTCTCATTGGCCCAAAACCTCGGTCAAAAGGGCGTGGCTCAAAAGGCATGATTCCCCAGGCCTCTATTTTTCCCTCGTCTTTGAGGCCGGATACCAACAATAAATCACCTACCACAAAATTATCACCTTGAGGAAAATTGGTATTTGTAGATATCAGCACAAACTGTAGCTCACCACGACGAGATTGCATGGTCCACATAGCTTCTGTTTGTGCTTGAAGTTTACCGACATGTAAATTTTTTGGTTCATCAAAATTGCGATACATCTTCCCCAAAACCGGCAAGTGTCTAACCTGTGCTTGCTCTAACAATTGATCATGCCAAGAAGTACGAGCAATCAGGGTGCCCAAAACAAAAGCACAAAGCAATAAGACAGCTAAAGAATAAACTAAAGGCCTGCGATAAACTAGCTGGTATTTTTTAAAAATTGATTCTAAAATAAAAATTAAAACGATGGCCAGAATCAACAAAAACCAAGGAAAGGCAAAAAACAATGCCTGCCAAGAGTGCATGCCAAAATGTCCAAAGCCAAACAAATTGTTACGACTGATAAAAAAGAAGATAAAGCTAAAACAAAATAAAATTAATATCACAAAAAAGAAAATAGCCGCGAATAACAAAACATTTTTCCAAACAAAATATTTCTTATCTTTCACTTCTAGTTTTTGTGCTTTAATTTTATCATTCAGTTTCTCCCAAACTGAATCTTTTATGTCTTTAATATTCATATTTTTTTGCCTTTACAATACTAAGCATTTTATCTTTAGCGCGTTTGATTCTCACTCCTACTGTCGAAACCGGAATTTGTAAAATGTCACTGATTTCCTGATAACTCAATTCTTCTAAATAAAATAAAATTAATGGTTCACGGTATTTAGCATCCAGCTCTAGCAAACACTTATCCAACATATTTTTAATTTCCTGATCGTTGATATGTTGATCAGTTTTTTGCAGGGATACAGGATGAGGAAATAGAGTGTCTGGATCAAAAAATAAAAATGGCTGTCGCTCCTGTTTTTTGATGGCATTGATAAAAGTATTATGGGCGATACGATAAAGCCAAGGTGAAAATTTTAAATCTTTATCAAAGCTATTAATATTTATATAGGCTTTCAAAAAAGTATCTTGGACCAAATCCTCAATATCTACTTGATTGCGCAAAAATTTGTGGCCATAACGAAACATCTTGGCTTCATACCTTTTCACCAATTCCTCAAAAGCCTGACTATCTTGCTTTTGTGTCAAAACAGCCAATTCTTCATCATTTAGTTGTGTATATGCTTGAAGCATTTACTATTAGTACAACATAGATTAGCTTTTATTTCAAATAAAAACACAAATACTTGCATCTACTCTATAAAAAAATAGAAAATGTGTTATAATATAAATATATAATTTGATAAAAAAATAAAAATAAAGAAAGGACTTAATTATGCAAAAAAATAATAGTTGCTGTAATCAAAATGATTACTGGTATCACGCAAACAAAATTGGTTTATTATTTATCTTGATCTTTGCCGTTTTCTTTTTCTGGCCATACTTTCATCCACAAGGAATGTTATTGCAATCCCAATTAATGGACTTGAGCTTCTTTGCCTACACCGGCTTAAACTGGTCAAGCTTCGTCGCTGGCATTATCCAAGCTTACTTCTGGGGCTACATAGTGATTATCATGTGGAAAATAGTTAGCATCGACTCTAACTGCAGCTGTCAAACTGAAACTCCAACAATAGCTAAAACAAAAAAGAAAAAATAGACTTAAAAAATATTTCATACAAAACAAAAACACCTAGGGCAAAAGCCCTGGGTGTTTTTTAATATTAAAATTTATGGAGCGGGTGAGCGGAATCGAACCGCCCTCTTCAGCTTGGAAGGCTGACATAATAGCCACTATACGACACCCGCCTAGCTAATAGAAATTCAGAAAAAAACTGGTCGGGGTGAGAGGGCTCGAACCTCCGACCTCATCGTCCCAAACGACGCGCGCTAGCCAACTGCGCCACACCCCGACAAAAATGGTGCCACGGGGCAGAATTGAACTGCCGACACAAGGATTTTCAGTCCTCTGCTCTACCACTGAGCTACCATGGCATATAAAAATATGCAAAATGTAATGTGCGGTAGCTTCTTAGCTGCTCTACCTCCGCCGGCTGGCGGAGAGCTACCATGGCTTATTTAATCAACTTTTCTTTTTCTAGTCTAGACCAAGTTTTTATTTCCGCCTCTCTCTTCATAGCCTCTGAACGAGTTGGAAATTCCTCAAAATATACTATCTGAATAGGCCTTCTATATTTTGTATACTTTGCGCCTAAGCCTTCATTGTGTTTGGCTTCTCTATCTTTTATATTAGCACAATAACCAGCGTATAAAGTGTTGTCTTTGCAGCGTGCTAAATAAAAATAATAAACTGCCATAATAATTTTATTTTGATGGTGGGCATGGGAGGACTCGAACCTCCGACCCCTACATTATCAGTGTAGTGCTCTAACCAGCTGAGCTACATGCCCATAAATAAATCTTTATCAAAAATTTGAATGAACAAAAAGATAATAACAAAAAATATCAGTTTTGGCAAGAGCAAAGGCCAAAAAAATAAACAAAAAAATCCCGCTGAGCGGGAAGTATTTAACAACTAAAAAGTGACCATTTTCAGCTAAAACCATTTAACTAAAGTAAACTTTAGTTATCGACTTGCTGTAATAAAAAAGGGTGTTGGACCTTTTTTGTTTTATTACACCTATCTCCTTAGAAAGGAGGTGATCCATCCACAGCTTCCGCTACGGATGCCTTGTTACGACTTCACCCCTATCATCGATTTCACCTTCGTCCGACTAATGTCAGCCTTCGGGTGCCCCCGACTCTCTTGGTGTGACGGGCGGTGTGTACAAAACCCGAGAACGTATTCAACGCTGCGTAGCTGATCAGCGTTTACTAGCGATTCCAACTTCATGAAGTCGAGTTGCAGACTTCAATCCGAACT
>JAGORJ010000014.1 GCA_018062885.1 Patescibacteria group bacterium | reverse complement strand
GCTTTGTCAAAACATCAAGATCAAAAAATTGTGCCTCATCAATACCAATCACATCAAATGTTTGATAATCGTTATCTGCCAAATAATCAGCTATTTCTTGTGAGTTTTTCTTGACCACCGCTGAAATCGCATCGCCATTATGAGTGACAACTTTTTCTGCGTCATAACGATTGTCAATTTGTGGTTTGAATAAAACTACTTTTTGTTTGGCAATTTCAAAACGACGTAATGTTCTCATAAGCTCTTCTGTTTTACCAGAAAACATACTGCCGGTAACCAAGGTAATAAAACCACTTTTAAAATTTTCCATTTTTAAAAAAATTAATAGCCCGAGGAATTAAAACCCGCTTCTCCGCGATTAGTATCTGACAATTCTTCTACTTCTTCAAAATCAGCTATTTCTATTTTCTGGATTAACATCTGAGCTACTCTATCGCCTTTTTTAATCTGATAATCAACTTGAGATAAATTTGTCATCACCACGCCAATCTCACCACGATAGTTACTATCTATAATTCCTGCTAAAGTATGTAGAGCATGTTTAGCAGACAAGCCAGAACGATCACGAATATTACCGACAAAGCCAGCGGGAATCTCTAAAGCTAAACCAGTAGGAATGATTTTTGTTTCTCCTGACACCAATAAAACATCTTCGCAAGTAGCCAAATCAAAAGCTGCATCTCCAGGACGCATCATTTGTGGTAAAACAGCCTCGGCTTTTAATTTTTTTACTTTTATTTTCATGATTTTATTAATTCTAAAAATTTATACATCAGGCCATTAGCGCTTTTATATTCCTCTTCTTTGATAATCTTAAAATCACTGTAGTCTAGAAACCACACATCAGCCTGATATTCAGCGTCTATAATAGTCAAATAAATTTTATCTGCTAATTTTATTGCCTGTTCATAAACACTAGCCCCACCGATAAAAAATACCTCGTCATTATCTTTACTTTTAGCAAAGTCTAATGCCTGATTTAAATCATCAAAGACCATGCAGTCTTGTGCTTGAAAATCTTTGTTTTTTGATAAAACAATATTAAGACGATTTGGCAAAGCTCTACCAATAGACAAATAAGTATTTTGCCCCATGATCACTGGATGACCAGAAGTGATTTGCTTAAAATGAGCCAAATCTTCGGGCAAATGCACTAACAATTTGTTTTGATAGCCCAAAGCTCTATTTTTATCAATGGCCGCTATAATACTTATCATATATTTATACCGCAATTGGCGCCTTAATACTCGGATCAGACTCATAGCCTTCTAATACAAAATCTTCATATTTAAAAGAAAAAATATCTTTTACTTCTGGGTTGATTTTCATAGTTGGTAATTTTTTTGGTGTGCGTGAAAGTTGTAAATCTACTTGTTCAAAATGATTTTTATAAATATGCACATCACCAAAAGTATGAACAAAATCTCCCAACTCAAGATCTGTCACTTGCGCTATCATCATGGTCAACAAGGCATAAGAAGCGATATTAAATGGCACTCCCAAAAATACATCCGCACTTCTTTGATACATCTGACAAGATAATTTTTTGTCACTGACATAAAATTGAAATAAAGCGTGACAAGGTGGCAACATCATACTATCAGCTTGCACAGGATTATAGGTGACTACCAAAATACGACGAGAATCAGGATTTTTTTTCAAAGTGTCTATCACATTTTGAATCTGATCAATGCCTTGGCTATTAAAATTACGCCATTGGTAGCCATAAACTGGCCCCAAATCTCCCCATTTGTCAGCAAACTCTTGGTCTGATTTAATTTTCTGGATAAATTCTTCTTGGCTCAAAAGATGACTATCATCAACTCCCATCTTTTTTTTGTACTCTGCATAAGGCCAAGCATCCCAAATATGTACATCATTATCTACTAAATATTTGATATTAGTGTCTCCTGCCAAAAACCAAAGTAACTCATGAATAATTCCTTTCAAAAAAACTTTTTTGGTAGTCAAGATGGGAAAGCCAGCATTTAGATCAAAACGCATCTGCGCCCCAAAAAGACTGCGCGTACCGGTGCCAGTCCTGTCCCCCTTGTCACTGCCCTCGTCTTTTATTTTTTTTAATAAATCTAAATACTGTTGCATCTTATTTTACTAAATTATCTAATTGTATTTGCAAAGCTTCTAAATCGCCATCATTATTTATCACTATATCCGCCACTTTCATGGTGTCTAAAATAGTCAGTTCTGTCTCTAGTTGGTGATCAGCTACAAAGTCTTCCCAAGTTTTATTTTTATCATCTGAGTTTTCCCCTCTCTCAATCAATCTCTCATAACGAGTTTTCATGTCTGCCTCAATAGAAACTAATTTAAAATTTGCTAAGGCGCGTAAATATTTTATATCCTCCATACGCCTGATGCCATCTACTACGATTAAATCTGCTTGAGAATTTGCTACGTCTTTAGCCATTACTTTGGCCATCAAATCTTGCCCAAAAAAATCTCGCAAAACTGTGGAAAGACCAGACAAATTATCACGAGAGTGTTCCATATAGAGTCTGGAGCAAACATCTCTTAACATCGTAGAAAAACGGAAAGTCTCCGCACCATGTTTTTCTTTTAAATATTTTGTCACTGTGCCTTTGCCACAAGACATTAAACCAGTGAAACCTAAAATGATCTGCTTATTTTGCATAACTCAAAAAAATTATTGAAAATTTTTCCACATCTGGCTTGCTACCGGTCTAGTATCACCGACATATTTATTTCCCATCTCTTTAGAATATGGTTTTTCAGCTGCTGATAATAATTCTTCAAAAGCCATTTGTGCTATCGGCATTTTATAGTACAACAAGATTGGCATGTTGGCAGTATTGTGAAGTTCCAAAGTCATTTTGAGTGAATTACCAGGATCCAAAAATCCAGCTGTCACATGAATCAATAAACCCATTCTACCGACAGAGCTTTTACCCTCTAGTCTACCAACATATTTAGCAGACACTCCAGTGGTTTCATAAATAAGTCCCAAGGCAAAAGCACCTGGTTGCAAAACAAAAGGTTTATCTTCGTCTATAATGATTTCTGTCATCATCTGATCCATTGGCTTTTTTGGATCAATTACATAATTTTTATGTGTATCAAAAACCAAAAAATATTTATCTAGATGTAAATCTACTGAAGCTGGTTGTAAATATTTTTCTTCAAAAGGCTCAATAACAATGTCTTTTTGAGCTAAAGCAATTTTAATATCTTTATCTGCTAAAATCATAAAATTATTTAAATTAATCTAAACTTTATACTTCTACTATTTTACCAAGCTTTATACTAATCCGTAAACATTGACCGCTTGATATAAACATGGTCTAACTAACATTGCTTCAATTTTTTCTCCAAAACCTTATAATTTGGCATAGTTTTGGCAACTAAAGCCCAAAAATTCTTACCATGATTCATCTCTTGCAAATGACAAAGCTCATGCACAATCACCTGATCGGCAAGTTCCGCTGGCAATAAACATAAACGATAATTAAAGTTTAAATTATTTTTACTAGAACAAGAGCCCCAACGGCTACTTTGATTTCTGACGGCAATCCGATTGTATTTCAAATTATAAAACTGATTAAAATATTTGAGGCGCTCAGTCACCAAAATTTTGGTTTGTTTTTTGTATTTTGTGATTTCAGTGTCTGTATGTCGGATGGAAAATAAACTATTTCTAGTTTTTATTTTAGCCAGACTATCTTCAAGCCAAGCTTGTTTGCCCGCTAAAAATTGTTTGATCAAAAACAAAGGATACATTTTGGAAACAGACAAAACAATCCTGCCGTCAGCTCGAACCGACAAACGCAAAGATCGTAAACCTTTAGTCCTCTTGATCTCAATCTCTTTATTAAATATATTTACAAAATTCATGCTTTATGTTATGAATAAATTAATATCTTCCAACTTCACCTGCCCTTTACACCCGCCTCTGAATGTCGGAATGACGCTGGTGTTTTCACCTGACACAAGCACAACAGCGTCAAGAATTGTCCAGCCAGGTCCATGAGGATCTGGCATTTTTATTTTATTTAAAATTTTCTAAAGCCAATTTAGCAGTTTCTGTATAGGCTCGTGCTAGACCACCGACGCCAAGCTTCACACCACCAAAATATCTAATCACCACTAGTAAGCAATTAACCGCTTCTTTTTTTTGTAACAAAAATAAAATAGCTGAACCAGCAGATCCCGCGGGTTCTTTATCTTCGGTGTATCTTTCTTTGGAAACTCCATTTTCATTCAAACGATAAGCCCAAACCAGATGACGAGCATCTTTGTATTCTTTTTTGAGACTTGCTATTTTTTCTTTTACTTCCTCCTCTGAATTTAACACAAAACAAAAACCTAAAAATTTAGATTTTTTAACTTCTATTTTACTATTGGGCAAGCTCTGTGAGGCTGACATTATTGTTCGTCAACTACATCACGCTTTTTTTCTTCGTGTTTATGATTGTTACTTGGCTGTTGAAAAGAAAAACCATTAAACCATTGACGATTTTCTGTCTTATCAGCACTCAATAAATCCAAACCAAATAAAATCAATAAAACCGGCAAAACAAAGCCCCAAAAACTACCACTGATAACACCGACTTCTTGCAAAAGCCAGAGGCCACCGATAATCACCAGCATCAGGCCAACTGACATAAATTTTCTTTGTTTCATATGTTTTCTGATTAATAATAAATCCTTATGAATAGCTTTATTTTACTATTTTGCTCTATTTTTAGCAATAACAAAATGCCGCCCAATGGGCTAGCTGCCGTATTTGCATCCGCCGATCAATTGACAAGGAGGGATGTCAATAATCTTTAAATGCAGACAGATAGCCCACTAAGCGACATAAAGGCTTCAAGACTAGTAAAAAACCTAAATAGATGCTAAGATAAGGAAAGTTTTTCAGATATTCAGAAGCCAAAATTATCACACGCATATTACTTTGTCAAATGTGGAAAACTCAGTATATCACAACTATTCCTGAGGCTAGTCATCAAACTTTAGCCTCCGTCTATAGCCCCCTCACTAAGCAAACAGGGGCAATTTTGTGGTTGCATGAAAACAATCAAGAACTCAAAAAACACGCTGATTTACTCAAAATTTGGCAAAAAATCTTTAATTTCCCCCACAACATTTTGACCTGGCCCGATCAAGAACAGCCGGAACTATCTGTTTTGCAAGCTTTACACCAAAATCAAACAAGTATTATTTTAACTACTCAAGAAAATCTAGAATTATCTATCCCAGCTTGGCAATTTTTAAAAGACAATGCGCTAAATTTCAATTTTGGTGACAAGCTTGACTTGTACCAGCTCACTCAAGATTTGCATGCTCTAGGTCTAAAACGCGAAGAAGAGGTCTGGAATGAAAATACTTTTAGCCTTCGTGGCAGTTTGGTCAGTATTTACCAAAATCAAAGTATCTATCGCTTCAATGTTTGGGCTGACAAAATGGAAGAAATAATAAAAATAGACCCCTACTTAAAACAAAAACCCGAGAAAATAAATAGCTTTAGCGTCTGGCCTAATCAAATTACTCACAAAGAAAAACTGAGCTTACATTTACCAAGCACTACTCTACTAGTAGCAGATATCAATTTTGAGCCAGAACTACAAAATTTTAGTAATGCCAAAATAATTTTTGACCCTTTCAAAAATAAAGCTGATTTTAACTTTGTAACCGAAAATCTTTTGTGGCAACACCAAACAACAGCAGACAAAATAAAATATTTGCAGGAAAAAAATAATTATCAAATTATTTGGTTTAGTAAAAACCAAGCTCTAGCAAAAGATTTCTTAAAAGACTCACAACTCAAACCAAGCTTTGTAGACTTAGAAAAATCAGCCGCTTGGCCAAGTAGTTTTTGCGCCCCTAAAGAAAAAATAATTTTGGTCAATGACAATTTATTTTTTCAAAACAATGAACACGAGCTACAAAGTAAACAAAGACAAAAATTTACTCTAGACTTTGTGTTGGGTGATTTGGTAGTGCATCGTGATCACGGCATTGCCAAGCTTGAAAAAATCACTACTTTAGAAGTAGAACAAATCAAGCGTGAATATTTTGTCTTAAAATATGCTCAAAACGATACTTTGTTTGTGCCTTTGGATTTGGCAGATAAGCTAGAAAAATATGTCGGCCCAGCCAACCCGAAAATCAATCGCCTTTCCAAAGATAATTTGTGGCCACAAACTTTACGCAAAATCAAACAAGAGACTTTCATTTTAGCTAATCAGTTATTAAACATTGAAGCTACGAGAAAATTACACTCGACGCCCATTATCCAAGGCGATGATTTACTCCAAAAAATCTCCCAAGAATTTCCTTATACCGCAACTCCATCTCAGCAACAAGCAATTGATGATGTTTTAGCAGACCTCAAATCTGAAGCGCCTAGTGACAGACTGATTTGTGGTGACGTGGGTTTTGGTAAAACAGAAGTAGCCCTGCGAGCCTCGGTAGCGACAGTAGAGTCCGGACACCAAGTGGCCTTGCTCTGCCCGACTACTATTTTGGCTCAGCAACATTATGATTTATTTAGCAAAAGATTGAGCAAACACGGCGTAAATATCGCCCTACTGTCTAGATGGCAAGATGAAAAACAAAGCAAAGAAAATATTCAAAAAATAAAAACCGGCGAAATAGACATTATCATCGGCACGCACCGTATTTTATCCAAAGACATTTTTATTCCCAAATTACAGCTTTTGATTATTGACGAAGAGCAAAATTTTGGTGTGGAAGATAAAGAAAAACTCAAAAAACACAAAAGTCACATCAATGTTTTGACACTATCTGCCACGCCTATTCCTCGCACGCTCAACATGGCCCTATCTTTGATCAAAGACATTTCTCTGATTACTGACCCGATAGCCAATCGACACGACATCAAAACTGAAGTCAAAATGATCAGTGACGAAGTGATCACAGAAGCTATCAATCAAGAACTAAAAAATAAAGGCCAAGTTTATTTTTTGCACAATCGCGTGGAGACTATTTCTTTGGCTTATAAAAAAATCCAAAAATTATTCCCCAAAAATAAAATCGCCGTTGCTCATGGACAACTAGACGACAAAAGTTTAGCTAGCACCATGCATGCTTTTGATATTGGTGAAATAGATATTTTGGTTTGCTCCACTATCATCGCCAATGGCCTAGACATCCCCAATGCCAATACCTTGATAGTCACTGAAGCGGAAAATTTTGGCTTATCACAGCTACACCAGCTACGCGGTCGTATCGGCCGTTCAGACAAACAGGCCTATGCTTACTTTCTGTATTCCCAACAAAAGCTAACAAGTTTAAGCCAACAACGCCTAGCTCAACTCAAACTTGCTTCTGGTTTAGGTGATGGCTTTAAGATAGCCAATAAAGATCTAGAACTTCGTGGTGTGGGACAAATTTTGGGTAAAGCTCAATCTGGCAAAGTTAAAAGCATTGGCCTTGGACTTTATCAGCAACTGATTGCCGAAACTGTCGCCGAGCTCAAAGGTCAGACTATCCAAGTTTGGCGTGATATAGATATCAAACTTAAACTTCAGACGGAATTACCAAAAAACTTTTTTAGTAGCGCAGAAGAAAAATTATTTTTCTTTCAAAAAATTAGTCGCATTAAAGATTTGGAAACTTTAGCGGAAAATTCTAAACATATCAGCAATGAAGAACATCAAAATATTTTGTATTTACAAAAACTCAAAATTCTTGCCCAAAAAACAGATATAATCAGCATTCAAGAATATCAACAAAATCAAAAAGAATTTGTAAGTTTAAATTTTTTAAATAATCTAGATTATAAAAAATTAAGCTTATTGCAAACAAACAATCCAAATTGGCGCTATACAAGCCAACAAATCAAAATAGAAAAAAATCAACTAAGTCATAATTTTAAACAAGACTTAGAAAAATTAATTACTTTTTGGTCAAATAGTAACTAAAAAACAAAAACCAGCTCCCGAGAGAGACTGGTTACAATGGCTAGAAAGGACAAGGTGTTAGTTGAACAGTGAGATTTGCCTAGAAACAGGCTTTTTCGGATCATCTAAGCCGATCAACCGAAAAAACTCTGCCCTACTGTAGCGCTGCAAGCTTCTCCAAGCCCGCAAAAGAGTGTCGGGCTTTTTCTTCCTCAAAAAAGTCTTGGTCACATTGATTCCATGGGAACTACAGCAATCCAACACATTCTTGATCAGCTGACGTTTGGAAATACCACAGCGATACATGATGCGCCCTCCTCAGCTCTTCAAACTCACGTTTTGACGAACTTGAATGCTTTATATATAAAACATAATCATCTTTCTGTCAAGCAATACTGGCAGATAAGTAAAAATTATGCTAAATTTAGTCTAAAGATAAATATATGCTAAACCTAGCGGACAACAAACAGGGCTTTTATGACTATCAGATTTTGGAAGAATTTGAGGCTGGCTTAGTTTTGTCAGGAGCTGAGGTCAAATCAGCCAAACTAGGTCACATCAGTCTCAATGGTAGCTTTGTCTCCATCAAAGATGGCCAGGCAATCTTAAAAAAAATGCACATTTCCAGCTATAAAAAGGCTAAAATGAGCCAAAAAGACTACCAACCAGAGCGTGAAAGAGAATTATTACTCAAAAAGAAAGAAATTGATTATTTATTGGGCAAAACCAAAGAAAAAGCCTTGACAATTATCCCTATTTCGGTGTATACTACGCGAAGGTTAGTCAAAGTAAAAATTGCCTTAGCTAAAGGTAAGAAGAAATTTGACAAACGCCAAGCATTAAAAAATCGAGATGTTTCTCGAGAAATTGCTCGCAAATTGAAAACTTTATATTAAGGGGATGTTTTATATTCGATGGTAAATGAAATAATGCACCGCAATTTGAGCTGATTAGCTCATTAAACTGATCAAAAAAGTAAGTGCAAAAAACTTATTTGCGAAAGCCAAAGGACTTTTCCAAGTTCCTCAACTTTCACCAGTTTTAGCCTAAACTGCTAAAACCGTCTCTTGTCGTTGACTTCAAGGCGACTTTCGAGGCGTCATAAACTTGAAGCTAGAAATATTTAGCTTTAGCCTAAATATTTTGAAACCATTGCTAAATTAGATTATTTGTTTTTTGTTGTTTTTATAGCAATAATCGAAACAAAAAAGACAACTATATTTGTAGACGTGTATTTGGACATCTATCAGACAGGGGTGTGATTCCCCTCATCTCCACCATTTTTCCATCTTGTTAAATTCGCTTAAACGAAAATAATAAGACCAATTTAAAAATTAAGAGCACTACCATTAGAACAAAAAGACAATTTAATCGGCCCAAAATTGTGGCCAAAAAGTTTTGGATTAACCGCCAAATCCGTGTGCCGGAAGTTGTGGTCATTGACGAACAAGAGCAAAATCTTGGTGTCATGCCGACCGCACAAGCTATTGAACTAGCTGAGAGTAGAGACTTAGATTTGATCGAAGTCGCTCCTCTTGCTCAGCCACCGGTTTGCAAAATCATGCACTACGGCAAATTCCAGTACCAACAGAGCCGTAATCAGCCAAAGCCAAAGAAAGTAGAAACCAAAGGTTTAAGACTTTCTTTCAAAATCGGCCAACATGATTTGGAAGTTCGTCAAAAACAGACAGAAAAATTTTTTAGCCAAGGTCACAAAGTAAAAATAGACCTACGCTTAAAAGGCCGTGAAAAAGCTTTTCAAGACAGAGCTAGAGAAGTGGTAGAAGGATTTTTAAATGGCTTAACAGCTTATAAAATAGAAGCCCCTTTAAAGCAAATGGGCGGAACATTAAGTGTAATTATCAGTAAAAAATAAAGCAATGAAGTTAAAGACCAAAAAAGCTTTAAAGAAAAGAGTCAAAATTACCGGCGCAAAAAAAGTGACTATCCGTACCGGTGGTCAAGACCATTTTAATTCCCGCGAAAGTGGTAAAGTAAAACGTAACAAACGCCGCAGCAAAGATCTTGCTGAAGTTAATTTGAAAAACGTCAAACAATTATTACCTTATTTATAAATTGTCAATAAAAAAACGATATGCCAAGAGTAAAAAGAGGCGTCACTCATGTAAAACGTAGAAAAAATATCCTTAAGAAAACTAAGGGTTATAATTGGGGCCGCAAAAAGTTAATCAAACTAGCAAAAACCGCTGTCAATAAAGCCGGACAACATGCTTTAGCTGATCGTCGCAAGAAAAAACGCGTCATGCGTCGTTTGTGGCAAGTCAAATTAAATGCTGCTGTCAGAATTTTAGGTCTAAACTACTCCACCTTTATTCACTTATTGAAAGAGAAAAAATCTGATTTGGATAGAAAAGTTTTAGCTCAAATAGCTGAACACGAAAATAAGATTTTTACCACTATAGTTGAAAAACTAAAAAAATAAATTCTCCTAAAAACACCCTCTAAAATTAAATTTTTAGAGGGTGTTTTGTATAGTTTAAATTTTATAAGCTTAATCAAATAAACCTTTTTGGGTTTTGATAAAAACAAATACTCCAATAAAAACTCCTAGCGCATCTATCAGAATATCAGTGGCTTGCCCCATTCTGCCGACTACTCCTAGCTGATGAATTTCATCAATCAAAGCATAGCTAATGCCAGCCATGATGACAAACAAGAGATAATGTCTTTGGGTGCTGTCCAAACTCTTGGCCAACAAATAAACCAATAAAGCAAAGACAAAAACATGGGCCATTTTTCGCAAAATAAGATCTTGCACACTTGGTAAACCACTGGCTAAATCAGGAATAGAAGATAAATAAAAAATTAAAGCGCCCCAGAGAATAGCGGCTAACAAGTACAAAAATCTTTGTTGAGTAAGTGTGAGCATAAAAGTAAATTTGCTTATCAAAAATATATCTAAGAAAAGACAAAAGCCTTACATTTGTCTGGCGGGATGGAAGGGACTTGAACCCTCGACCTCCTGCGTGACAGGCAGGCGTTCTAACCAGCTGAACTACCACCCCCTCAGACAAATATAAGACTTAAGTGACTAAAAATTGTATCTAAAATAACAGGAATATTATACACTAATTATTTGTCTTTGGCAAGGGCTGAACTTTGAAAAAATAATATATATAAAATAACGATAAAAAATACTCCTAGACTAATCACTTGTGGCAAACGCCAAGCCAAAAACATAGGTGCCGGATCAATGCGGACAAACTCTAAGAAAAACCTAATCAAACTATAATTAGCTAAATAAACTAAGGTCACTAGGCCAGGCTTAACTTTTTTTCTGACCAAAAAAACTAAAAAACCAAAAGATAATAAATTTAAAATAGACTCATAAAAAAAAGTTGGCTGAAAATGAGTAAATTGCTCAAAGCCCGCTACTCTATTTTTATATTCAATCGGAATAGCAAACCACATTTTGCTTGGCAGGCCGTATAGCTCTTGATTAAAATAATTAGCCCAACGACCCAAAAATTGCCCCAAGGCCAAAGCTGGTGCTAACCAATCACTAATCTGCCAAAAACTCAAAAAATATTTTTTGCCTTGCTTAGACAAATCTTGGCGAGTCCAAAAATAAATCACTAAAATTGAAGCTAGTATCGCCCCCTGAATAGCCAAGCCTCCTTGCCAAATTTTAAAAATGTCTAATAAATTATGAGAAAAATATCCCCAAGAAAAAAATAACACATGATACAAACGAGCGCCAATGATTCCAAAAATCAATAAATAAAAAAACAGGGAATCCAAATGCTCAGTGGCTACAGTGGGTTTATTTTTGGCTTTAAATAAAGCATAATAAACAGCGAATATAATCGCTAAAACCAACAACAAACCATACCAACGCAAAACAAGAGGGCCAAAGCTAAAGATTGTGGCTTGAGGTAAATAGCTTTGCCAAAACATATCTTATATTTCTTCTTTGATGATAAAACCAATAATTTGCTCCCAGACCTCAAAAGTCACCTCACCGCTAATCAACTGACCGTTGATCACATAGGAAGGTGTACCATAAACACCCAAATCTACGCCTTGAGCATAGTCCTGTCTAATTTCTATAGAAGGTTTTTCTTCTGCCACGCAAGCGTCAAAGGCTGTTATGTCCAAATCTAGGTCTTGAGCATATTTTCTCAGATCAGCTTTGGCAATATTTTCTTGATTAGCAAATAAAACATCGTGGTACTCCCAAAATTTATTTTGTGCTTGAGCACAACCAGCTGCCACATGAGCCTGAAAAACATTTGGATGCAAACTCTCAGTTGGAAAATCTTTGAAGACAAAACGAACAATTGGGCTAAACTTTTCCATCATTTTTTTCAAATCAGCTTGATTGCTCTTGCAATAAGGGCAAGAAAAAGACTCATAAGCAACGATGTAAACCAATGGCTCATCTGTTCCTAAAAAAGGATCGTCTTCGGTCAAAATCTCACTTACATCTTTTTGGTGAGCCTGATAATCCTCGTAGCTAATCCAAGCACCAGAAGTTTTATCAAACACATCTCCGTTGTTTATTTTTAACAGACTACTTAAAGAAGCCCAAGATAAATATAAAAATAATAAAATAAACACACCGGCAATTGCCAAGATGATTCTACCCGTCAAACGCTGATACCATGGTTTAAAATGACTCTCAATCACCGCTTGATCTAATCGTTCTTTTATTTTTTTTTCTGTGTTCATATTTTTAACCCGTTAGAAATTAAACTGTCATTGTTATTTACCCAATTAAAAATTTAAATAAATTTCTAACGGGCTTTATTTATTATTTTCTATAAAATTAGCTAAAACAAATAATTTTTCTTCTTGAAAACTATCAGCTAATAGCTGGATGCCAATCGGTAGATTATTTTCATCTACTCCTACTGGTAAATTTAAGCCACAAATGCCAGCAATATTAGCACCAACGGTAAAGATATCTGACAAATACATACTTAGGGGATCTTTGACTTTTTCTCCAAGCTTAAAAGCAGTCGTAGGTGTAGTAGGTGTCAATAAAACATCTACTTCGGCAAAAACTTTTTGAAAATCTTGTTTAATAACTGTGCGTAATTTTTGCGCTTGCTTATAATAAGAATCATAATAACCAGCTGACAAAATATAAGTACCAAGCATGATGCGACGTTTGCTTTCTGCTGAAAATCCAACACCTCTCACTTTTTTATACCACTCATCTAAGAGCAAAGCATCTTGAGCCTTGTGACCAAAACGTAAACCGTCAAAGCGAGCAAAATTTGAACTCACTTCGGCTGGCATCAAAATATAATAAGCAGCTAAAGCATATTCAGTATAAGGCAAGGAAACTTTTTCCACAACTATATTTTGTTCCTGCAAAAAAGCAATCGTCTTATCTAAAGCCTGTTTAATACTTGGTGCTAAAGCGTCACTAAAATATTCTTTTGGTAAACCAACTTTTAATTGTTGAGGGTCTTTATTTTTTAATAGCTTCACATAATCAGGCACAATATTATGACTCGAGCTTGCATCATATTTATCAAAACCTGCCATGATTTGTAACAAATAGGCTGCGTCTTTGACAGTCTTGGTCATAGGGCCAATCTGATCTAAAGAAGAGGTCATCGCCATCAGACCATGACGCGAAACTCGACCGTAGCTAGGCTTTAAGCCTACTATGCCACAAAAAGCCGCTGGTTGACGAATAGAGCCTGCTGTATCAGTGCCTAAGGCTACAGGCGCCAAATCAGCCGCCACAGCCGCCGCTGAACCACCGGAAGATCCACCAGGCACGCGACTAGTGTCATGTGGATTCAAAACTGGGCCAAAATAAGAATTCTCATTAGAAGATCCTAGAGCCGAATCATCACAATTATTTTTACCTAAAATAATAGCCCCTCTATCTTCTAGCTTTTTTACCGCTGTCGCTGTATAAGGTGCGCTATAATTTGCTAGCATCTTGGAAGCACCGGTAGCAAGTTGCCCTTTGACCAAAATAATATCTTTGATAGCTACGGGCACACCTGTCAATAAGTCAAACTCACCTTGGGCTATTTTTTTATCTGCTTGTTTTGCATCTTCTAAGATATTTTCATTGACTGAGATAAAAGTATTAAGCTTATCAGCTTTTATTTTCTCTAAATAAAAGCTTGCTAATTCAAAACTAGAAAAAGTTTTATTTTTAAAACCTGTTAAAATAGCGTCAATATTCAAATTACTAAATTTATTCTCTGTCATACTTTTACTTCTTAGCTAATACTTGTGGAACTACTAAATAATCATCTTCAACTTTGACAAATTGATCCATGCTACTTTTATCACTAACGCCAACTATATCCGATCTTAATAAAGATTTTTGCTGACTTAATTCACTAATAAATGGCTCAACATTTTTTAGATCTAAACTAGTAAGTTTATCAAAATAAGACAAAACATCACTTAACTGACCAGGAAAAGCGGCTATCTCTTCAGCTGAAAGCTCTAATTTTGCTAAATTTGCAATCTTTAAAATTTCTTCTTTACTTAAAATCATACTTATTTTACTAATTTCAAAAAATCTTGCTCGCTCAAAATTTTAATCCCTAGCTTTTCTGCTTGTTTTAATTTTGAACCAGGATTGTCTCCTACTACTAAATAATCTAAATTTTTACTAACACCAGAAACTATTTTACCACCTTTAGAGCGCACCAAATTTTGCGCTTCTGCTCTTTCTACTTGCAAGCTACCAGTAAACAAAAAGCTTTGACTATTTAAGCTATTATTTTTTAGCTTTTTATATACTAGTTTAATTTCAGCTTTTTGTAAATTTTTTAGTAATTCTATATTATTTTTGTCAGCCAACCAGCTTATAATAGAAGCTGAAACTTCTGGGCCAATTTCATTTAGATTTTCTAATTCTTCTCTCTGGCTGGCTTGAAATTTTGCCAAGCTCTGAAAATGATCAGCCAAAATAATCGCTGTTTCTGTGCCAACATGTCTGATGCCTAAGGCATATAAAAATCTATCTAGGGTGATATTTTTACTATTCTCAATCGCCTCTAATAAATTTTGTGCTTTTTTGGAGGCAAATCTTTCTAAGACTTCCAAATCACCTAATTTTAAACTAAAAATATCAGCCGGCGTAGAAACTAAACTATTATCAACTAATTGTTTGACAATTTTGTCTCCCAAACCTTCAATATTAAAAGCTTTTTTGGAAGCAAAGTGAATCAA
>JAGORJ010000038.1 GCA_018062885.1 Patescibacteria group bacterium | reverse complement strand
AATCAATACATTAAGTTATTAAAACAAAATGGCATTGGCGTAGCCGTCACAGCTTCCACTGGTATTGCTGCTACGCACCTTAATGGCCTGACTATTCACTCTTGGTCAGGCATAGGCATACGAGATACTTTGTCAAAAGCAGAAATTAATGCTTTGCTTGAAAAAGCTTATTTACAAAAACATTTTACCAAGACTGATGTCTTAATCATTGATGAAGTATCAATGTTGCCACCGAGTTTACTCGATCTTGTTAATAAGGTTTGTAAGGCCTTTAAAGAAAATGATAAACCATTTGGTGGAATGCAAGTGATTCTTTCTGGAGATTTATTTCAATTGCCACCGATAAATAGAGATAAGAATGCTAGCAAATATTTTACAGAGTCACAGGCTTGGGATGAAATGCAAGCTTATGTTTGTTATCTATCAGAACAGCATCGTCATGACGATGATCAGTTGAGTGATGTTTTGAATGCTATTCGCTCAAATACAAGTGATGAAAAAACATTAAAATCTTTGCAGACAAGATTTGAAGCGCCGACAGATAAAAATATTGTCGCTACAAAATTGTATACACATAACATTGATGTTGATCGTATCAATGAACAAGAATTATTAAAAATTGAAAATCCAACAGAGCTTTATGAAATGTCCTCGCGTGGTAAAAAGCCACTGGTTGAGACCTTGATAAAAAATTGTCTGGCTCCAGAAAAACTTAGTTTAAAAAAAGGAGCTACCGTTATGTTTGTTAAGAATAATTTTGAACTCGGCTATGTCAATGGAACATTGGGGCTGGTGATAGATTTTGATCCAATAGAAAACCAGCCAATAGTAGAGACTTATAATGGTAAAATTATTAGGGTCAAAGCTGAATCTTGGCTTATTGAAGAGGAGGATAAAATTTTAGCTGAGATTAATCAGATGCCACTGCGACTTGCTTGGGCGATTACTGTCCACAAGAGTCAAGGTATGACTTTGGATGCTGCTGAAATTGATCTTTCTAAATCATTTGTGCCAGGCATGGGCTATGTGGCACTTTCTCGTGTGCGGGCACTATCTGGTTTACGCTTACTTGGTTTAAATAAAATGGCCTTAATTAGTGATGAGCGGGTTATTGAAATTGATGGATTATTAAAAATCAAATCACAAGAAGCAGTTAGTTTTGTTGACGCACTGAATGAGCTGGACAAACAGAAGCATCAAAAATTATTTGTCAAAACCTATGCTAGAGAAAAAACGGACGAAGAAAGAATATCAAGTATCGATAAAACTAAATTGTTACTTGAACAAAAAAAGTCACCTAAAGAGATGGCGGAGGCAAGAAACATCAGTACCGGCACTATCATTGCTCACATTGAACAGCTTAAAGCACGCGGTGACAAGCTAGATATTGATTATTTAAAACCAGCCAAAGATCGTTTTGTTATTATTTCCAAAGCTTTCCAAGATTCTGGAGATACCGCACTTTCACCAGTCAAAGAAATGCTTGGATCTGGCTATTCATATGATGAGCTAAAGTTAACGCGTTTATTTTTATTTAGTGGCAGTAAAGACAGTTTTTAGGCCGTTTTTTATTTTTTTATCCCTTGTAATTAGCTAGCTGAAAATGTTATAATAGCTGTATTAATATATGCCAACTGAAATAAAAAAAATCTTGATCATGGAGGATGAAAAACCGATGGCTAGAGCTTTGGAGCTAAAGCTGAATCATTCTGGATTTTTGGCTACTTCTGTAAATGATGGACAGTCAGGCCTAGATTTATTAGCCAAAGAAAAATTTGATCTAATTTTGATGGATTTGATGATGCCCAAACTAGATGGTTTTGCAGTTTTAAAAGCTTTACAGGCAGCGAATAATAAAATACCAATTTTAGTTTTATCTAATCTTAGTCAAGAAGAAGATGATGCAAAAGTTAAGGCTCTAGGGGCTAAAGATTTTTTCATAAAGTCTAATACTTCATTAACTAAGTTAGTGGATTATATTGGGAAAATTTTAAAATAAAAAAGCAAATAAAAATAAAAATTTAATATGCAACTTGATGATAAGGCCTTAGCGGAGATTCTACTCAAAGGCAATTATATTAGTGCGGAAGATTTTAAAACCGCGCAAGATTTTGCTTCTAAAAAACACGGTACAGTTTTGGATTATTTTTTTAGCGCTGGTTTGCTTAATCGTGATTTATTGGGGCAGGCGATCGCTGAGTCGATGAATCTGCTGTATTCAGATTTAAATACTAACATCCCCTCAGCTACACAGATTGCTAAGATTCCTTTGGAATTAGCACAAAAATACCGACTAGTTTTATTTGCTGAAAACAAAGATGCTCTGGTAGTGACAAGTGACGATCCTCAAGCCAATGGTATTTTGGAAGCCTTGGCTACTGTTTTTCCAGGCAGGAAAATAGCATTGACTTATTCTTTGTCAGAAGACATTGATGCTATTTTAAATCAATATCGAAAACCATTAGAAACTAGATTTTCTAAAATTATCGCTGAACAAAAAAGAATAGCACCAGAAATCATTGAAGAAATTTTGTCAGATGCTATTTCTTATCATGCTTCAGATATTCATTTTGAGCCACGTAAAACTGATGTGATCGTGCGTTTTAGAGTTGATGGAGTATTACAAGAAGCTGGGTCTTTACCCAAAGAACATTACGAAAATATTTTGAATCGTATCAAAGTCCAAAGTCGTTTGCGTATCGATGAGCACTATGCCGCGCAAGACGGATCCATGCATTATGAAAAAGAAAATTTAGTCGTAGATTTTCGTACTTCTATCATACCTATTGTAGAGGGTGAAAAAGTTGTTTTACGTGTGCTATCTTCGTATTTGCAGGCTTTAAATTTATCAGAGTTAGGTTTATCGGACAGAAGTCAAAACATTGTCTTAACAGCGGCTGACAAACCTTTTGGTATGATACTGGTAGTTGGTCCGACTGGTTCTGGTAAAACCACTACGCTGTATGCTTTGTTAAAAATTTTAAATAAAGCCGATGTAAATATCACTACTATTGAAGATCCGGTCGAGTACAAGGTTCATGGTTTAAATCAAATACAAGTAAACGTTCAAACTAATCTGACTTTTGCTAAAGGCCTGAGGTCTATTGTGAGACAAGATCCAGATATTATTTTGGTGGGTGAAATCAGAGATGAGGAAACAGCGGAAATTGCCGTCAATGCGGCTTTGACAGGACATTTGTTGCTCTCCACTTTTCATGCCAATGACGCTGCGACTGCTATTCCTCGTTTGCTAGATATGGGTATTGAGCCATTTTTATTGGCCAGTACTTTAGAGGTGATTATCGCTCAGCGCTTAGTGCGTAAAATTTGTGATAATTGTCGCTATAGTTTTGTCATACCTAAAGAAAAAATCAATTTAAACTCTAGCTTAAAAGATAAATATTTTACAGGCACAGAAATAACTTTGTATAAAGGCAAGGGTTGTTCTGTTTGCGGACACACTGGTTATAAGGGCAGAGCGGCCATTTTTGAATTTATCAATATGACGCCAACTCTACAAGACCTTGTCCTCAAAAATCCTGCGAGCCAGCAAATTTGGGAATTAGCTCAGCTTGAGGGTTCTTTAAGTTTGTTTGAAGATGGTTTAGAAAAAGTAAAAAATGGTTTGACTACTTTAGAAGAATTATTGAGAGTAGCGCAGGCACCTAAATAGATTTTTATGTCTGAAAAAGCACAAGTAAAACATTTTAAAGCCCTGAATCATTTTTTTATTAGTCGCGATCGCGATTATTTTTTGGAAAATGTCAGCATGTTGATTATATCTGGTATGGGGGTTTTGGAGGCGATTGATGCGGTTTTGGTTGACGTGAAGTCAAAAAAAATGCAGCGCATTATCATAGAGATTCGAGAAGATGTGGCTGCTGGTTCAGCTTTCTGGAAAGCTTTGGCAGAGGTCCAATTATTTCCAGATCATGTTTTGTCTTTATTGAGAATCGGTGAAGAGTCTGGCAAGTTGGCTGATAATTTAAAAATAATCAGCTTAAATCAAGAAAAAGAAAGACTCTTTCGTTCCAAAATTC
>JAGORJ010000037.1 GCA_018062885.1 Patescibacteria group bacterium | reverse complement strand
TAAGTGTACCTGGGCAAAGATTTGATTCTGATTGAACACCTTGTCTGTCGGCAATATCTTGAGACAAACAGGTCCAATTTGCCGCATTGTCCTCTAAGCTCTTAAGCTGGCACTTGCTAATGCAAGAACTATTGTAGCTGGCATTATCACCCTGAAAAGTATCCTTGCCCGTACAAACATAGTTATCACCGGCAGCACCGCAACTAATACCCTTAGCACCATTTGAACACACAGCAGACACTTGAACATCAGGCTGAGCACCTAAGAAATCGTTGACAAAAAATTCTACCAATATAAAACTCATAAAAGCTACTATCAGGCCAATGACTGTTTGTAACATAATATCTCTACCATGCTGAATTTTTTGTTGATTACCATAAGAAGTAAGCCATTGCACCCCACCCCAGATAAAATATAATATAGCTAAAGCACCAACCATCCCAATCATTAGTCTAATCAAAGCCAATAAACCAGTTTCTACATCCCTAAGCTGACATTGACCATTAGATAGACAAGCGAGTCCATCCAAAAAACCAGCCGCCAAGACAAAATGCGGTACTAGTAAAAAAATGGCTATTAAAAATAATGGGAAACTTTTTTTCATTTTTTATTTTTTTGCTACTCTGGTTTTTTATAAGTTTGATTTAGGCGTTTGACCAAAAAATTCAAACCCTCATCATCTATTTTTAACTCTCCTGCTTGGACTGCACGGATAAAATCAGCTAAATAGGTTTCTGCCAAGTCAATATCATAACCGTTGTACCAATTATTTGCTGTCAAAACTTGTGAGGCAAAAATACGCACATCATCATTTTGTAATTGAGTATTTATCAAAGATCTGAGAGCAGTTGGTTTTTTGTTTGTCTCAAGATAAGTACTGACCATATTTTTAGAAGCTGTGCTTTGAATAAAATTCCAAGCGGCGTCTATATTTTTGGATTTCAAAGGCACGACATTTACCCAATAGTTTGAATAATACATAGTATCGCTTGAACCTCTGGTTTGTGGGAAATTTGTCATGTCCCAGTTAAATTGCACGCCTCGTTTGCGTAATTCATCAGCGTGATAGCTGTAGCCAAAAAAGTAAGCTAACTTTCCTTGAGTAAAAAGCTCAAAAGCATCAGACAAGTCACTGTTCCAAGAATAGACAGCTTTGGTAGGACTGGCAAAATCTGTATAAAAAGATAAGACTTCTGCTAGCTTGGTAGCCGAAACCTGATCTTGTAAAGGATCAAAACTTGCGCCTTGAACCTGCACTTCATTTTGCAACATCAAACTAGAGATGATATCAAAAAAACGAGGAATATTATCATAGCCACCCATAGCCACACCAGACTGCAAAACTGTATTGGCTTGGCCTATTTTGGAAAGTTTATATTTCTGAATATGATCTACCAAATCATGAAAATCTAGCATCGGTTCGGCGATACCACTTTGAGTCAATAAATTTTTATTGTAAAAAGTAACTAATGTATCAACAGAGTATGGTAATCCATAGATTTTTTCATCTATCACCACATCACCAAAAACCACATCAACATATTGGGTTTCAATGTCTTTTTGCGTTAAGCTATTTACGGTCTCAAGAGTTGTGACTGCTTCTTTTTTGATACTACCTTTTATTTCTGTCACGGGAATTCTGACAGACTTTGGCATAGAACTTAGTCTGTCTTGGTATTTTTTGAGCCAAGTGGCCGGAATCATAAAAACATCTGGCACTCTATCTTCCCAGGCAGCTTCCAAAAGTTTTTGTTCGTACTCTTCGTAACGAAAATTTTTATAATTTACTTTGATAGTTGGGTGGCTTTGCTGATAGGCACTGATGATGCCTTGCATTTGTTCAGGCGTTTCCCAAACGCCCCAGTACTCCAGGGTGATTGGCTTAAATTGCTCTTTGTTTACTATGTTTTGTTTGCAACCAAAACCACTAGTCATGATAAAGACTCCGAGAATCAAGAGAATGATTAGTTTTTTTCTTTGCATAAATAAACTAAATTTTTTTCAAATATTTTTTCAAAAGATTTTTCAAATCTTTTCTGTCTTTGGCATATTCCAAAGTGGCTTTGAGTAAGTTCCAAGGATCTCCGGTAGTGAGCCACTCACCGTCTTTGATCTCTTTGGCATAAAATTCTCCGCCAGCTTTGATGTAGTCACGAATAGCATCCACTATCCAGAGCTCATTACCTTTGCCTAAAGCAGTTTTTTTCAGAACATCCACAATATCTTGATTTAATATCATGCGTCCAAAATCTGCCAGCTGAGAAGGCGCTTCTTTGATACTTGGTTTTTCAATGATGCCATTAAGTTGCATGGTTTTTTTGTCTTTGAGACTGACAATACCATATCTATCGACTTGGTCTTTAGCGACTTTTTGCACACCAATCATCAAGTGTCCGCTCTGATGATAGTCATCCAACATTTGTTTAGTAAAAGAAACTTTTGATTTCACCAAATCATCACCCCAGACATAAACAAAAGGTTCATTTTTGACTAGACTGGCAGCTGACAAAACTGGCGTGCCGTTTCCGTATGGTCCTTTTTGTCTGACATAAATAAAGTTTGCCATTTCCGAAATCTTTTGGATAGCATGCAAAGCTTCTTTTTTACCGGCTGCCGCTAAATCAGACTCTAAGGCCCAAGAATGATCAAAGTGATCTTCTAAGGGCTTTTTGTCCCATTTGGTGACCAAGATAATATCTTCTATACCAGCAGCCACCAATTCTTCGACTACCAACTGAATGATTGGCTTGTCAACAATCGGCAACATTTCTTTGGGCATAGCCTTAGTCGCTGGCAACAATCTCGTGCCAGAGCCAGCCACAGCTACAATAGCTTTGCGAACTTTTTGCATGTCTATATTATACTAAAAATTACACTTTAAGTAAACTAAAAATATTCCCCTATTTTTCTTTAATTGACAAATAAAAATAAAAAGCCGATAATAAAAAGGAAGAAAAGTGATATGCATAAAAATTACCATTATGGACATGGTCCTCCATGCGTATTTTTTCAACAGGCTCAAATTTGTATTTGAGTTTTTTATTTACTAATTTTTATTTTATGAAACTAAAATTAATCTCCGGCTTTTTGCTACTTGTTATTCTAGGTTTTGGCTATGTCTTATGGCAAAAACCAATTCCAGTAGCTGAAGCCGAAAAATTAACTATCTTAAATGGAGAATTAAAATCACTGGGCCAAGCTTTGGGTGAAAAAAATTTCAGCAATACTGCTGATTTAAAATTATTATTTGATTATAATTCTCAATATGCCTTAGTTGGTAAAACTTGGCAAAATGAAACCAGCGACAGTGAAAGCACTGGCGGAACAGAGCTGTATTTGCTCGATTTACAAAAGCAAAGTGAGCAAAAAATAGCTGACAATTTAGTGAAACACGCCATTTTGGATAAAAAAAATAACTTAGTTTATTTTACTGATCTTAGTCAAGATCTTTGGCGCTTTGATATCACTAAAAACAGCAAAGAAAAAATAATGGACAAAGTCTTACAACCAGATCTTTCTCCTGATACAAATTTTTTGGTCTACCAAAAACTAAATGCTGATTGGGAACAAAATAATTATTATGATCTGGCCTTGGGCTTAACTATCTTGAATCTCCAGACTCTGGAAGAAAAAAGAATCACTACCCTTGCAGAAGATTGGGGTGCATTTTGGACAGCTGACAGCAAAAAAATTGTTTTCTTTGGCCTAAATGATTTTGATCATGGTATGAGCTCACACTATATCATTGATGCTGATGGTAAGAATAAAACCTTGCTCACAAATTTTGGTTTATATGACAGCACAGAAGCAGGCGCTGTGCCGATGCCTTCAGAAAAACCACTTTGGTCACCAGATGGTAATATGCTTGTCTATCATTCAGACTATGAAGTTTGGATAAATAAATTTAATCAAGACAAGACTAAAATTATAGAAAGTAAATTTATCACTTATGGTAAAGAGCCTACTTGGATAAAAAATGGCAGCGCTCTCAATGTGCTACTGGTAACGGAAAATCAAAGCTCGACGGAAAATATTAACGTCAATTTAGAGGGTAAAATTATTAAATAATCCGGCATACGCCGGACAAAAAACTATATGAAGAAAAGTTATTTTGTACTCAGCGCCTTGGCGCTACTTTTAAGCCTGCCACAAATAGCTCTAGCTGACCCACTATTTCG
>JAGORJ010000036.1 GCA_018062885.1 Patescibacteria group bacterium | reverse complement strand
TGGCTCATCAGAGAAAACATGAACTCTAAGTTTTTTTAAATTCAACATTATCTCTACCACATCTTCTTTGACACCGTCAATTGTGTCAAATTCATGTTGCACACCATCGATCTTAAAAGAAGTTACTGCTCCACCAGGAAGTGAAGAAAGTAAGACTCTGCGTAAAGCGTTAGCCACGGTTACGCCAAAACCAGGATAAAACGGCTCAATAACTACTTGGTAGTTATTATCCTTTTTATCATTGATAGTGATTTTGTCAGGTAATGGAATTTGATTTGCCATAATTTTTTTGTTATTTTTTTTAACGTGAGTAAAACTCAACAATTAAGTTTGTTTGAATATTTTGTGGTAAATCATCAACAGTTGGCAAACTATTGACAGTAATGGTCATATTCTGTTTATCCAAGGCCAACCAAGCGGCTGCTTCGATCTTGTCTAATCTTTCTGCAGTCAAAGTCATCCAATAAGGTTTTTTTAGTTTATTTTCTTTGACTTTGATAACTTGGCCTGGTTTGACACGGTAAGAAGGAATATCGGTTTTGACACCATCTACCATAAAATGTCCATGATTGACTAATTGTCTAGCTAAACGGTGAGTGGCAGCTAGTCCTGATCTAAAAATGACATTGTCCAAACGAGTTTCTAATAAGGTCAACATATTTTGACTGACATCACCAGACATTTGGTGAGCTTTTTGGAAAGTCAAATGAAATTGCTTTTCTAACATACCATAAATAGCCTTGGCCTTCTGTTTAGCCATCAATTGACGACCATATTCTGAAGTTTTAGCAAAAGCTTTTTTTGGACCATGAACGCCCATTGGATAAGATCTCTTGTCCAAAGGTGATTTGACTGTGTCAGCTACATTTTCACCAAAACGGCGACTAGCTCTGTGTTTTGCTTGTAGATTTCTACCCATATACTATTCAAAATTGATTATTATAATTAAACTCTTCTGGTCTTTTTAGGACGACAACCATTGTGAGGAATTGGAGTCAAATCTTTGATAGAGACAACGGCTAAACCATTGGCATGTAAAGCACGAATAGCACCTTCACGTCCAGCACCAACACCTTTTACAAAAACTTCAACTTCTTGTAAGCCGTATTCTTTGGCGCGCTCACTTGCATTTTTGACAATAATACCAGCAGCATAAGGAGTGGCTTTTTTTGGTCCTTTAAAACCATTTAGACCGGCTGAAGACCAAGCCAATACATTACCAACCTGATCAGTCAAAGTGACGATGGTGTTGTTGTAGGTAGCCTGAATATGAGCCTGACCACGACTTATCTTCTTTTTGATTTTCTTTTTCTTGACAATCTTTTTCATATGTATATTGCTGATAGCTTAAAATTAAGTCTTTTGTGCAGATTTAGCACGGCCACTACCCATAGTAACTCTCTTGTTTCCTCTAACTGTACGAGAGTTTGTTTTGGTTCTCTGGCCTCTGGCTGGTAAATTTTTTGCGTGACGGGTGCCGCGGTAGCATTTGATTTCTTTCAAACGCTTGATGTTGGCTATCTTGTCTCGTCTTAATTCACCTTCTACTTTAAAATCTTTTTCGATTCTTTGTCTTAAGCGATTGACATCTTCTTCTGATAAATCTTTGATTCTAGTGTCTTTATTGATTTTTAATTCACCCAAAATCTTCTGTGAAGTAGTCAAGCCAATGCCATAAATATAAGTCAGAGCGACTTCTGATCGTTTATCATTTGGAATATTGACTCCGGAAATTCTTGCCATACTTTTTGAATTTAATTTCAATAATTAAAATTAACCCTGTCTTTGTTTATGCTTAGGGTTTTTACAAACACAAATCACTCGATTTTCACGGCGAATGATTTTGCAGTCTTTACACATTTTTTTAACTGAGGCTCTTACTTTCATTTTTTTTACTTTCTAAAAATAATTCTACCTTTGCTTAAATCATAAGGACTCATTTCTACCGTCACTTGGTCACCAGGTAAAATACGAATTTTAAACATTCTCATCTTACCGGATAAATGTGCCATGATCTCTTGGTCATTTTCTAGTACAACCCTAAAAGTTGCATTTGGTAAAAGCTCTGTCACTTTTCCTGCCACTTCTAAGAATCCTTTTTTATTAACCCTTGTTTGTGTTTCACTCATTAATTTAATGATAATATAAAAAAATAAATTAATTACATAGTTTATAAGCTACATAAAAAATCGTTTTTTATATCGCTGTCTAATTTAAGTGCCCCTTAATTATACGAATTTTTTACGTTTTGTCAAGCCTTTAGCCTAAAAAATCAGGCAAAAAATAGCAAAATAGCAAAAAACCTCAATATTTAGCTATTTATACCACAAACTGCACTTCCTCAACCAGCTGAATGCCATATTTATCCCTAATTTGCTGTTTAATAAAACTACTCAAAATCAAGACATCTTCGGCTTTGGCCTGCCCGGTGTTGATAATATAATTGGCGTGTTTTTCTGAGACTTGTGCTCCACCAATAGTCTTGCCTTTGAGGCCAGCCTGCTCGATCAAATAGGCAGCTGGTATTTTTTTGTGGGCTAAAAATTTATCCACTTCTATGCCTTTATCTCTCAAAGCATTGATTTCGGTCTCCTCAAAAGCGATATTTTTGAAAATACAGCCAGCCGAAGGATCATTTGGTTGGGTATTTTGCCTATAAGCCAATCTTTCTTTGACTAGATTTCTCGCGACTTCTACATCACCAGTTTGTAATTTGAGCTCCACTTCTAAGATCAAATATTTTTTTTCTTTGAAAATACTATGTCTATACGCAAACTCAGCTTGGCTTGCTAACATAGTTTGGAGCTGATAATTTTCATCAAGATATTGGATATTTTGGACTACATCACCCATAGCCTCTCCATAAGTTCCAGCATTACCTCTGACTGCTCCACCAACAGTACCTGGCACACCAGCGGCAAACTCTAAGCCCGTCAAAGAATTTTCTAAGGCCTGATTTAATAAATAAGCTAAATTTACACCAGCACCGACTAAAACTTTATTATTATCAAACTCTAGTTTTTGTAAATCTAGTTTAATCACTAAACCCTTGATGCCAGCATCTGTAATCAATAAATTGCTACCACCACCAAAAACAAAAACTTTTAAATTTTTTTCTCTAGCAAAAATAATCGCCTCTTGAATATCTTCTGCAGTTTTTGCCAAAACAAAATATTCGGCTGGTCCACCGATTTTAAAAGTAGTGTAAGGCGCTAAAATTATATTTTCTTGTATTTCCATAAAATATTTTTACTTAATTTATTACTTGCTTAATAAAAGCAATAATAAGTAAACTTAACATCAAAATGAAAAAAAATTTCATAAAAAATAACTTTGTTCTGGCAAAAATTAATGCCATTGTTCCTAAAAATAAAAAAGGGGTAAACATCACCAAAAAAAACCCAATCGCTTCTTTCTTGGTTTCAAAATCAGTTGAAACATAAAAAAGTGAGCAATAAACTAGCCCAATAAAACAAAGAATAAGAAATAATTTAAGACGATGTTTGAATGTATAATAAATTTTAGATTCCTTGATTTCGGATTCTACTAATTTTTGTAATTCTAGATCAGCATTAGCTACATTATAACCATAAGATTTTAATAAATCCAGAGTCGATTTAATCTTCGACAGCCCTCTTTTTGTACTAAAGATATTTCTAGAAGTTATTGTGGTAAAACTGGTTGTCCAAAAAAAACTTTTTTTACCCACCAAGATTAGTTGTCTATATCTAATATTTATCAAAACCTCTAATAAAAAAACTAACCTACTAATTAATGGGATTTTATAATTAATTTTTCTATTTTCAGACAAAATAGTCATAGCTGGTGAAATTGTCCATGCATTAAAAAATGAATAAACAATTTTATCTTTTTTTGGAATGATCACTGAAAAAAACAAATGATCGAATTCAATTTGGTTTTGGTTAACTTTGAATTTCATAAAATATTTTTATTGATTTTTTAAATCAGCTAAAATTTTATCAATTTTTTTCACTGGCCAAGTACCACCACAAAAAAAATTACGCAATAATTTTTGATTTGCAACATCATTATTAATTATAAATACTGTCGATTTTTTTTCATAGGACCGTATAATAATCGCATAACCTATTTCATAATAATCAAATATCTCAATTTTTTGTTGATTAATTTCCCCTCTTATAATATTTCTCTTATTAGGAAATCTTTTTTTAGTTATTTTTTCCTTATAAATATAAT
>JAGORJ010000035.1 GCA_018062885.1 Patescibacteria group bacterium | reverse complement strand
GCCTTACAGTTGTCACTCCTCAAACTTTAGCCTCATATCCATACCTAGGCAGACTAACAGTTAAACCAGGTAATCTAGTTAAATTTGACCAAGACAACAAAGTCTATGCAGTTGAACCTACTAAAACTTTAAGATGGATTACCAGTGGTAATATCTTCCAAGACTTTGGTTATGACTTTAACAAAATAATTCACTTACCAAGTGAAGACTTTCAACACTATACCATAGGCTCTGACATTACTAACTCTAATACTCACCCTACAGGACAACTATTAAAGCATGGTAACTTTACTCCAATCTTCTATATTAAAGACAGTATTGAATACTGGATTAAAGATGAAAGTACTTTCTTATCCTTGGGCTTTAAATGGCAAGATATTATCACTATCCCAGTTAGATACTGGTATACTAGAGTACTTGATGGTTTACAGTTTAGATTACAGGATAGATAAAATATAAAAAATAAAAGACCCGCAATTATTTTAAAAACGCCCAATGGGCGAAAAGCGTAAAATAATTGCGGGTCTTTTAAGTTAAACGCTTTTTATTTTAAATTATTTATGGCAGTCTTGATATTTTTAGCTTGTTGTAGATAGCTGCCCATGACTATCAAATTAGCGCCAGCTTTGATGATTTTGGGGTAGTTTTTTTCATTGACTCCGCCGTCGATTTCAATGTTTAGTTCAGGAAATTTTTTGCGTAGTTTTTTTATTTTACTAAAAATCTTAGGATTAAATTTTTGTCCCATTTCACCAGGCTCTACACCCATCACCAGGATAGTGTCAAACTTTTTTACTAATGGCAAAATAAATTTTAATTTAGTTTTTGGGTTAATAGCTAGGCCCGCTTTTATCTTATTGGTCTTGAGCCACTTCAAAGCAGTGTTTATATCCTCTAAGTCTTGAGTGGCTTCATAGTGCCAAATGATTTTTTTGGTATTCTTGAGACTTGCCCAAGGACCAAGGTAGCTATTGATATCTCTGACCATCAAATGAATTTCTAAGTCAGCGGTTTTGATGATCTTTTTTATTTGACGGGGATTGAGATTGTTTTTGCTAGCCACAAAATCATCATCCAAAATGTCTAGTTGAAATGTTTTGAAATTTTTGGCTACTTTTTGCCACTGTTGTTTGAACTGGTCTGGGTTGTAGGCTAAAATAGCAGGGATAATTTGTATTTTTTTTGCCATTATAATTTTTTTAGTTTTTGTATACGTCTTTTGTGCCTGGCCAGTTTGGAAAATGGAGTGTCTAAGAAAGTATCTATCAGGCTTTGAGCTTTTTTGAGATTAAGCTCTTTAGCTACTAGGCACAAAACGTTAGCATCTTCGTCTTGGCGAGCGCCAACGATAGCTTCACTAGAGTAGCCAAAAGCGGCGCGCAAGTGTTTGAAGCGATTAGCGGCCATCATCATGCCTTGGCCACTGTCACAGATCAAAATTCCGACACTAGTAGGATTTTTTTTCATCATGATAGCAACTTTTTTGGCAAAATCAGGATAGTCGTCGCTAGCTTCATGGATAAGATTGCCCTGGTCACTGACTTTGTGACCCTGAGATTGCAAAGCGGTTTTTAACTGTTCTTTTAATGCCCAACCATCATGGTCAGCTCCTAAAAATATTGTCATAGTTTTTCATTTATACATATAATTTAGCACATTTTGCTAGCTTAATCAAAATGTTTAGCGTTGGAAAATTATTTGGTATTGATTTTCAGCTAATAATTGAAAATTTAAATTTGTTTGTAAATAATTTAATAATATTTTGCCTTCATTGCTAGTCAGATCGACTTTTTGTTTATCAATAATAATATAGCCCAGTTGATAGTAGTTAAAAAATTGTTTTATATTTTCAGCATCAAGATCAGTGTTGTCTAGCTGAGTATTTTGGTAGTTTAAGAAATATTTGATAATTGGCTCCTGAGCATAGTTTTTGTAATCTAATGGTAGGCGACTGAGGTGGCCCTCAATGATTGGTTTTTGGTGGATGATTTGGTAGGCCATGGCTTTTTTGTGAGTTTCACCCAAATCAAAATAGCCACTGCTAATAGCCATAGGAATAGTCAAGACAGTTTTGTTGTCTGTCTGTTTGGCAATTTGCTGAATTAGTTCGTTTTCTTTAGAAAAAATAGGCATCATGCTTCTGGGTAAAAACATCACTTCTAAAATCAAGGCCAGCGTCAGGCAAACAAATAAGATTTTATAAATCTTGGCGCTAAGATTGGTTTGCAGATAAGCTAGGAGCGAGATAAAGATCCCACAAAAGAATATTTGTCCCAAAATAAGCCAGCGAGCCGGAAAGCGTAAATGATTAAAGCTGGGGAAAATTTTGGCCAAAAAATAATCAGGCATAGGCCAATGAGTGTTTATACCAAAAAAATGTAAGTAAGGCCCAAATGATAGGCTCAAGATTAATAAATAGGCTGTGAGAAAGATAATAAATGTTCTTTTATTTTGCCAGCTAGTTTTTTTGCGAATTTTAATAAGCAAAAAAAGTATTATCAGCAAGGCAAAGCTAAAGCCGAGAAAAGCATTGCCATTTTGTAGGGAAAAATTTCCAAACCAAGTAGACCAGGAGCCCCAGAGAAAATGCCACTGCACGGGGCGAAACAAATTTACAGGGTCAGCAAAATATAAACTATCGATATCTTGCAAACTAGGTTTAGGCATCTTGCTGATAAAATCTTTTTGTTCCCAAAGCAAAAATATTTTCCAGCAAGCTACTATCAAAAATCCTAGTAAGCTAAAAATAGCCAGCCTTAAGTAGTGTCTAAATAATTTAAATATTTTTTGAAAATTTATACACAGTGAATAAATGGCAAGGCCAGCAAGAGAAAAAACAAAAGGGTAAAAATCATTGATAAAGGCAGAGGCGATGACAAGGCCGACTAAAAAAGCATTGCTAGGCTTATTAGTTTGTCGGAATTTTTCATAAAAATATAAAGTGGCTGGCACATACCACATCTGTAGAAAATTTTGCGTCCCAAAAAGAGCGTAAATGCTCCACAATGGCTGGAAGGCAAACAGGATGCCGGCCAAAAAAGAAACTGACTTTTTAAAATTAAGTAATTGAAAAAACTTATAAGTGAAATAAGCGCAAAGACTGACTGACAATAAGTAAACTAAGTTAAAACTAAAAACTAAATTGTGAGCCAATAAATTGATAATAAAAGTCAAAATAGATTGGAATTGAGAATAGGTGTGTAGCCCCAGAGGAGTGTGCTGAGGGTAAAAAAGATAGTCGGTATACAAAGAAAAATTGCCGGCTAGGATATTTTTTTCTAAATGCCAAGCGTTCCATAAAAAAATTGGCCCGTCACTGTCATAGGGGGCGATGATGCTAGTACAAAAGTTGAGAACTAAAGGAAAAGTGAGGATCAAAAAAATTATGGCGTAGAGGATAAAAATCAAGAGGTCGTTTTGTATTTTTTTGTTTAGCATTTGTCTGATTCTATAAAGCTAAGCTCATTATATCAAAAATTAATTTTTTCAGCGATTAAAAAATTTCTTGACTTTTAGTGCCTATTCAAGTTAGTCTTTAAAGTAGATAAAAGAATATGCGTGTACCAATTCGAAAAGCAGGGGAGTATTCAGATCTTAGCCTTGATCCAAAAATGACCGAAGCGAAGTTTTTGGAATTGCAAAAAAATTTGCAAAAATTAAAAGAAGTAAATAGACCAAAATGGATCAAAGAAATGCAAGTGGCAGCTTCAGACGGAGATTTTTCCGAAAACGCATCTTATCAGATAGCTAAATCAAAGCTCAGGGGTGTCAATCAAAAAATTACCGAGCTAGAAAACTTGTTGAACAAAGTAGAAATTATTCAGGTCAACAAACATATAACAAGTGTGCAGGTAGGTAATTTTGTAACAGTGGACAACGGGGAAAAAGAATTTACTTATCAAATTTTGGGTTCTGTAGAGACCAAGCCAGAAAAGGGCATTATTTCTTTACACTCGCCTTTAGGAGAAGCTTTACTTGGCAAAAAGCTAGGTGAAAAAGTTTTGGTGAATGATAGGGAATATAAAATAGTCAAAATCTCTTAAAAACAAAAATCGCCCATAAGGCGATTTTTAAGCATTAAGCTTTAGTATGTTTCTTTTTAGCTTTTGCTTCTAGCATAGCTTTTTTTATATCTAGTCTTTTTTTGGTTTTCTTAGAACTAGATTTTTGTGGTCTACCGACTGCGTGTAATCTTTTTGCCATAAAATTTTATATTAATTATAAGCTATTCTAGCGGAATTTATGAATAAAAGCAAGCAAGACGCTTGGGCTTGCTATAATTGGTATTTTTTCTTTCTTTTTGATATTATAAATGCATGAAAAAATTATGGTTAGTATTTGTTTATGCTTTCGCCATTTTTGGCTTTGTCATGCTGGCAGGATTTTTGGCAGTCCGATTTGAGTTTAGCAATGTCAAAGGAGAAGCAGACGAAAACAGTAGTA
>JAGORJ010000034.1 GCA_018062885.1 Patescibacteria group bacterium | reverse complement strand
GTAAAAAATCTGATTTAGAAAGAGGCGAGCTAAATAAAGAAAAAACCGGAGTAAAAATCGAAGGTTTAGAAGTGATTAATCCAGTGAATAATCAGGTAATTCCTTTATTTGTGGCGGATTATGTTTTGGCAAATTATGGTTTTGGAGCAGTAATGGCTGTGCCAGCACATGATCAACGTGATTGGGAGTTTGCTGAGAATTTTGGTTTAGAAAAAATTCAAGTTATTACACCTATCGATCAAAGTATTTTGAATATTAGTAATACGTACCCTTGGCCAATTAATGATGATTTTAAAAGTGGGGATAGTACAATTAAAAGAATGCAAAAGGCAATGGAAGTTGCCTATGGTGTCTTGCTCAAAAAAGGAGCGGAAGTATGTTTTATGGGTGAAGGTATTGTAGTAAATTCTGGAGAATTTAATGGTTTAACAACGGCAGAATTTAAAAAAAGAATTGTTACTTGGTTAGAAAAAAATAATACTGGCAAGAAAGCTGTGAATTATAAATTAAGGGACTGGATTTTTTCTCGTCAAAGATATTGGGGCGAACCAATTCCCATGATTTATTGTCAAAAATGTCAGTGGCAAACAGTACCAGAAGATCAATTGCCAGTTATTTTGCCAGATATTTTAGATTTTATGCCGACAGAAGATGGTCAATCGCCATTAGCAAAAGTAGACTCTTGGGTGCATACAACTTGTCCAAAATGTGGTGGTCCAGCTGAACGAGAAACAGATGTGATGCCAAATTGGGCAGGCTCTAATTGGTACTTTATTCGTTATTGTGATCCTCAAAATAACAAGCAGATGATTGATCCGCAAAAGGCCAGCTATTGGTTGCCGGTTGATTGGTATAATGGTGGCATGGAACACACTACTTTGCATTTATTATATTCTCGTTTTGTGTATAAATTTTTATACGACATAAAAGCTGTGCCAGAAGTTTGTGGTTCAGAGCCTTATGCCAAGAGAACGGCTCAGGGTATGGTTTTGGGAGAGGGTGGTATTAAGATGTCAAAATCTAAAGGCAATGTCATTAATCCTGATGGTTATATTCAAAAATATGGCGCGGACACTGTTCGTTTATATGAAATGTTCATGGGGCCATTTGATCAGTCGATTGCTTGGGATGACCAGGGTGTGGTTGGCATGTTTCGTTTCTTGAAAAAAGTTTTTGCTTTACAAGAGAAAGTAAAAAAAGAGTATCAGGATCAAGAATTAGTATTCAAGATTTTACATCAAAGTATTAAAAAAGTAGGCTTAGATATTGAGAGTATGCGTTTTAATACAGCGGTTGCTCAGCTCACTATTTTACTAAAAGAATTAGAAAAAGCAGAAAGTATTTCGGAAAATTTATTTAGTAAATTTATTTTAATTTTAGCACCATTTGCTCCTCACCTAGCAGAAGAATTATGGAGCTTACTTGGCCATCAAGAAACCCTAGCTTATGAGCCTTGGCCAGCCTATGATGAGGATCTAGCTAAGGCAGAAAATATTATTTTAGGCATTCAAGTTAATGGCAAACTTAGAGACACGATAGAGCTAGCTCTTGATACAATAGATAGTGCTGAGCTGAAAAATAAAGTTTTAGCCTTGCCAAAAGTGCAGGCTCATATAGAGAACAAAGAAGTAAAAAAATATCTTCATATCAAGAATAAGATTATTAGTATTGTAGTTTAACATATGATGAAAGAAATCAAGCTAACTAAAAATAATATTTTAGCAGTTATCCAAGAGGCAACTGCTATTTTAGATAATGGGGGAGTGATCGTTTATCCGACAGAAACTTCCTATGGTTTAGGAGGAGATTTTTATGATGAGCAAGCGATAGAAAAAATTTATCAGATCAAACAGCGTGACAAGCAAAAACCTTTGCCAGTGATCGTGCCTGATCTGACTTCCGCCTCTACTTTGGTACATTTTTCCAAAAAATCTTTGGAGCTGGCTATGAAACATTGGCCAGGACCATTGACTCTAGTTTTGCCTTATCGTTATTATCCAATGCACAAAAACTTTGCGGATTTTTTGGCTTTGCGCATTTCCAGTCATCTTTTTGTGCAAGAGTTATTAGTCAATTTTGCCCGACCATTGATTTCTACTTCAGCTAATATCAGTGAGCAGGCTAGTTGTTTTACAGCGCAAAATATTAGACAGATTTTTGCAGGAAAAAAACATCAGCCAGACTTGTTTATCAATGCTGGTAGCTTGCCTATCACTGCCGCATCTACTATTATTAAAGTAGATCAAAATGATGCTATGCAAATTTTGAGGCAAGGACACATCATAGAAAATTTGGAGTAAAATTTTATTTTTTTTAAAATATCAAAATGAAAAACAAAAATTTTTTGCGTAAGCTTTTGCCTCAGCACATGACGAGGCAGTTGAGAGAAATTTTGGTCTCCACTATTCTTTTGAACTTGGCTTTGGCCATGGTGATGATTTTTGAGCCGATCTATCTTTATCAGTTAGGTTATTCTTTGCAAGAAATTATTTGGTTTTATCTCTTACTTTACGCGGTGTATTTTTTCATCATGCCTTTGGGAGCAAAGTTTTCTCGCTACAAAGGTTATGAGTGGGGTATTTTTTGGGGAAGTTTCTTTTTCGCGGCTTTTTATTTGTCTTTATTTTTGATTCCGATCATGCCGATATTTTTTTATATCGCGCCTTTGATTTTTGCGGTGCAAAAAATGTTTTATTGGCCAGCTTATCACGCGGGCTTTGCTAAATTTTCTGATGCCAGAGAAGAGGGTAGAGAGATCGGTACGGTCAATGGCGTTACTTCTTTGGTTTATATTGTCGGTCCAGCCTTGGCTGGTTTTATTGTGTTGGATTGGGGTTATGGAGCTTTATTTTTGATGGCCTCAATTATTTTCTTACTATCCAATATTCCTACTTTGATCACCAAAGAAATTTTTGAAGCCAAAAGTTTTTCTTATGTGCAAGCTTATAAAGAATTATTTGCACGAGAAAATCGTCGAGCTTTTTTGGCTTATCTTGGTTTTGGGGAAGAGTTTGTCGTGATGATCCTGTGGCCAATTTTTATTTCTTTGATCGTAGTCAATGTTTTTGATTTGGGTCTTTTGGTAGCTGGTGCTACTTTTATCACAGTTTTGATAATTATCTATGTCGGCAGATTGTCTGACTCCAAAAGTAGGCGCTTGGTTTTGACCTTGGGCAGCTCCTTTTATTCACTGGCTTGGTTTATTCGTTTATTTATCGTCAATCAATTAGGCGTATTTTTTGTGGACACCATGTCCCGGCTTTCCAAAAATATGGTGATGGTGCCTTTGACGACTATAACCTATGAGCGAGCAAAAGAGAAACACAGTGTGATGTCAGGGGTGATTTTTTTTGAAATGAGCCTGGTGATTGGTAAAATTTTAGCGATGCTGATTATTTTGGCCTTATTGTTTTTTATTGGTGATGAGGTCTTTGTGATGAAATTAGCTTTTATTTTAGCGGGTATCATGTCTTTACTTTATATGTCTTTATAATTTGTTATGAATTTAAGTGAATTACAAGCAATATTAAAAAAATATAAGATTAGTCCAAACTATTTGCGGGGACAAAATTTTTTGATTGACGATATAGTTTTAGCTAATATTTTAGCTATCTCGCAAGTAAAGAAAAACGATCTAGTTTTAGAAGTGGGACCCGGTTTGGGAGTTTTGACGCAACAACTAGCTTTACTTGAGGCTCAAGTAGTTGCCTTTGAAGTTGATAAAAATTTAGAAAAACCTTTATTAAAATTAGCCAGTATTTATCCAAATTTAGCACTATATTGGCAAGATATTTTATCATTGGGTGATCAGCAGTGGCAAGATATTATGCAAGCTTTGAAGTTTAAGACCTACAAAGTGGTGGCGAATATTCCTTATTATTTGACGGGTAAAATAATTGCTAAATTTATTTTGAGTAAAAATCAGCCAGAGAGTATGACTTTTTTGGTGCAAAAAGAAGTGGCAGAAAGAGTGGTTTTGCATAAACAAAAACATAGTCTCTTATCTTTGAGTGTGGCTTTTTATGGCGAGGCGATTTTGGGGCCAATAGTAAAAAAAGATAGTTTTTATCCAGTACCCAAAGTTGATTCAGCGATTTTGCACATCAAAAATTTACATCCTTGGAATTATGAGGCAGACGAAGTTTTTGTCTGGCAGCTGATACATAGAGGTATGGCGGCCAAGCGCAAAAAGCTTATTAATAATCTTTTAAGTGATCCAAATTTAGACAAAGAACAGTTAAGCAAAGCTTTCTTGGCTTTGGATTTAAATCTTTTGAGTCGAGCTGAAGATTTGCAGATAGAGGATTGGATAAATTTAGCGAAGATTTTAAAGTAAGATATCAGGTGTTTGATAATTAAAATTTGCTCTTGGGCAAATTTTTTATTTATGGTATAATAATGTTATAAATATTTTCAAATTGTTAAATATTTTTTGTATTAAAATTACATTTTCAAGATGTTAGATA
>JAGORJ010000013.1 GCA_018062885.1 Patescibacteria group bacterium | reverse complement strand
TTTTTCTAATTTATTTACTATTTTTTTAGCCTTAAAATCAAATTGGGATATAGCGACCTTATTATGGATTTTTTGGTATCAAAGCATTATCATTGGTTTTTTTGCTATCTTTCGTTTTTTTAAAAAAAGACGAATTAACATACTTGGTATGGTTCTTGATCCAGCTGAAATTCACGATCCAAAGAGTAAAATGATTATATTTGTTGTCAAAATTGTTATAGCTTTGGTATTTATTTTGGCTTACGGTCAGTTTCATGTTTTTTATTTTTGGTTTTTAGATTTATATTTTCCTAAAGAAATAATTTTTACTGTTATTTTATTACCAGTTATTATTTTTTTCTTTAATCATTTATTTTCTTTTTTTTATAATCAAAACAAAGATCCACAAGACCAAAGTGTGTATAAAATTTTTTCTTTAATTTCTGTCAGAATATTACCAATGCATTTGATTATTATATTAGGGGCCTTCTTGTTTGGGCGTACCACGCTATTGTTTTTAGTTATAAAAATGCTTACAGATTTATTTGCCCATATCAAAGAGCATGATCAATCAATACAGTATTTTTTGGCTGATAAAAAAGATCAACCATTGCAAAATTTGCAACAGTTGAAATAATCGAAAAGCAATATGCAAAAAATGCAATAACTTAAAGCAAGGCAACTATTTCCAAAATGGAAACAGTTGAAAACGAACCGGTTACAAAATGTAACCGCTTGAAAGTGTCAGTTTAAGAAAAAACTAAAATGAAAAAAATCATAGCTATTGGCGGCGGGGAAATCGGACGCCCCGGCTACAAAATAGAAACCAAAGCCATTGACCAAGAAATCATCAAACTTAGCGCCAAAAAAAATCCGCGCTTCCTTTTTATTCCCACCGCCAGCGGCGAGTCAGAAGCTTATTGTGATACAGTCAAAAACTATTTTGGCAAAAAACTATCTTGCCAAGTCGATGTCTTGTATTTAAATAAAAATAAACTAACATCAAAACAACTGCAAGCCAAAATCTTGCAGACAGATATTATCTATGTCGGTGGTGGCGATACCGCGATGATGATGCGCTTGTGGCGCAAACATGGCCTAGATAAAATTTTGCTCAAAGCCTACCAAAAAGGCATTGTCTTGTCGGGCTTGAGCGCTGGCTCTATTTGCTGGTTTGCCTCTGGACAGTCTGACTACAAAAAAATGAAAGACCCCAAAGCCGCTTATGCGAGAGTTTCAGGCTTGGGTCTGATCAAGGCTTTGCATGTCCCGCATTTTGATGTGGACAAGCAAAGACACAAAGACTTGAAAGTCACTTTGAAAAAAACCAATAATTTGGCGATTGCTTTGGATAATTGTTGTGCTCTAGAAGTGCTAGATGATCAATATCGGGTGATAGCTTCCAAAAAATCCGCGCAAGCTTATAAAATCTATTGGAAAAATAATAAATATTATCAAGTTTTGCTAAGCCAGGACAAAACATTTCGTCCCCTAAAAGAGTTGTTAGCTAAAGCATAGTTTAGAAAGCTACCTAATAGGTAGTTTTTTTATCCGCCTCGCCGGCGGGGCTGTTTGGCTTTGACAAAACATCGTTTTTATGTTAATTCTTTCATTGTTCGTGTTTCGAAAATGTTCCTTACAACTTGACGAAAATCTGGAGAAGACCGATGAAGCACTTAAGTTTGACCCTTGTCGCATTGCTGCTTGCCCTGGTGATGCGAGTTTCTGCTCAGGCCCCTGACACTGTGTGGACAAAAATTTTGCCAAACAATGTTGGTGGGAGTATTTTTCACACCACAGACAACAAGATTGCTCTTGTTGGTCAGTCGTTGACTCGCTTTGGCCTTGATGGCGAGGTCATTTCTCAACAGCAGATCAATGGCTTGCCTGGTTCCCCAATAAAGGTTCTGGCTGATGGTGATGATTTTTTACTCTTGGGTAGTTTTCAACAGAGCTATTCTGAAAAATGGATAGCCAAGATTGATTTTCTGGGTAATTTGTTGTGGTTGCGCAATTTTTCTTTCCATACTTATTCTAGTTATGGATTGGATTTTAGTGTGACAACAGATGGTGGCTATGTGTTTGCTGGCTCAAATTGGAGTGTCAATGAGGGATTTTCTTCGGTGGTTTTGAAGCTTGATGCAAATTGTGAATTTGTGTGGCAACACACATTTGATAATTTGAACAAGCAAGGCTTTGTGGCAACCATCGATAGTGCCTATGTGTTGGTTGGTGGGGATGGATTATCGAGTTTATCTTTAATTAAAATTGGCAGTGACGGTAGCGTCATTTGGTCAAGAGAATTAGAGGTAACTCTTTGGAATCCATTTTGGTCCATGTATACCGTACAAAATAGCGACGGCACATATCTCATTGGAGGGAGTGAGGATGGTCAGCAGGTTCTTTGGTTGGTGAAGGTGAGTGCTTTCGGGGATCTCATATGGGAGCGTATGTTTAATCTTGGCGATACTTCCTTACGCTTTAATCCATTTTCTTTTCGGCAAGTCGCCGAGGGTGGAGTTTTAGTTGTAGGAAACATCCAGAGGATTGATCCGTATCTCAACAGAGCATTCATCGTCAGTACTGATTCCATTGGTACCGTCCTGTGGAGTTCAGTTTTTTCATTTGGTGATGAATTGCCAAATGGTTTCGAACCATATCTACGTGATGCATGCCAACTGACTGATGGGTCTGTCGTTGGTTCTGGGTTGTGTCACCTGGGTGCTTTTTTGATCAAGTTTGGTGGTGCTACTCCAAGAGCGGTAGAAGACTTGTCTATTACCACAGATGGGATTGATGCACACTTGACTTGGTCCGCTGTCACTCAATTGGAATCGGGAGAAGCGGTGACGCCAGATGCCTATTTGGTGTACTATTCTCATGATTCCGATGGTGAGTTCTATTTTCATGGTTTTACCTCCACCTTGAACTACAGCCATCATGGTGTATCCTTTTTCAGTGACCAAATGTTTTACCGCGTTACGGCTTACGCGGGGAATATTGGCACATTGGAAACAGTGATTCAGCAGAATCCAAAAATCAAGATGAGTCAATTGAATCAATTGCTTCATCTGGAGTGAGGGTTTTGAATCCACATAGATCGAGCGCCGTCCTTTTTAGGCCGGCGCTTTTATTTTTGACTTTTTGACTTTGACAAAAGTGTTTAACGCTTGTTTAATATTCAAAATTTGAATATCCTTAATTTGAATATATTATATAAGTATGCAAAAGGCAATCCAATCAATTGAGTATAAGAAAATTATTAGTAAGTTGAAGCAGGCTCGTATTGAGGCTGGATTAACGCAGAAACAAGTGGCAGAAATTATAAAAAAACCACAGTCTTATATTTCAAAAATTGAGGCTAGTGAACAGAGGATTGATGTTATGGAATTAAAAAATTTTGCCAAATTATATAAAAAACGAGTTAATTATTTTTTATAGCTTTTAATTTATGAAAACAACTCAATACAAAGTTAAGGTTTTTGGCCATGATTGTTCTATCAATTTAATGGAGTTTGATAAGATTGATGCTAAAGAATGGAAAAAGCTTTTTGATTTATGGAAAGGGTTAAAAATTGGTTTGAAAAATTACAAATGCCGAGAACCTAATTTGCCAGAAGGACTATCAGAGGTTGCTTTTTGTTTATATTCTGGTTCTGGACGTTTAATTTCTATGAATGGTAAAGCTTCTAGCTCTTTTGATACTTTTAATATTAAAACGAAAAAGGCAGAGCAAATAAAAGCAACGAGTGTCGCAGAAGATCTTACTTCTTTCGGTCCTAAATCAAAATGGGATGATATTTATTTGTTAGATTTTTATAATGGTGGTAAATTAGACGGAACATTTAATGTATATAAAATACCGACAAAATTAATTCATAAAGTTAGAGTTAACAAAAATCATATTTTTTTAGAACAGCAGGCAGAGGGTAAAAGACCAAGATTTAGTATTACTAAAACTTTTATTCAAACAAAAAAGATAAATCCCATTGCACAAAATGTAAAAATTTGGTAACTAGTTTTTTAAAGCGGTAAGCATTTGTTTGGCAACGGCTTCGATCACTGGCACCGTAACTGAGTTTCCAGCTTGTTTATACAGTGCAGAATCTGCTAGATTGTTCGGCAGACTAAAGTCTTTTGGAAAGCCTTGAATTCTAAAACATTCTAAAGGAGTTAATTTTCTAATTCCTTTGTGGTCTTTGATTATTGGCACGTTATGACCACCAGTGCCCATATTTGCGGTGAGTGTCGGACAGACACCTTTTTTATTTTCTCTAACGTATTGTCTGCGCCATTGATAAACTGTGCCTTCTTTTTTTATAAAGTCTTTGATTTTTTTATAAAGTGGCTTGTCATTATAATAATATTTTTGATCAACATTTTTTTCTAGCAGTTCAGTAATTTTTGTTTTTAGTTTTGTTGCCTGCGGAAAATCAAAGTTATCTAAATATTTTTTGTTTTTAAATCCCACTATATATATCCTTTCCCGATTTTGTGGTATGTTGCCATATTCCATGCTATTTAATATTTTATACTTAATGCTATACCCAAGATTCTCTAGAGTCTCTTTGATAATTTTAAAAGTTCTACCATCATCATGGTTTCTTAAATTTTTTACATTTTCTAATAAAAAGCCCGTTGGTTTTCTTTTTTCTATTATTTTTGCTATATCAAAAAATAAGTTACCCCTTCCTTTTTCGTCTTTGAACCCTTTTCTGTATCCAGCTATAGAAAATGCTTGGCATGGAAAACCTCCGAGTAAAAAATCAAATTCAGGTAAATCGTCGATGACTATTTTTCGTATATCCTCAACTATTAATTTAGATGTTTTAAAATTTTTATTGTATGTGTATGCACAAGATTTTTCAAAATCGTTAGCAAAGACAGTGTTGAAACCCGCTTTTTCAAAACCAATTCTTATACCGCCAACACCAGCAAATAGATCTATTGTTCGTAATTTTTGATCATTTTTATATAATTCTCTTATAATTTTTATAACAACTCCACGAATTTCTACTTCGTTACGATAAAATGGTAACATATTTTGATTTGCTGGCTGAAGGCGGAATTTATTTTTTTCTTTGTATATTTTTTTAAGTGTTGCTTCATTTTCATCAATTATAGCTATAACTGTTTGACCATTTTCTGCGCTTGATTGTTTTTTAACAACAACAACATCACCATCAAAAATACCATCATCTATCATGCTTTCGCCTTTGACTTTTAGGGCGTAATATTTTTCGTTTTTGTCTAAATGATCATTTGGTACTGTTATTGTTTCAAATTGATCCTCTATAGCTTCTATTGGTTGCCCCGCTGTAATGGTACCCAAAAGAGGTATTTTGATCATTTCAATTTGTTCAATTGATTCTAGACTTCGAGATGAATTATCTTTTTTATTTAGGAAGCCTTTGTTTATGAGTTCATCAACATGTTCATGAACGGTCGAAAAAGCCCTGTTAGTATGTTCTGCTATTTCTTCAAAAGTAGGGGAAAAGCTATTATGTTTGATATATTTTTTTATGAAGTCTAAAATTTCTTTTTGTTTTTTTGTTAAGTTTGGCATATTTGACAAAAAATAATTAATTTTGCTATATTTATATTATACCCGATAATTTACCGATAGTCAAAATAGACTTATCCACAATTTGATGATTAAAAATAAAATAATTATTAATAAAAAAAACATGGCAAAGAAAAAAACAAGTCTAAAGGTTGCTAAAATTGCTTCAAAACAATTACTCAGCAAAACAACAAGTAAGCCAGCTAAAACTACAGCTGCGAGCGCTTTATCTCAGAGAGAAAAAGCAAAAGGTAGTAAAAAGAAAAAATAATTCTCAACCCCCGCTTTGCGGGGGTTTTGACTTTTACGATTAATAGTGTAAAAATAGAAGTGATTAATTGATTAAATAAATGTTACCATTTTCCGATATTTGCCAAGCAATAGTCATACCAATGTCTTCTTCTGCATCAGCTTTTGTGTGGCAGATTGTTCTATTTTTATGGCCATGGAATTGGATTTGGATAACTTGCATTATTTTGATATGGGTGGTTTTTGAAATTTTAACTAGGAATGGAGAAATTCATTATAATTCCAAAAATGGTTTTTCCCCGGCATTTAATATTTTTATTGGAAGTGGGGTATTTGCAATTTTTCAAGCCATTACATTTTTAATTTTTCAATTATTTTTTGGTGGTATAGTTTATTGTTTGCCTTGGCCATATGCTTTGCATCTCATAATATTTGCTTCGACTAGTTTATTTTTGCATAAGATTAGGTTTTGGCCAGAGATTAGAATATTTAAAAGAAGAAAAAAATATTTTAGGCGATCATTTACAAAAAATAAAAAATAATATATTTTATCAACTAAAACATTTTCATGTCCCAATATTACAAAATACCTCGTCAAGCGAATTGGAATTTTATTCCCAATGTCAAAAATAATTTTAAGCTTAGTCGTTCTAAATTAGATTTATTTTTGCGTTGTCCGCGATGTTTTTATTTAGATAATAAGTTAGGTTTGAAACAACCGCCTAGTTTTCCTTTTAACCTCAATTCAGCCGTGGACAAATTATTAAAAAAAGAGTTTGATATTTATCGCGCGAAAAATAAAAAACATCCACTTCTAGCCAAATACAAAATAGCGGCAAAACCAGTGGCGCACAAAGATCTAGACCAGTGGCGAGATAATTTTGCTGGTATTCAGTATTTACACCCCAAGACGGGCTTGATCATCAGTGGAGCGATCGATGATTTGTGGATCAATGCTAAAGGCGAATATATTGTCGTGGACTATAAGTCTACTTCCAAGGACGAGGAGATTACCGCTTTGGATCAAGATTGGCAGATTGGCTACAAGCGACAGATGGAAGTTTATCAGTGGCTCTTGCGTCAAAATGGCTACAAGGTTTCTGATGTTGGCTATTTTGTGTATTGCAATGGTGATACGGACAAAGAGGCTTTTGATGCTAAGCTGGAGTTTGATCTGACTTTGATTGCTTATACTGGTGATGATTCGTGGGTTGAGTCTGCTATTATCAAGGCTCATCAGTGTTTATTGAGTGAGCAGATACCACCCTCAGGGACAGACTGTGATTTTTGTGACTATCGTCAGGCGGTCAGGAGAGTGGAGAAATAATATTTTAATTATTAATGAAGAAAAGTATGAAAAGTGAAATTATCGTTTACCAGAATAAATCTGGTGCCATAGAGTTTAAAGGAGATTTTCAAAAAGAAACGCTTTGGGCTGATTTACAGCAAATTGCTAATCTTTTTGAAATTGATAAATCTGGTGTCTCTAGACATATTCAAAATATCTATAAATCTCAAGAACTTAGCCCAAAAGCAACTGTTGCAAAAATTGCAACAGTTCAAAAAGAGGGTGATAGACAAGTAAAGCGTTCAATAGAATATTATAATTTAGATTTAATTTTATCCGTTGGTTATCGTGTTAATTCACAAAAAGCTACTGTTTTTCGCCAGTGGGCTACTAAGACTTTGAGACAGCATATTTTATCAGGCTATACGATCAACAAAAAAAGATTAGCCAAAAATTATGAGACTTTTTTACAAGCAGTGGAAGATGTCAAAAAAATTTTACCGCAAGATAACAAGCTAAAAGCTGGTGATACTTTGGAGTTAGTCAAAATGTTTGCCAGTACTTGGTTTTCTTTGAACGCCTATGATAAAGCTAGTTTTCCCAAAAAAGGCATTACTAAAAAACAAGTTCAAATTACCGCTGGTGAATTAGCTGAAGTTTTAGTTAGTTTAAAGGCGGAGTTAGTAAAGCAAAAAGAAGCCAGTGATTTATTTGGTCAAGAAAAATCAAAAGATGCTTTAGCTGGTATTGTGGGTAATGTTTTTCAATCTTTTGCTGGTAAAAGTCTTTATCCAAGTGTAGAGGAAAAATCTGCTCATCTTTTATATTTCATGATCAAAAATCATCCTTTCGTGGATGGTAATAAAAGAAGTGCTGCTTTTGCTTTTGTGTGGTTTTTAAAGAAAACTCAAGTTTTAGATATTAGTAGTTTATCTCCAAGTGCTTTGACGGCCTTGACTTTGTTAGTAGCCGAGAGTAACCCTAAAGATAAGGAGCGTATGATTGGTTTGATTTTGTTAATTTTAAAAAAATAATATTTTATTAACTAAGATAAATTTATGTTTAAACAAAAAAAGGCGATACTTATAAAATTATTATTACTGCTTTTGATGTGGTCAGTGCCGATTTTAGGTGGTTATGAAGATTTGATTATTGTTTTGATGTTATTGATTTTTGCACCAATTTTAGTTTTATTTTTTTATCGTTTAAATAAGAATGTTAGTATAGAAAAATTAAATAAAGTATTTAGATTTTTCGTTTGGTTTTTTATTTTATTTTATTTATTTGGATTAGGGCATTTCTTTATTACTGAATATCCTTATGATATGACTTGGTGGACTATGGAGGATACTTTGGGCTATATCGTTTCGCCAATATTGAATTTGATTATTTTGAGTATTATGCTTAAAGTCAATACATTTTTTATACCAAGAGAAAAGAGTCGTTTGATAGCAAGCATAAAAAATAATAAAGAAACGGCCGTAGCTATAGTGGCTATTATTCTCGCTTTAGCACTCGCTTTAACATTGTGGTTTGGCTCTGAATGGGGATTAAATAGATTTATTGCTTGGTCAAATGGTGAAGTATCAGACATATTTATCAATGATACACGTAATTTCGCCATCAAAAAGATAGTTGTGTCTTGTGGGCTGATTTTCACCAGTGCCTTTTTGTTGATTTATAGTTTTAAGAAAAAATAACATATAAGCATATGTTCAAAAATTGGGCAGAAACAAAATTTAACAAAAAGAGACTCAAGGCAGGGCAGAGATTAAAAAAGCTAGAAAATGCTTTGAATGATGTCTTGGTCAATATGCCCCAAGAAGTGAGAGATTTTTTGGAAGCTGATGTAGCTTTTTGTGACGCTTTGATGTCAGATAAAAATGATGCTGCTTATGCGGAGGCTTTGTTTGGGTCAAAGAAGCAAATGATTTATTTTAAACAAGATTTTTTCAAAGCTTCTGTTTATTCACAAAGATATATAGTGGCACATGAGATTGCCCATGTTTATTTGGGGCATACTGCGGGAGATGAACATGGCTTTGCTGATTATCAGAAAAAAGAAAAAGAGGCTGATGATTTTGCTGCTCAATATGGTTTTTTACAAGATTTTACTTGGTCTCAGTTTTTTTCTTGGGACTATATCAGAGAGAATTTAACTGGGCGTAGTATATTTTTAGTTAGCTTAATAATTTTAGTTTTTTTGTGGCTTATTTTTTTAGAGCATTTTGTTTTTTTATTTAGGTGGGCAGTGTACATGTAGTTTGATTAAAATTTTTACAAAATGAAAAGCGCACCGTTAGACGGAGCGCTTTTTCAGGTTTGAGTCCTTGGCTGGATCATGGCTCTGGCGTCTTGCTATCATCGTCGCAGTCATCCGAATGTTGATTCGGATCAATGCCGTCGATGAGGAAGAAATACTCACATTGATGCGGTGGTGGCGAAGTTGGTGGGGCGGGTGAGGGCTTATTGCCGAAGTTATTCATTTCTTCGGGCGTAATCAGGATATTACGCCTGGGGTCGATCCAGTCCTGGCTCATGAGGTGACTCCTTTGTGGAAGAACGCATTTTGATTAAATTTAAGGCTTGAGACAATTTTTGTCAATGAGTCTAAAACAATTTCCAAAAATAAGTGAAGTATTGTATAATATACTTGTTAAATCAAATTTAAAATCGTTGTTATTTCTTTTCATGACAGAAAATATTTTTGTTAAAATACTCAAAACATTATTCTTGGATTGGCTAGGGGAGATTTTGTATTTTCCTATTTGGTGGTATGGTCCGGGTTTGAAAAAAATCTGTCTGCGTACTTGGCAAAAAGTGCGTCGTTTGGGCGTCAATTTGGCTTTGCTTATCTTGTTACGCAATATTTTTCGCCCAATGTTTGGCCAATACGACCGAGCTGGGCGAGCGATCAGTTTTGTCATGCGTTTGCTTTTGTTGTTTTTTCGTTTGTTAATCTTTGCTGTTTTGAGCCTAGTTTATTTTTTGCTGGTTCTGGTTTGGATCTTTTTACCAATTTTGCTTTTGTGGCAGTTATTAAATAATTTGAAATTGTTATGAAGGCGATAAGACTGCAACAATGTGATCAATGTCAATCAAGTGGACAAAGTAAAAAATGTTCAGCTTGTTTTGGCCTAAAGAGTTTTTATTTTCAAAATAACAATTTTTTTTATTGGCAAAAAATAATTAGTCGCACTTCTATTTTGATTAGAGAGTTGCGTTTTGTTTTGGATCTGATGATCAATGCCGCTTTGATTGCGGGCGCGCTATTTTCTTTGGTGATGGTTTACAAGATTTTGGGTAGACTAGAGTTTGATCCTCGAGCGGTTTGGTTGTTTATCAAAACACCGAGCGAAGAAAATCTGCGTTTGTTGATCTTTATTTTCCTCAACATGTATCTTTATTATCGTTTGGCTTTGCCGAGCTATAAAAAAAGTGTGGCTAGTAAAAATATTAGCAACACTGAAAAGTTTTTTAAATACAATATTGCCGACAGCTTAAACCAAGAAAGCGAAATGATTTTGGATAAAGCTTGGCTCTATGCTTTGCACAAAAAAGTGTGGCCAATCACCTCCTGGCATTTGCTTTATATTTTGCTGACTGACAAAGATATTAGGGTGGTACTGGCGCGTTTGGGTGTCGGGGCACAAAATTTGCAAGATATTATTGATAAAAATTTAGCTTCTTTGGTGGCCAAAGCAGACTATAGTGCTTTATCTAGAGAAGAAAAATTGGATCTAAATCTGGAGGTCAAAGAAATATTACTCAATGCCTATCATCACGCTACCGTGATCCGCAAAGACAAAGTCATCAAAGAAATAGATTTGTTAGCAGGCCTTGTTGCTTTGAGCCAAGAAGTCAAAGACTTTTTTTATGAGTTTGAGATTGATGATGACAAAGTGGACAATGTGATTGCCTGGATAAATATCAACAACCGTTTAGGCGAGCGCTATCGTCGTTATCGTAGTCGAGCCTTTTTCAAGCCAAAATCAGGCATTGATAGAGGCTATACTGCTATTGCTACGCCATTGCTAAATAATTTTTCGGCTGATTTGACGCAAGCTGCTCGCTCAGGGGCCTTGCCTTTGTCGGTTGCTAGAGAAACAGAAATAGAAGAGCTGATCACTACCATGGAAAGTGACTTAGCTTCCGTGGTTTTGGTAGGTGGAGCCGGTGTAGGTAAGACCAATATCATTGAGGGACTAGCCAACAAAATGATGGCCGAGGAAATACCAGCATTTTTTCAAGACAAACGTTTGGTCAGTATTTCCATACCTTTGTTAGTCGCCGGGGCTGCTCAGGCTGGCGAGCTGGAGCAAAGACTTTTGGGGATTGCTCATGAAGTTTCAGTTTCTGGTAACATCATTTTGGTGATGGACAATATTCACAACCTGATTGGCGTCAGCTCTGCTGGCGGTGGCGGTTTGGATTTGGCTGAAGTTTTGGCCGGAGAAATTCGCAGCAAAAATATTTTGTTGATTGCCTCTAGCAATGAGCAAGACTATGTCAAACATTTAGAAAGCAGTGAGCTTGGTCAAGCTTTGCGTAAAATAATTATCAAAGAGCCCGGTAAAAACCAGACCATTCAGATCATGGAAGCTCATGTGGGTGTTTTGGAAAATAAATACAAAGTTTATTTTACTTATAATTCTTTAGAAAAAATTTATCAGCTGACTGACAGATACATGCCGGATCAGCAACTACCAAGCAAAGCTTTGAATGTGATGGAAGAGGTAGCGATTCGCGTGGCTAAAACTGGCCGTCAAGACAAACTAGTACGAGCTGAAGATGTGGCTGAGTTTATTTCTTATAAAACACAAATTCCATTGACGCAAGTTTCGGTCAAAGAGTCGGCTAAGCTTTTGAATCTAGCTGAGGAAATGCACGAAAGAGTTGTGGGCCAAGACGAGGCAGTCAGCCAAGTAGCTAGTGCTTTGCAAAGAGCGCGTGCTGAACTGAGGGATCAAAAACGCCCGATTGCCAACTTTTTGTTTTTGGGACCAACTGGTGTGGGTAAAACTGAGCTTGCCAAAACTGTGGCCGAAAAATATTTTGGTGACGAGGACAATATGATTCGTCTAGATATGTCTGAGTACCAAAACCAAGATAGTTTGGATAGACTCTTGGGTTCAAACACTTTGGCTACTCCTGGTATTTTGACTGAAGCCGTCAGGCACAAGCCTTTTGCTTTGTTGCTTTTGGATGAAGTGGAAAAAGCTCATCCTGATATTTTGAATGTCTTTTTGCAGTTGATGGAAGACGGACGCTTAACTGATGCTTTGGGTCGTACGGTAGATTTCACCAATGTCATTATGGTAGCCACTTCCAATGCTGGTACTCAGTATATCCAAGAAAAAATTTCGGCTGGAGAAAAGATAGAGGATTTCCAAGAAGATTTAGTCAAAAATAAATTGCAAGGGATATTTCGTCCAGAGTTTTTGAATCGTTTTGATGCAGTGGTAGTTTTTAGACCACTCAATGAAGCGGAGATTTTACAGATTGCAGGCCTCATGTTGCAAAAAGTGCAAAAACGCTTGGCAGACAAAGGTATATTTTTTGAGGCCACTGAGGCTGCTGTCAAAGAATTAGCGGTTTTGGGCTTTGATCCTATCTATGGTGCCAGGCCATTAAGGCGTGTAATTCAAGAAAAAGTAGATAATGCCTTAGCACAATTTTTATTACAGGGGAAAATTAGTCGCCGCGACATTGTGGTTTATGATGTCGGGGGACAGATTAGCGTCAAAAAAGCTGATACTTACGCTAATTGATTTTTCTCAAATTTATGGCTTAATTTGCCATTTTCAGCTATAATTTTAGTAAGTCAATGTCTTACTTGACAAAAGTAGATTTCTGTGATATAGTCACGGGAATTTACTGAATGTACTTGTCCTTTGAAAACACGTTAGAGAATTATATAGATTGAAGAATCGAAGAAGATGATGATCGAAAACAAAAAACGCGAGTAAAATCGCAAACCATCGGAAGGAGACATCATGAAGAAGCTCTTGCTTGGACTCATCATCGCCTGCCTGGCGATTTGTGCCCACTTGGAGGCTGCGGTCATTACCGTCCCTGCGGGTGGAGACATCCAGGCTGCTATCGACCAGACGACCGAGGGAGACACGGTTTTGGTGAGTGGGGGAACTTATTCCCAGAATTTCTACTTGCCGTCCGAGCATTACATCAAGTTGATCGGTGACGGCGAAGTCTTCATTGACAACGCTACAGCCATCTGTTCCGACACGCCCGAGGGTACTCAGATCGAAGGCTTGGAATTCACCGGCTCCAATGGCGCTGGTATCACCACGCACAACGGCGCTCATCTGTTGGCCCAGGCAATTCGAATTTCCGGGCGCAACAGCTCGCCGGCCATGTTTTGTAGCTCCGGTGGCAATGTGGTGATCGAGAATTGCGAGTTTTCGGGTAACCAGAACGACATCCGGGCCTACGCTACCCGTAGCGGAAGTTTCGGCTTGATCGAGGTGCGGAACTGCACTTTCGTGGGCAACCACGACTCTTTCGAGCCCCAGCTGATTCCCTACATCGGGGAAGACGGCCTCTTGGCCTACGAGCTGGAGGAAGTGGATGCTTCCCGTGACCAGAATTACGGCGGAGCTCTGAAGATCGAGCTGGGTGACGGACAGGTCAACTACGAGGATTGTTTTTTCTTCGAAAACGGCGCGCTTTCCCTTGGTTCGGTGATCTACAACCGGACCGCCAATGTCGCTGCGAGGCATTGCAGCTTCATCGGCAACTACTCCGGCAACGGCTCCATTTACTGGGGCTCGGTGGACGACAACTGGGGAAGTGATTACGCTTTGTTCGAGAATTGCCTCTTCGTGGGCAACGCTGCTCCCGGTCAGGAAGTGATTCATTCGGACAACTTGACCGTCGACAACAACGCTGCTTGGCCGCATAACCATGGGCTGAGCTCTGCTGTTGTCGTGGATCCGCTCTTCTGTGATCCTGATGGTGGAGATTTCCGGCTTGGTGACGAGTCGTACTGCTTGCCGGAGAACAACCCCTCGGGTGAACGTATCGGCGCTTTCAGTGCCGGCAACTGCGCGGGTGTCGATGTGACGCCCGTTCAGCAGCCCAGCAATTTCGATTTGCTGGCCTACCCCAACCCCTTCAATCCCAGCACCACGATCAGCTTCTCGCTGCCCGCGGCCAGCCATGTCAACCTGACGGTTTACAACATGGCCGGTAGCCTGGTGGCCACCCTTGCCGACGGCATGATGCCCGCTGGAAAACAGGAAGTTGGTTTCGACGCCAGCTCCATGTCCAGTGGGATGTACATCTACACCCTGATGGCAAACGGCCAGGTCACGACCGGCAAGGTTCTGCTGGTCAAGTAGTTCTCAAACTGTTTCACCCGCTCCCACGATCTTTCGAGATCGTGGGGGTTCTTTTTTTTGTTGATTTTTTATCACACAACAAGATAAAAGAAATGTTTTGTCAATATTGCTAAAAGTGTTGATATTAGTTATAATTTTATTGATTTAAAGAATTAAATATTCTGTTTTTATGGAAACTGAAAGAAAATTTGATAAAGTAGTTGCTTTAGCAAAAGCTCGCGGATTTGTTTTTCCGTCTTCAGAAATTTATGGTGGTTTAGGCTCTATCAATGACTATGGTCCTTTGGGAGTAGAGCTCAAAAATAACATCAAAAAATCATGGTGGGACTTCATGCTGGCGCATAAAAATATCGTCGGTTTAGACTCTGGTATTTTGATGCACCCAAAGATTTGGGAGGCTTCTGGTCATGTAGCCGGCTTTTCTGATCCACTAGTCGATTGTAAAAAATGTAAAACTCGTTTTCGCGCTGATCATTTGCTAGAAAGTTTGGGTATCAAGCCAGACTTTAGTCCAGGATCAAAAATAGATATGAAAAAATTAGCTTGCCCAGAGTGTAAAGGTGAGCTGACAGATATCAGACAGTTTAATCTCATGTTCAAGACTTTTATCGGTCCAGTAGAAAGTGAAGCTAATCAAGTTTATTTGCGTCCTGAAACTGCTCAAGGTATCTACGTCAATTTTTTGAATGTCAAAGAAAGTATGCGCATGAAAATGCCTTTTGGTATTGCGCAGATTGGCAAAGCTTTCCGTAATGAAATCACACCGGGTAATTTTATTTTCCGTATGCGTGAATTTGAGCAAATGGAAATGCAGTTTTTTGTTGAAGAAAAAGATAGTATGCAAGCTTTCAAAACTTGGCAAGATTTACGAAAGTCTTGGTATTTGTCTTTGGGTATGAACGAAAAGAATTTGCGCTTTAGAGAACATGAGTCTGATGAGCTAGCGCATTATGCTAAGGCTGCTATAGATATTGAGTACAATTTTGGTTTTTCAGAAACTGAGGCTTTCAAAGAGCTAGAAGGTATTCATCACCGTGGTACTTGGGATTTGTCTCGTCACCAAGAGTATTCTGGTCAAAAACTGACCATCAAAGACGAAGAAAATAATGACTATTTAGCCACTGTAGTAGAAACTTCTATTGGTGCTGACAGAGCTTTCTTGGCTTTTATGCTTGAAGCTTATACAGAGATAGAAGGTGGCAGATCTACTACTACTGAAAGCAACAAAGAAAAAGAAGTGGTCCTGAAGCTTCATCCAAAATTAGCTCCTATAAAAATAGCTATTTTACCACTTTCCAAAAAAGAAAATCTGTCAGCCCTAGCTGAAAGTGTTTATGCAGAATTAGCTAAACATTATCGTGTCCAATATGACGAGACAGGCTCTATCGGCAAGCGCTATCGCAGGCAAGATGAAATCGGTACACCATATTGTGTGACGGTTGATTTTGATACTTTGGAAAATAACAAAGTGACAGTGAGAGATCGCGATACGATGAAGCAAGACATAGTAGATATTTCCGAACTTAAAGCTTATTTTTTAGAAAAATTTAATTTTTAAAATTATAATTTATTAAAACAAAAATTTATGGCAAATTATGCACCCTTAGTAGCAAAAAAAATAGAACCAAGCAATGAAAAAAGAAGTAAGTCTTTTGGGATTTTCTTTAGTATCATTTTGACAGCCTTATTAGTTGGAGCAGCAGCTTTTGCTTATCAGTATTTGGTGGTCAAACCAAATCAAGCAGATGAGCTTAGTCAAAAAGATCAAGAATTAAATAATGTCAATCAACAATATGTTTTGACACAAAAAGAATTAGCTGACTTACAAAAAGAAAAAGAAGAAGCTGCCAAAGAAATGTTGACTTATAGTAATGCTCAATATGGCTATAGTTTGAGTTATCCAAAAAACTATACCATGCTTGATAAATCATTGATCGCTGACAAGACAAGTGTCCATCAAATATTATTTACCGGTCAAGATGCTAATAGTGTGATGGTCAAAGTTAAAACCGAAGAAGAAATTTCTGCTTATATGGACCAAGAGCCAACTGATATTATTGGCGTCGCTGGTATGACAGCTAGTAAGTATGTTTTTGAGAATGGAATTTGTGATGGTCCTAGTTGCAGTTTACCAGTAGTAGCGGTGAAATTTTATAAAAATAGTGAAGTGTATATTTTAGAATTTTATAATGTCACAGATATTACTGATCAAAATTTAGAAATTTTAAATAGCTTTCAATTTATTAACTAATATATTTTGATGTATCAAAAAATTTTAAGAGCAGACGGGAGCGTCATAATTTTATTGCCAAAAACTGACACTAAAGCGGTGACTTTTGAGGCTTTATATAAAGTAGGTTCACGCAACGAAGACGACAAAAATAACGGTGTGTCTCATTTTGTTGAGCATTTGATGTTTAAAGGCACGAGCAAAAGACCAAGTACCATGGACATTTCCAAGGAGCTTGATGGTGTGGGCGCAGATTACAATGCTTTTACCGGCAAAGATCACACGGGCTATTATATCAAAGCTGATAGTAGACATTTGTCTTTGGCTGTAGAAATGTTGTCTGACATGTTGCATAATTCCAAATTTGATAAAGAAGAAGTCAATCGCGAACGTGGAGTTATCATCGAAGAGATCAAGATGTACGAAGAAAATCCGCTTATGCACATTGAAGATGTGTTTGAAAGTTTGATTTTCAAAGAGACAGTTTTGGGTAGAGAAATAGCTGGTCCAAAAATAAATATCAAAAATATTTCTCGTGATGCTTTGTATAACTATTATCAAAAATATTATTATTCCGGCAATTTAGTTTTGAGTCTAGCAGGAAACTTCAAAACCAAAGAGGCTTTGGCTTTGATCAATCATTTTTTCCCTGTCAAAAAATCCAAAAAGCGTGTCAAAATAACGCCAGTCAAAAAAAGTTTGCAAAAAACTAG
>JAGORJ010000033.1 GCA_018062885.1 Patescibacteria group bacterium | reverse complement strand
GTTATAGCCTATTTAAGTATTTTGATAAAAAAGATTATTTGGTCATTTGTGATCACCCGCAAGTAAAAACAGAGGACAATGTTATCAATTTGCGCATGCAAAATAAATACATTTGGCCGAGTTGGTTTTTTGCCTTTTGGCAAATCAAAAAAATTATTCAAGAACAAAAAATAGAAATTATTTTTACGCCAAATATTTTACCACTTGGTAGCATTGCTTATTATTTATATAAATTTTTTAAATTGCCTTATATTATTTCTTTGCATGGCCTAGATCTTAATCTTGCTTTAGAAGCAAAGCCAAAATTAACTTATAAAATTTTAAAGCAAGCTCAAACTATTTTGGTAAATAGTCAGACAACGGCCAAAATTTTGGATGTTTTTCCGGAATTAAAAAATAAAATAATTGTTTTGTACCCAAGTCTCAATCTAGACTTTTCCAAATTTGAGTCAGCAAAGTTAGAGAAGCTCAAAAATCATTGGCAGATTAGTCCTGAGACCACAGTTTTTTTGAGTGTCGGTAGATTAGTTGGCCGTAAAGGACATAGTAGCGCGATTTCAGCCTTAGCGACTTCTGCAGCCCTTGACTTTAGATATTTTATCGTGGGTCGTGGCCCGGCAAAAGAGAATTTACTCAAGCTCATCAAAAAGCATGAACTTACAGACAAAATTCAGATTTTAGAGGATGTGGCTTATGCTGATTTGATTTATTATTATAAATTAGCTAATATTTTTTTATTGCCCCAGCAAAGTCTAAGTGTTGACACGGAGGGCTTTGGGATAGTATTTTTGGAAGCAGCTGCCGCTGGCCTTAGTATCATTGCCGGTAACAATGGCGGAGTTTTGGAGATTTTGTCTGATCAAAAAAATGCCTTATTGGTAAATAGCCAGTCAGAGCTTGAAATAGCTATCCAGAAACTCATGACAGATAAAAATTTACAAACTTATTTAGCTCAAAATGCTTTGGCTCGCAGTAAAGAATTTTTGAGTGCTCAAGCACAAAGTGAAAAATTAAAACACTTATTATCCATTTAGTTTATGAATAAAAAATTTGATGTAATTATGTTTAATATGTCCAGCTTCTCTGAATGGGAAGAGGGTGTGTCAAATCGTAATTTTCATGTTTTACAACAGTTATTGCAAAATGAAAATATCGGGAAAATTTTAGCTGTGGATTATTTGCCGCTGAGCTTTAAACGCGCTTTAAGAAACTATAAAGAAAATATTTTTTTGCATCTCAAACGAGGCGAGGTCATCAAACAACGACCGACTTATAAACTGACAAAAGTCTCAGAGAAGCTATATGTGTATTCGGATGTCAATTTTTTTTGGCGACCAAAGTTTAGTTTGGCCAATATTAAAAAGATTGCCTTTGAATTAAATTTTTCTGATATCATTGCCTGGTCTTTCTTTCCTTTTGTGTCCTTGTATTGGCAAAACTTGGGGCAAAAATTTACTATTTTTGATGCAGTAGATAATTGGCTCAATCATTCTTCATACCAAAAATACAAAGAGCAACTTAAGGCTTCTTATGATTTGATTGAAAAACAGGCTGACTTGATTTTTACTGTGTCACCAAACTTGGTTCATTTTTTTGGTGATCAGCCAAATGTCTATTGGCTACCAAATGGTGTAGATACCAAACATTATAGTCAAAAGTTTAGTTTGATCAATAGAGATATTGCAGATATTCCCAAGCCCGTGATTGGCTATATCGGTGTTATCCAAGATAGAGTTGATTTGAAGTTATTAGAGCATTTGGCAGTGGCTAATCCTAGTAAATCAATAGTTTTGGTCGGGCCAGTGTGGAATGAGCAGGATGAAGCCAAAAAGGCGCTAGATGCCTATGAGAATGTTTATTTCCTAGGCTACAAAACTTATCAAGAAGCACCGATGTATATTCAGCAATTTAACATTGGTATTATTCCTCACACCAAAGTAGATTTTAGCTCCAGCACTAATCCAATGAAGATGTATGAGTATCTGGCTTGTGGTAAACCAGTGGTTGCTACCCAAGACGCCGGTACAGAAAATGTAGAAAACATGATTGCGATTGCTAGCTCTTTTGAAGATTTTAATCTCAAAGTTAATGAGCTTTTAGAAAGTGATAGCAAAGAACTACAGCGTCAACGTCAAGATTATGTCAAAAAATATTCTTGGATTAGTACGGTTGATAAAATGATAGATCTTTTGCACAAGAAGATTAATTAAAATAATTATTTAATTTAAAATCAAAAGCATGAAAGAAGTGGATATTTCTATTGTGATAGTAAATTGGAAGGTCAGGCCTTTATTGGAAAAATGTTTGCAAGCTGTTTTGACTGATATAGAAGGCTTGAGCGCGGAAATTTTTGTGGTAGACAATGATTCTCGTGATGGTACTCCAGAAATGATTATGGCTGAATATCCTCAAGTGACGATGATTGCTTTAGCGCACAACCGAGGTTTTGCTCAAGCAAATAATTTGGCCTTAAGAGAGGCGACTGGTAAATATATATTTTTATTAAATCCAGATACAGAAGTGCAAGGTGGCTTTTTTAAAACGATTATCAACTACTTTGTCTCTCATCCACAAATTGGTATGATTGGCCCAAGAGTTTTGAATTCTGATTTTAGCTTACAGCCTTCGGTGCGTCGCTTTCCAGATTTATTTTCACAGATTGTTGTTTTATTAAAATTAAGAAGTTTTAAATTCGGTAAAAAATTATTGGCAAAACATTTGGCCCTTGACTTTGACTATAATCGTGAGCAAGATGCTCAACAAATCATGGGTGCGGCTATTGCTATGACCAAAGACGCTTTTGAGAAAATCGGTTATTTTGATGAAAGATTTTATATTTGGTTTGAGGAAGTTGATTATTGTCAGCGTGCCCAAAAGCAGGGGATTATCATCAGATATTTACCAACTGCTTCTATCTTGCATCATAGTGGCGCTAGTTTTAAGAAGCAGAAAATTTTTAAGAAACAATTAATTTTTAATTGGAGTTTACTTTATTATTTCTTAAAGCATAAGCCAATTTGGCAGACTTTGCTTATCGTAATTATTTTACCAATCAATTTATTTTTGACCGCACTATACGCCTGGTGGTCTAGCTCTAAAGATGATGATCAAAATGGATAAAAAAATAAAAGTTACTATTTGTTTATTGACTTGGAATGGCCAAGATTATTTGCCTTTCCAAATCAAAAGCCTTACAGACCAAACTTTCAAAGATTGGCAATTATTGGTAGTGGACAATGGCTCTTCAGATAACTCAGTAGCTATGATGTCAGAGTATTATCCACCAGCTAAAATCATCAAACAAAAAAACAATATTGGTTTTTCCAAGGCCAATAATCTTTTGATTAAGTGGTCTAATTCTGATTATGTTTTGTTTTTGAATCAAGATATTATTTTGGAGCCTGATTATCTAGAAAAAACAGTAGCCTTTTTGGATACTCACCCCAATGCCGCTTCAGTTAGTGGTAAATTATTGTATTGGGATTTTCCCAATTTAGCCAAAACAAAAATTATTGATTCTTTCGGACTTAAGCTCGATAGAAAAAGAGCAGTAGTAGATATTGGCCAAGGCCAAGAAGATTATAATCCGGTAGCCAAACACGCTGATGCAATGGAAGTTTTTGGTTTATCAGGTGCTTTATTTTTGGCTAGACGGCAAGCTCTAGAGAGTATCAAGCTTCCCAAAGCTCTGGATGATTTTGAATATTTTGATGAAGATTTTTTTGCTTACAAAGAAGACGTAGATTTAGCTTGGCGTTTGCGACTGGCTGGCTGGGATAGCTATTTATTAGCTAGCACCAAAGCTTATCATCATCGTAGTGTTGCAAATAAGCAAGTACAAAAAAGTGACCGTAAAAAAAGAGGTATAGTCAATCGTTTGTCTTATCGTAATCATTTGTTGATGTTGTACAAAAATTCTTTTGCCAAAAATATTTACCAAGATTTTTTCCCAATCTTTTGGTATGAGTTTAAAAAATTTATTTACTCTTTACTTTTTGAAAGAAAAAATATAAGCGCTTTGTTTGAGTTTTTTAAATTAAAGAAAAAATTTAAATTAAAGAAAAAACACATCCAAAAGCATACAAAAATTAAAGCAGAGGATTTACGTGCTTGGTTTAAATAAATATGGATCTCTCAATTGTTATTTTGAATTATTTTAATAAAGATTTGATCAGAGAATTGTTAAAAAATTTGACGGCTTTGAATTTGTCTTTAGAATATGAAATCATCATCGTTGATAATGCTTCATATGATGGTATTCGTGAGCTTGTGCAAAATCAGCCGGGCATAAAATTTATTCAGAACAATCATAACACTGGCTTTGCCGCTGGCAATAACTTGGGTCTCAAAAGTGCTAAGGGAAAATATATTTTGATCTGCAATCCAGATCTAGCTTTTATCCAAGATGCTATTTCTGTTTTGTACAAATACATGGAAGCTCATCCTGAAGTTGCTTTAGCTGGACCTAGGCTGATCAATCCAGATAAAACTTTGCAATATTCAGCGACCATTTTTCCTGATTGGAAATTGCCATTTCTCAGACGCACATTTTTATCCAAAACAAAAATGGCTTCAAATTGGTTGAATGCTTATTTTATGACAGACTTTGATCACCAGAAAAATTTTTATGTCCCAGCTTTGTTCGGCGCTTGTTTGCTAGTGAGGACTTCAGCTTTATTTAAAGTTGGTTTGT
>JAGORJ010000032.1 GCA_018062885.1 Patescibacteria group bacterium | reverse complement strand
AATTATGACAAATGCAAAACACTTTTGATTTTTTCTACGATATCTGCCAAAGGAAAGTCTGATTTTACCAAATAAGCCTGTATATCTGCATCCACAATGTCAATGTTTTTATCTGCTTCTGATAAATTACTCATCACAATCACCGGCACATCTTTGCCCCAGGTATCTAAGCGTAATTTTTTCAGCATAGTGACGCCATCCATTTTGGGCATTATGATATCCAACAAAATTAAATCCGGATGATTGTCAAAAGCCAAATCTAAACCTTCTTCACCATTTTTAGCAAGCAAAGTAAGAAAACCCTCAGCATTTAATTTGGCTATCAAGGCACCAGATAAAGCCGAATCATCCTCTACTAATAACACTTTTTTCTCCTCCATATGTTTCAATTTTTAATAGTTATTTTGCTTTATTATTTAAAAAATTTTTAATATCAGCGATAATATCATCCAAACGATAATCAGACTTTGTGTAGTACTGATTAATACCCAATTGAATATATGACTGAACTTTATCTGAGCTAGCGGTATTAGAAACCACAAAAATAGGAATTTCTTTCCAAGGAGAATCCTCGTCTTTGAGCTGTGCTACCAAGTCCAAGCCATTGTCTTGACCCAATAAATAATGATCCAGCCAAATAACCGAAATATTATTTTCAGTAGTCAGATAAGACAAAGCTTCTGCTACTGAGCGGGAACTGAGAGTATTGAAGCCACTGATATTTAATTTAGTTTTGATAGCCTCTAATAAAGGCCTCTCATCTTCTACTACTAGAATATTGTATTTTAAGTTCTCCATAAAAAAATATTAATTATTTAGTATAGTTTAATCCTTTGGTGCCGTCCTTTTTTTTCATATCTTCTGCTGGCAAACTGATAAAAAAGGTAGTGCCTTTGTTTTCCTCACTGTCTAGCCAGATTTTGCCACCAGCCGTGTCTACAATAGCCTTGACTATGTATAGACCTAAGCCAGTGCCATCTGTTTCTTTATCTCTGACATTATCAGCTCTAAACAATTTAGTAAAGATCTTATCTTTTTGATAAGCCGGAATACCGTAGCCATTGTCTGCAACGCTCAATAAAAATTCTTTTTTCTGAAGCTTGATACTAATTTCAACCTGACCTTTTTCAGCTGTATACTTGACTGCATTGCTCAAAAGATTTTGCCACAAAATACGCAATAATTTAGGATCAGCACTAATTTTTTGTATGTCTTTACTATAATTTTTGATAATCTTTATACTTTTAGCTTTGATTTGAACTTTCAATTCATTGACTACACTGTCAGCTAAGTCTGCTAAGCTAGTTGCTTCTGGCTCAACTGCTAATGTGCCTAATTCAATTCGAGAGACATTTAATAAGGCATTGACCAAATCAACCATTCTTTGATTGCCTTTATAGATTTCTGACAAAAATTGCTTTTGTTGCTCATTTAAAACTCCAGCATCTCCTGCTAACAACATTTCTGTATACCAATTAATAGCCGACAAAGGTGTACGAAGCTGATGAGAGGCAAGGGACACAAACTCCGTTTTTGCTTGATTGATCTTCTCCTCTACGGTAATATCTCTTTCTATCCCTAAGAAAAAAGCAATCTCATTTTTTTCATTCAAGATAGGACTAATACTAGAAAAAGCTGTATAAACTTCTCCATTTTTTCTTTTATTATTGATTTTACCTTCAAAGACTTGTTTTTTATTTTTCAAGGTGTCCCACATATTTTGATAAAAATCACTTTCCATCAAACCTCCCCACAAGTCTTTTGCACCAGCCTTTCTACCTATAACATCACTGACTTTAAACCCTGTGATTTTTTCCACTGCTTTATTGGCATACAAAACAATGCCCTCACCATCAGTAATCACGATATGATCAGAGGCATTAGCTACAGCTAGTTTAAATTTTTCTAAATCTTTAGCTAATAGCTCGATTTGTTTTTTGTCTTGCTCGGTATCATCTAAAATATTTAAAATAGCTTGCTCTTGTTTTTCTAAAGTTGAATTTTTTTCCAAAATATCTTTAGTTTGTTTCTTTACTCTAGCGTCTACTTCCTGACGAGATTTTTTCAGCCAAGCAATCATCTGATTAAAAGCTTCTGCTATTTTACCTAATTCGTCATGAGAATTAATCTCCATTTTATAATCCAAATTTCCCTGACTAACAAAATTGATACTCTTGGTTAATTTTTTAAAAGGCTCGGATAAAATATTACTTAAAAATATACTAAATAAAAAGACTAGTAATAACAAAACTATACCCACTTGCACCAAGTCAATAACTGTTTCACTTAATTGTTGAGTAATAGCTTCATTTTTTAAAGCTGATAAAACGATCACATAGCTATCTTCATTTGCCACTTGCCTTTTGAGATTTTGATCAAGCTCAAATAAATAAATACGCTTACTATGCAAATACAGACTACTTGTTTTATCAAATAAAGCTGAATTAGTATTTTTTTGCAAAATATTATCTGCAACTTTTGGCCATTGATTTTCTATTTTACTATTTACACGCTGTAAATCTCTGCCCCACTCTTTTGTTTGGTCTGAATGAAGTAAAAAATATCCATCTTTATCTAGTAAATAAAGCTCACTATCAGCGCCTCCTAAATTCCTCAATTTATCTAGCAAATACTGAGCATCTATATTGATTATCACTATACCTTGACGATTGTTATTTTGGTCAAAAACTGGAGTTGCATATCTTATGACTGGACGATAAGGAACTTCTATAGCATTTTTTTCGATATTTAAGTCCAAAGGAGAAATAAATAAAGTGCCTTTTGCTAAAGACATCGTTTCTGTAAAATAATAACGATCTGCCTTGTTTTGCAACTGATCTTCTGGCACAATAAAATGCTCCCCAGCGCTACTATCTATCCTGACGACTTCTTGGCCCAGCTCGTCTATGTATCTAATCTGATAATAAATATCAGTTAATTCTGCTAAAGATAAAAAATTTTCTTCTAGTCTTGTTTTATTTAATTCATAATCCTCTTCTTCAACTAGAGCCTGTAAGGCCTGAATTTGGCTAATAAAAAAAGTGTCTTTTTCTGCCTGTCGGACAAAATTTTGAATCTCTGACTCAGCAAATATGATAGTCTGACCATCGTGACTCAAGAACTTTTCTTGCAAACTAGCAGAAGTGCTAGCAAAAAATAAATAACTTACCAGTAATAGTGGCAAAAAAGACAGACAGACAAAAGAAAAAATTAACTTAGCCTTTAAACTGAGGTTGTTGTTAACAAAGCCAAAAAAACGCCATTTATAAATAACTTGCCAAATAGCTAAAATCACAGCAGCGATACCCAAAACCGCTAAGCGCGGAAACTCAATATTTATGGCAGGAAAAATCAAATTGGAAAATGTAGAAACTAAAAATAAAAAGAAAATAGACAGAGTCAGGTATTTGATTTGCTGCTTTTGGTTCTCGTCAGCTTGTCTAAAATAATGCCTTAAACTAAAATATAAAATCAAAAATAAAAACCAAATGAATAGAAACATTAAAATCAAAAAATAATCTCCTGTCAAAAAATTGGAATCCCCAGAAAATTTTAATGTTTTTACACCACTTATTATTTTGTCTGTAAATAAGATAAAATAAAAACTGGATAAATAAATAAAAGACAGACAATAATAAGTAAACTTTTGAAAATTAATTTTTAAAAAAAGTAAAATAAATAAAAAGAAGAGCAACAATAAAGTTAAACTCAGTAAAAAACTAACACGCCAAAAAACTATTTGTACTGCTGGCTGAAAAAAAGAAAAAATTGTCAAAAAATCTGCTATACACCATAAAATAGAAGCAAAAGAGGCTCCTAACATGCTAAAAGACAAGGAATTATTTTCGGGTTTATTTTTTAATAAAAATAAGAAGAAAGCCAGTGCTAACAAGCCGGTGAAAAAATATAAGAGGACATAGATATAAAAAATCATTTTTTATTTTTTAAAGCACTTAATTCTTTTTTCAAAGCGATCATTTTTAATTCTCTGTCGATAGTATTTTTATTGAGCTTAGCTAAATTTTTAGTTTTCTCTTCTGTTTTAGCCTCGATAATATCTTTATTTTTTTTCAACTGTACTACCAGATTATTAAAACTATCCCCAAGCTGTTCTAGCTCATCTGAGCTACTAATAGCCACGCGCTGAGTCAGATCACCTTTACTGACCTTACTAAAAGCCATTTGCAAAGTATAGAGTGGGCTAAAAAATTTTCTGACAAAAATAGATATACTCAAAATAGCAAACAAAGCAGCTAGAGCTACAAAAATAGCCAATGTCCAAGAAATTTTGTAAGCCACACTTAATACACTGTCTAATTTTTCTTCAATGAAAATAAAAAAAGGATAGTTGGGAATTTTAGCTAAAGCTAAAATCTCCTCTTCTTTATCTAAAGTATCATAAAACTGAAAAGATGTGACTTGATTAAACTGACTCAAGTTTGGTATCTCTGACTGAACCTTGTCATAATTTAAACTAGAAATAGTTTGTTTCGCAAAACGTTTAGTCTCTGTTAATAAATGTTGCGTTTCGCTATCTAATTTTCCTAGGCTCTTAAAAACTAGCTCCGGCTTATCAGCATAAATAATCACTCCAAATTTATCAACTAAAAAAATATTAGTTACCTTGACATTGGATCCTGTATATAAACGTGCTGCTGCCTCTACAACTTTTGGATCTAGCTTAGCTACCGCTACCCCAACCACCTCATCACTTGCATTACGCACACTCTGAGAAAAATAATAACCTAGTTCA
>JAGORJ010000001.1 GCA_018062885.1 Patescibacteria group bacterium | reverse complement strand
CAATACCTGTGCCCCGAGCTACACACAACAAAGCATCGTCAGCTGTATAAGCTGGCACACCAGTTGCTTGGGAAAGTAATTTGTCCATATTACGCAAAAGTGAAGTGCCTCCAGACAAAACCATACCCTTATCCATGATATCAGCCGATAATTCTGGCGGTGTTTGGTACAAAACTGATTTAACAGCTGAAATCAAACCTTGCAGTTCATTTTGCAAAGCTTCGGTAATATCATCAGAAGAAACAGTGATAGTGCGAGGCAAGCCAGAGATCATATCTCTGCCTTTGACATCCATGAATAATTTTTCACCTTTTGGTAGATATTGAGCTGAACCAATTTTTATTTTGACATCTTCAGCTGTCCTGTCCCCAATGGCCATGTTGTATTTTTTCTTGATAAACTCACCAATAGCAGCATCATATTTGTTACCACCGATTCTTACTGAGGTATTAGCGACTATTCCACCCAAAGAAATGACGGCAATTTCACTTGTGCCGCCACCCATATCCACAATCATGTGCCCAGAAGCCGAGCCAATGGGAATATCAGCGCCAATAGCGGCGGCAATCGGCTCTTTGATGATGTAAGCGGCTTTTGCACCAGCATTGAGTGTCGCGTCAATCACGGCTCTACGCTCAGTAGAGGTGATACCAGCTGGAACAGCGATCATCACTTCAGGACGAAAAATTTTCATACCACCGACTGCTTTGTTGATAAAATATCTCAACATACTTTCAGTCGTCTGATAATCAGCAATCACGCCATTTTTTAATGGTCGAGAGGCAATAATAGAGTCAGGTGTGCGACCAATCATATCTTTGGCTTCATCGCCCACGGCCATCACTTTTTTATCAAAAACAGAAATAGCCACTACACTAGGCTCATTAATCACAATACCGCGCTTCGGTATATAAACCAAAGTGTATGCGGTGCCTAAGTCAATTCCAATTTTTTTGATAAACATGTATAACGGAAATTTTATTTAATAGCTAAAATTTTATAAATTGTCTTACCGATTGGTAAATTGATTTCTATTTCTTGTCCAACTTTAGCACCAAAAAATGCAGCTCCCAAAGGTGACTCAACAGAAATACGATTGTTAGCGGGATCGCCTTCGGTGCTACCGACAATAGTAAACTCAGACACCTTAGAGTCTCTTTCTACTTTGACAGTGGAGCCGATATTCACAATATCTTTGACTGAGGCTGTTTCTGCTACTGTCGAGCTTTTGATGATGCTTTCTAGCTCCAAAATACGACCTTCAACAAAAGACTGCTCTTCTTTGGCTTCTTGATATTCGGCATTTTCTGATAAATCACCAAATTCTTTGGCAGTTTTTATTCTTTCTGCCACTTGCTTTCTCTTGTTTGTGACAAGGTCAGCTAATTCTAATTGGAGCTTTTCCAAGCCCTCTTGTGTTAATATTCTTCCATTCATAGAAAATTTTTGATTTTAAATAATTTATCTTGTTTATTTTTATAGTTTATTCTCTTATAATGCCTGATAAATCAAATTTTGGCAATACAGCCTATTTATCTAGCAAAATACCACTCCAAAAACTGCCTAGCTACCGTCACAGCCAATCCTCGGTCTCCACCTTCCTCTACCAAAACCAAAGTGACTATTTTGGGATCATTGTATGGCGCAAAACTAGCAAACCAAGAATGTAGGGTTTTATTTGAGTTAAATTGAGCTGTGCCTGTCTTACCAGCCACCTCAACACTCACCGATTGTAAGCTTTGAGCTGTACCAGAAACGACAGTTTCTCGTAAACCCTGTCTGATGAGCTCCAAATTGTCCGCATCAATCAAATTTTCTAACATTACTGGCGCTTGATAAGTTTCCACTTGATCTCCTTTTTGGACGCTCTTGATAAAATGTGGCTGATAGACCTTGCCTGTAGCAAAGTATGACATAATCATCGCTGCCTGCAAAGGCGTTCCTAGTAAATAGCCTTGGCCGATAGAAAGATTATAAGTATCGCCCAAATACCAGCGCTCTCCCAAACTTTGCTCTTTCCATTCTTTAGTTGGCAAAAAACCAGCCACTTCACCATTGATATCTATGCCGGTTGTTTTTTCCATGCCAAACAAATGAGCATAGTTAACTATCTTTTCCATGCCCAAGCCTTCTTGGAGCCACTGATTATTACCACCACCGACTGTATAAAAAAATGTATTGACCGAATCAGCCAGCGCCCAACGCACATCTGTTTTACCGTGGCCACTTGGACGCCAATCAGGGAAAAAATTATTGCCAATTTGGACACCACCAGTACTCTGGACACTAAAACTTTGATCAATCAAATTCTCCTGCAAAGCAGCGGCTGCTACCACCGGTTTAAAGACCGAGCCAAAAGGATAAGTACCAGCTACTACTCTATTTAGCAAAGGATTACTAGGATCAGTTAAAATAGAATTATACTTTTCTTGATCTAAACTAGAAGTAAAAATATTATTATCAAAAATAGGCAAACTCATCATCGCCAAAATTCCACCATCTTGGACATCCAAAACCACTGCCGCCATTTTTGGCTTATCAAAATTTTTGGCATTATTAGCCATCACTTCATACAACTTAGCTTGAGCCGCCGCATCAATCGTCAAAGTCATATCATGACCATCAACTGGCTCATGCCAAGCAATAATGTTTTTCGCTCTATTTAAAGCATCTACCTCAATCTCCCTCACGCCATCTTGACCACGCAAAGTATCCTCATAAATCAACTCTAAACCAGTTTTACCAAGTTTATCGTTATAGCGATAATTTTTATCTTTATCTAAATCAGCTTCATTGACAGAGCCTAAATAGCCCAAAACATGTCCAAGACCCAAATAATCAAAATACTGTCGCCTTGGTTCATAGTTTATCTCCAGAGCATGCTCACTTTCAGCTAATAAAATCAGTTTCATCGCTTGCTCATAGGGAACATTTTCATAAACCAAAACTTTATTTGATTTTTCTGCCTCTAGACGCTCAGTGATAATAGTCGGCTCAATCATCAAAATACTGGATAGATTAGTCAAAAAAGTATTTTTTTCTGTTTCCTCAGTCGCTAGATTGTTTTTGTCTATATACAAAAAAAAGTGAGAAATATTTTTTAACAACAAATTACCAAAACGATCATAAACCAAACCACGGTTTGCTTTGACAATTTCTTGCCTGATGCGATTGCCTTCAGCGATATCCAAAAAATAATCACCCTGAATAACTTGTAAATAAAAGCTTCTTGACCACAAGATAAACAAAAAACTTACTAAAATAAAAAAGAAAATAGTGATTTTACTATCTACAAAAAATTTACCAACTGAAGTAGAAGCTTCGGACCAAAAATCTAAATAGTCACCACTGTGACGAGCTTTGGAAAAACCACGCACACGAGTGTCCTTTATTTGGCCTTCTCTAATTTTAAATGGATCATCTCTCATTGTTAAAATTTTAGCACTAAGCGCTTGAGTGTTTTTTTAGCCACAAATTAAAATACAAGACATAAAACACAACCACCAATAAAGTATCCAGCAAAATAAAACGAGATATTGATAATATCATCGACCAGGACAAAACGTAAAATAAACTATCTGATAGCCAATAGATAAAATAATAAATAAAATAAAATAAAATATTAGCTATCAAAGTCAAAAAAATAATCGTACCGGTATTTTTGGAGCTAAAAATCGTCAGTTGCAGATTGCTAATCAAAAATAAAACCAAAAGGAAACTCAAAGTGTAAAAAGCAAAGCCCGGTGAAAAAGCATCTAAAGTAAGCCCAAAGACAAAAGCAGCGCCATAATAAATCCAAGGATCACTGCTACTATAATACAAAAAAATCAAACTAATCAAAAATGGATTCAGCCAATGCCAAGTACCACTAAAAACAAAAGCAAAGACTGTATAGGAGATCAAAAATAAAACTAAAACTCCTAAATATTTCATAAATTAAAAAATAATACCCACCAAAGACAAAGTATTGTAGTCCACCAAAGGCGATACGACTGCTTGTTTAAACAAATCTTCTTCAGCAAACTTCACTTCTTCAATCCGGCCCAAAATCAAACCAGCCGGAATATTTTCACTCAAACGGGAAGAAACTACCAGGTCTCCTTTTTTCACCTCTTGCTCCTGAGGAATATACTGTAAATTCATACCCAAGCCCAAAGAGCCTTCCAAAATACCAGACACCAATTGTTCTTCGCCAACACTGACAGCCACTTTGCTCAAATTATCGGTCAAAAGTCTAGCAACCGAAGCTCCTTCTTTGACTTCAATGATTTTACCAATCATCAAACCATCATCTACCACAACTGCTTGACCAAGCTCTACCCCCAAATTTGCCCCAACATCCAAAATCAATAAATTTTGGTTGAGCAAATCTCTGCTCAAAATATTAGCCGCTATCAGTTGATAGTTTTTTTTCTCTTTCAAAGATAATAAAGCGCGCAGTTCTTTGTTTTCTGTCGCCAAAGCTTGTAGCTGAGTGTTTTGTGCTAATATTTTGTTGTACTCTTCTGCCAAATCAGCTGGCGGATTTAATAAACGATTGACAGTCTGCTGTGGCGCGGGTAATTTACGAAACAAAAAGCCAATATCAAAAATATGGCCAGTTTTTAAAAAAAGTAACAATAAAATTGCCACAAAAAAGATGAAAAATATTTGAAAATTTTTTCTAAACATGAAAATTAATTAAAACCAATATCTTTTGTAGATGGTAATAATATTTCGCGCAAATTATCTAAATCATCCAAAATTTTACCAGTGCCACGCACTACAGCCGTCAGTGGATCATCAGCAATATGCACTGGCATTTTGACTTCTTGAGCGATCAGTTGATCCAAACCTTTGAGCAAAGCTCCGCCACCAGTCAAAATCAAACCTCTTTCGTATAAATCAGATACAAGTTCTGGCGGTGTACTTTCAATAGTAGTTTTAATGTTGTCAACGATAAGCTTAATCGGTTTTGCAATCGCCTCTCTGATATTTGCATCAGTGATTCTTATTTCTTTTGGTAAACCAGTCAAAAGATCACGTCCACGCATCGTAGTTTCTATCGGCTTGTCAAAAGGCAAAACTGAAGCAATTTGGATTTTGATTCTTTCAGCGGTTCTTTCTCCCAGTAAAATATTAAATTTATCTCGAGCGTATTGGATAATAGCTTCATTTAATTTGTCACCAGCCAGCTTCAAAGATTTCCATGAAACCACTCCACCCAAAGAAATCACTGCAATCTCAGTAGTACCGCCACCGATATCCACCACCATGCTCGCTGTAGCCTCCAAAATGGGCAGACCAGCGCCAATAGCGGCCGCAACCGGCTCTTCAATCAATAAAACCTCAGACGCACCAGCGCCCAAGACAGCGTCTTCTACCGCCTTGCGCTCTACCTCAGTCACATCAAGGGGAATAGCGATCATCACTCTAGGTCTAGGCACAAAAGTCATGGACTCGCGGTGAACTTTTTCAATAAAATGTTTAATCATTTTTTCCGTCACCTCAAAGTCAGAAATCACACCATCAACCAAAGGTCTAATGACGTTGATATGAGCTGGAGTTTTTCCCATCATGATTTTTGCATCTTCACCCACAGCTACTATTTTATCATTGCGAGTGTTGATAGCTACCACACTAGGTTCATTGATCACGATGCCTTGATCCTTAACATAAACCAAGGTATTGGCCGTACCCAGGTCAATACCCATGTCTTTAGAAAATTGTCGGAACAGTTTTTTAAACATTATTTCTATTTAATAAGTCTTAGCGAACAAAACTCTTTGTGTAGATGGTTTTTGACTATAAATACACTTACCATTTTCCATCTTTTCATCAAAAGGCAAACATCTGATAGTGGCGCCTGTTTCTTTTTTGATACTTTCTTCAACTTTAACATCACCAGACCAATGAGCTAATACAAAACTACCATTTTCAATCGCTTTTTTAAAATCATCCCAATTATCTACAGATTTTGTATTTTTTATCCTATGTTGCTCGGATTTTTGTAAAAGATTAGCCTGAATGTCTACTAATGTATCCTTAACGACTTTGGCTAAAATGTCAATATTTACCACCTGTTTTTCTTTGGTATCTCTGCGAGCCAAAACCACAACATTTTCCTCTACTTCTTTGATGCCTAATTCTAATCTAATAGGCACACCTTTCTTTTCCCAAAGATTGAACTTCATACCCATTGTCAGATTTTCTCTATCATCAATTTCTAAACGATCTTGTAATTTTAAAGTGCCTTTAATTTTTTTGGCTAACTTCAAAATATTTTTATCATTTTCATTGCCTTTCAAAATTGGCACAATGACAACTTGAATAGGTGCGATCTTTGGTGGTAAAACCAAACCATGATCATCACTATGTGTCATTATCAAACCACCGATACTACGAGTGCTTATACCCCAACTTGTTTGCCAAACATATTGTTTTTTATTTTCTTTATCCAAAAACTGAATATCAAAAGCTTTGGCAAAATTTTGTCCCAGATGATGTGAAGTAGCCAACTGCAAAGACTTACCATCTTGCATCATCGCTTCTAAAGTATAGGTGTGCATAGCCCCGGCAAATTTTTCGCTCTCTGATTTTTTACCCAAGACAACGCTCATAGCCAAATAATCACGAGCAAAATCTCGATAAACATTGAGCATTTTTTCAGCTTCTACTTCTGCTTCTTTTTCTGTAGCATGGGCAGTGTGGCCTTCTTGCCATAAAAATTCTGAAGTTCTCAAAAAAGGACGAGTACGCATTTCCCAACGTAAAACATTGGCCCATTGATTAATCAAAACTGGCAAATCACGCCAAGAACTAATCCATTGAGAAAAACTATGATTAATAATAGTCTCTGAGGTAGGCCTGATGATTAATTCTTCTTCAAGTTTCGCAGACTCATCAACTATAATTTCTCCTTTTTCATTATTTTTTAAACGATAGTGAGTAACGACTGCACATTCTTTAGCAAAACCATCTACATGTGAAGCTTCTTTACTAAAAAAAGACTTTGGGATCAACAAAGGAAAATAAGCATTCTTATGACCAGTCGCTTTAATTTCTGCATTCAAAACACTTTGGATATTTTCCCAAATAGCATAGCCATAGGGCTTAATAACCATAGTACCTTTTACTGGTCCGTATTCTGCTAAATCAGCCGCTTCAATTACATCTAAATACCATTGTGAATAATTTTCTTTTCTGGTACTAATTTGATTATTTTTTGTGCTCATAAATATTTATTATTTCAATATATGTAAAACTCTTTCTTTTTCAGCCTCCAAAACATCTCCGTCATAGTCTCCACTGTGTGCCGTTGAGCCTTGATAGCAAGCTCCTTTTTGATCCAAATGTAGATTGAGCTCTAAGGCACCTGGAGATTCTTTGAGGTAGACATGAAAACGCGGAAAGTCACCACCACTCAAACGACGGATATAGCTTTTACCAAATCTATCGGGATGATAGCCAGCCAAACGCATCGCAGTCAGTGGATTGAGCTTATTGCTAGTCAAATTAAATCTCATGTAAATTTTTAAAAAATATTTTTAATAGCCAGCCAAATTTGATCTCCATATTTAGCTACATCTCTCCAAGTAATCACTATAATCAAAAGCATCAAAAGCGCAAAACCACTGTTGTGAAAAATAGCTTCTATTTTTTCACTAATTTTTTTGCCCCTCACTTTTTCCAGCAATACAAAAGCCAAACGGCCACCATCTAAAGCTGGGAATGGCAAGATGTTTAAGACGGCTAAATTGATAGACAATATAGCTGCAAAGTTCATGATATAAATCAAGCCTAAGCGTGCTACTTGTCCGGTCATAATGGCCACGCCAACTGGGCCTGATAAACCAGCTGATAATTTGCCGGTAGTTACCAAATCTTTCAAAAGATTACCAAAGGCTGCTAATATTTGCCAAGTCATAGAAACCGTTGATTGCAAGCCTTGCCACAAACTAGTAAAAAATCCATAGGAAATGACGCCGACATCAAGCATGCCTAAACCCAAAATAGCCTGATCACTTCCAGGCATGACACTTGGTTGAGCTTTTATTTCGGTCAATTCATCGCCCCGAGAAATTAATAAGTTTAATTCTTTATTGTCGTTTTCTTTGATAAAATCATAGACAAAATCTGAGTTAGTGATTTCTTGATCATCTATTTTGACTAGTCTGTCACCAATTTGTAGGCCAGCCAAGTAAGCTGGCGATTGATCCAGGACTTCAATAATCACTACTCCTTTATCTTTGACTTGAGACAAATCAGTATCCGGACCAACAGCTTGTGGCATACCGATCATAAAACCCAAGCTCAACAAAACAAAAGCTGTCAAAAAATTCATCAAAACACCAGCAGACAAAATCAAAGATTTTTTCCAAGTTTTTTGATTGACAAAGCTTTTAGGGTTATTTGTGTCGTCGCCATTTTCTCCTTTGATTTTGACAAAGCCGCCCAAAGGCAAAAGGTTGATGGAATACAAGATACCTTTGCGCTTAAAAGAAAATATCCGCGGTGGAAAACCGATGCCAAATTCTTCCACATCCACTCCCAAACGGATAGCTGTCACAAAATGTCCTAGTTCATGAACAAGAACTAAGACACCTAATAATAAAATAAAAACTATTAATGTAAACATTATATTTTAATTCGATTAAATTTTCATTATTTCCTCTTCTTTTTTAAGACCTATTTCTTTAATTTTTTCGTTATAATCTTTGGTCATTTTATCCAAGTCTTCTAAGGCATTGAATTTTTCATCTTCAGAAATTTCTTTGTTTTTTTCGGCCAGCAAAACAACATCTTTGATTTTCTCTCTTTGACCACGCAAAGATACTTTGGTGTCTTCTAGTTTTTTATTCAAAATTTTCACTAGCTCTTTACGACTTTCTTCAGTCAAAGCGGGAAAATTCAAACGCACATTTTCACCATCAACCACCGGGTTCACATTGAGGTCTGAAACTTGCAAAGCTTTTTCAATGTTTTTTAAAATACTTTTGTCCCAAGGCTTGATGACAATGCTATGTGGTTCTGGAGAAGAAATATTTGCTAGCTGTACTAATTCAGAAAAAACACCATAAGATTCAACTTTGACATTTTCTACCAAACTAGGCGAAACCCTACCAGTACGCAGAGAGGAAATATCATTCTTTAAAAATTCTAGAGTTTTATCATAATGCGCTCGATTGTTTTCTACAAGATTATGCATAAATTTATTCTAAATTATTTAGATTATTTTTCTATCTTAAAAAATCCTAAGTATAATAGTTTTGACTCAGCAGCAAAACTCAAAGCAGAGACCGCTCTAGTTGTCGGTAATTCTTTGATTATCCAGCTAGCTCCACCGTCTAAAGTGTGATAAAGAGCGTTAGCAGTACCATAATAAATATCAGATCCATTTAGCGGATTGACGGTCAAAGCATAAATAAGCTCTTTATTTTTGGGAGTTAAGAGCGGATATTGCTCCCAATGGTCTCCGGTGAATCTAAACATACCAATTCTATTGGCATAAATCAAGCTATCAGGGACAGACAAATCACTCTCGGCTGCCGAAGCATCTCCAACACCACTGATCTTGAAAAAGGCTTTATCTTCGTCAGTTTTTTTGATAGCCGTAAATGTCTTCTCTCCATCTTTGATGGTTTCTAATTCATAAACTACTTTGGACATCAAATCATCCCAAGTCACGCCACCGTCTGCACTACGCCAAACACCTTTGGTGCTGGTAATCGCATAGATGATATTGCTATCACTGTGATTTTGCACAATGATCTGTTTGATGCTGGCTGGTAAACGATACAAAACATCCCAAGACAAACCTTGGTCCAAACTACGCAAAAAAGCACCGTCATTGTTGCCAGCATAAACAATATTTGGATCTTTATAGTTGATATTCAAAGCCGTGACATATTTTCGGTCTCTAGCTTCAAAATAATGATCTACCCAGGTCCGAGCACAGTCCTCTGTTTTCCAAATTCTGTTATGTGCCGCCACATAAACCACGCACTTATTTTCCGGATGAACTACGATATCATTGATAGCGCCTTTATCACCCAAAGCATTGTGCCAACCTTGGCCATAATTGTAGCTATAATACATGCCATTATTTTGGGTGCCTAAATAAACAGCCGCTTGATCTTGAGGATCAAAGGCAATTTTGGTGATATTAGCACTTGTGAAAGTTTTGACTGTCGCGTCAGCGGTATAAATAGAAGATCTATTTGCCCATTTGTCTCCACCGTCTTGAGTCAAGAAAAAACCACCACCAGAACCTGCTTCTGGGCCACTTTTGATACTCACACAAGCTGTCAAAATAAAGGGCAAAATTAGAAACAAAGCTATTTTAAAAATTTTGACACTTTTCATAGAAATTATGCTTTAAAGTTTAAGACTAAGTTTTCCCACAACATTTGTGGAGAAACATTATTTTTAATTTGTTTTTTTATTTTATTGATCGCTAATAAATTTTTTAAAATATCAGTATAAGAATATTGACTAGTAAGTTTTTTGATTTCCTCTTGATACAAGACATTCAGAACTTTTCTATCCAACTTGGCGTACAATAAATCTCGCCAAAATAATTCCAAAATATCTAAATATTCTAAACTAGCTTTAGGTAAATCTAAACTTTGAGAGCTTAGAGCATTTTTTTTGAAAATCTCAAACCAATTTTCCAAAATCTGCAAAGCACTGAGAGTTTCGGTAGATAAGATTTTTAGCAACCAGTCACATTTTTCTTTAAAGTTAGCCAAATTATCTTCCATAAAATTCAAAGCTCTACCAGGTTTTCCAAAAGATAAATTCAAAATAGTTTCTCTTTCTAATTCTTGCAAAGAAAAATTTTCTAACCAAGTACTCATCACTTTTTTGCTCAGGGCTTGAAATTTCAAAAGCTGACAACGAGACAAAATAGTGGCGGGTAAATAATCTATCTGATCAGCTACTAGAATAATAGTGGTATTTTTTGGTGGTTCTTCCAAAATTTTTAATAAAGCATTAGCACTAAAAAGATTTATTTTATCGGCTTGATAAATAATCGCTAGCTTATGCTGACCATAAGAAGAAGCTAGTTTTAAACTAGCCAAAAATTCTTTGATACTCTCAGCGGATAATTCTTCTGTATTTTTGCCCAGAAAATAAGCGTCAGCATAAACACCTTGTTCTACGTGATGACAAATAGTACATTTTTGACAAGGTTTTTGTTCTGTATTTTGACAAAAAAGACTTTTGGCAAAGTATTCAGCGATCATTTTCTTACCCAAACCTTTGGGACCATAAAACAAATAAGCATTTGGCAAAGTATTTTGCTGCAGGCTAGCTTGTAGAAAGTTTATTTGTTTATTGTGACCATAAATAGGCCAAGAAAAATTCACTGACATTATTTAAACTATAACATTTTCACAGTTTAAAATCAACCTAGACTAACGACTGTCCAAAGCCAAATTTACCAGCCTATCAGCCTCTTTATTGAGCTCGCGCCTGACATGTCTAAAGCTAATACTTTTAAACTCTTGGGATAAATTCCAGACTTTGACAAACAATTTAGCCAAATCAGCGTCTTTTACACGATATTCTTTGTTTAGTTGTTTGACAACTAGCTCACTATCCAAAAAACACTGCAAATCTGTGACTTTATGTTTTTTGGCTAATTCTAAACCCATCAATAAAGCACTATACTCTGCTTGATTGTTTGTGCCTTGTCCCAAATAGTGAGAAAAGTCTGCTAATACTTTTTCTTCTTCGTACAAAACTCCGCCAATAGCGGCTGGCCCTGGATTTCCCCTTGAGCCACCGTCAGTAAATAATTTAAACTTGCTCATGATGATATTTTTAAATCTCTAATAATTAATTGAATTTCTCGATTGCCGTTCCATTGATTGATACTCAAATTATAGACGATGTCTATTCTCTGGCCAAGACTAAGCTCTTGGGCACCAAAAGAAAAAGCAATCGCTTGAAACTTTTTATTTTGTTTGACTAATTCTAGCTTCCAATGATTTTGATCTTTGCCTACTTTTTTGGCGCCTGTCACCAAAACTTCATAAGAGACAAAGAGTGGCTCTTGATTTTGCTGACCAAAAGGCTCAAATTTACTCAAAGTATCGACTAAATCCCAATTGACCTCCATCAAATCCAGCTCTAGCTCAACCTGCAAAACTGCCTGTAAATTTTCATCATTTAGTTGCATTCTAGCGTATGTTTGTATTTTTTCTTTAAACTTATCAAAGTTTTCTAAAGCCAAAGAAAAACCACAGGCCTGTGGATGACCACCAAATCTCAACAACAAATCACTGTTGCGCTGTAAGGCCTCTGTAATATGAAAGCCATCAATACTACGACCAGAGCCAACAATAATATTTTCATCCGTGTTGGTCAACAAAAACACCGGCCGATTATATTCTTTGACTAATTTGGAAGCAACTAGCCCCGTCAAACCAGCTGGCCAATCTTTTTTATAAAAAAACAAAACTTTTTCTGCTAAATCACCAACTTGATTTTTAGCTTCTTTAAAAACCGTTTCGGTTAATCTTTGTCTTTGGACATTGGCCTGATTCAGCTCTTGTGCCCAAGTCAAAGCCTTGTCTGGATCTTTGGTGTTTAATAAATAATAAGCCAAATTAGCATGATCCATACGACCAGCTGCATTGATTCGTGGAGCAAAAGCAAAGCTAATCATGGTAGTGTCTAGCTTATTCAAATCAATGCCGGCTAAAGCAATCATTTTTTGCAAACCAAGTCGTTGATTTTTCTTCAAAACAATCAAACCATATTTGACTAAAGTTCTATTTTCTCCAACTAAAGGCACCATATCAGCCACGGTAGCAATAGCAACTAAATCTAAAAGCCATTTTTCTTGTTTACTAGCTTCACCAGAGTCTAACTTACACAAAGGATGACGAAACAAACCTTGGATGAGTTTAAAAGCTACACCGGAGCCACATAAAAATTTGAATGGATACGTCTCTCCCTCAATTTGTGGATGAATGATCGCAAAAGCTTCTGGCAATTTATCCGGAATCCCATGATGATCGGTAATGATCACATCTAAGCCAAAATTATTAGCAAGTTGTGCTTCATCAAAATTACTAATCCCACAATCACAAGTGATTAATAATTTAGTAGAATTTTTAGCCAGTTCTTCAACTGCTTGCTTATTGAGACCATAACCTTCTTTTTCTCTGTGAGGCAAATAAACACTCACTTTGGCACCCAAACTTTCCAAAACACTAGAAAGTATAACAGATGCCGGCACACCATCAGCATCATAATCACCAAAAATAGTGATTAACTCCTCTTTTTCAATTGCTTGATAAATTCTCTCGCAAGCCTTATTCATATCCTTAAACAAATAAGGATCATGAATGTCCTGTGAATAGTCTGGCGATAAAAATTGGTCAATGTCCACTTGTTTACTAAGACCACGATTAAACAATAAAGTCGCGATAGTAGCTGACAATTCTGGAAATTTATTTAAAAATTCTGGCTCTGCTTTTTTGGCTATTTTCCACTGATTATCTGGCATTTTATGTTTTTTAAAAATAAAGCTTGAAATCTCAAGCTTTATTGTAGCAAGTATTAAAAAATTTGACCACCGATTTATTTTTATTTCACTTTTTTGACTTTGACCTGAATTACTGGCTTTTTTAGCACATCTTTTTGGACTTCTCTAGGCTCCACTTTTTGCACAAGCACTTCTTCTCTATCTTGTTTTGGTATTTTTTTTACTTTGGGTTCTACTGAATTTTTTGAAAGTTTGAGTTCTCTCCACAAAAGCCACAAAGCCAACAACAAAATAATCAAACCACAAACTACAAACCAAAAATAAACATTTTGAAAATTAAAAAAAGACATTGCCGGAGCTTCTTGCGTCAACAGCTCATACTCAATTTTTAATTCTTCTAAACGCTGATTCAGCTGATTCATATCCACTTCTGGATTGACTATTGTGTCTACAATGTCTGAATTCTGCGCTAATACTTGTAAAAACATAAATTAAATATCCAAATAAATAAAATCGTTATTTTTGAGTCCGGCCGCATTTGCCTCATCGGTATCTAGGTGTAAACGACTTGTAAAATCACCAATGCGAACTATGACATTTTTAAATACTACCGCTCTTTCTCCCCTGTTAACTGCAGAAATACTTTGTCCATTTTTTAAATTCCATTTTTGAGCAGTTTTGGGATCAATGTGCAAATGTCTTTTGGCTAGTATCAAACCTTGTTTTAATTTGATTTTAGCTTTTGGTCCGACAAGGACAGCGCCACCAGTGTTTTTCAAATCACCAGAAAGCCTCAAACTTGTCGGCAGATCCAAAAATTTAAAATCTGTGGCTGATAATTCTACTTGAGTTTGTTTTCTAGTGGGTCCGACTACTCGGCAACTTAAAGCTTTGTTTTTATGGATAACATCGACTGTTTCTTGAGCAGCAAATTCTACCTTTTGTGATAAATCTTTCTTTTTATGCAAAACATAATTTTTGCCAAACAAGGCAAACAAATCTTTTTCTGACAAATGTAAATGCCGAGCTGAAACTTCTAGGATAACTTTTTTCATAAGAAGTTTTACAAATTATGTTTCTTCAAATCAGCCACACTCAAAATACCAATCTGCGCACCAATTTTCATAATCACACTATTGCTATTGATGATGGCTAATTTTAAAGCTTTATCAACGTCATCTTTATACTTGATCAAGCCCGTCACAAAAGCTGAACCAAAAGCATCACCCGCACCAGTAGTATTGACGCCTTTTTTCTTGAAAGCTGCCTGGAAATAAACCTTTTGACCGTCATAGACATAAGCTCCACGAGCACCATCTGTAACGACCGTAAATTTTTGGCCATAAGAATGCAAAGATTTTAAAATAAAATTTATATTATTTTTTACTTGCGCCTGTTTGACGGAAACTAATAATTCCAAAGCTTCATCACGATTAACATCAAAAACAGTAGTTTGCGCAATAAATCTAGCTAATTTTTTTAAACCCAATTTGAGCTGATCATGTCCAGGATTCCAAGCTATTTTGATATTTTTATACTGACAATGTTTAAACAAAGCTTCTATTCTATGCGTTGAAGTAGCATGTAAAGAAGTCAAATAAACCCAAGGAGTTTTTATTTTTTTGACTACTTTTTCGCTCAAATCTAAACATTCGTTAGCTCCCCTATAAGCAAAAATAACATGCTCATTAAAAGAGCCGACATTGATAACAGCTGAAATACCAGAATTTTTTTTATCTACTCTTTGCACCAAGTTGGTAGCGATTTTTCTTTGTTTTAAATTTTGTAAAATAGCCTCACCAGTATTATCATATCCGACAGCAATAATGCTTTGAGTTTTGAGACCCAAGGAAGCAAAATTAGCTGCCGCATTTGCTCCTCCACCACCAAAAGTCAAATAAACTTCTTTACTATAAAGTTTGGCACCATACTCAAAACCAATTAATTTTTGTTTGAGTAAGTTATTTTTATTGTCTATCAATTCAGCTTCTTCAGTATAAAACATCATGTCTTCGGTAGCGCCACCAATAGTAGTAATATCCATTTTCATAAAAGATTAAAGATAGCGATGGTAATCGGTAAATTTTGATACCATCATTTTTAATAAATAAATATAAACTGTGGACATGCCAGTGATAAAAACTACTCGCATCGTAAAAGGCACATCATAACTATTTAACTCTTCTATCACCGTGATGATGGTCATGATACCTATCACCATCATGGCTAAAAATAAAAGTAATAAAATAGTAAAAACAATTTCGACTACTTCATGGATTTGCATAATGATATTATAACACAAATTTTAAAAAAATAATTAAATTTAAATTTATTTTCTATAACTGTTGATATAATAAGAAGCGACTGCCATGGCTACACCAACATTTAAAGATTCTTTTGTGCCTTTCATTGGTAAACTAATCACTTGATCAGATTTTTTTAATAAACTTACTGACACACCTCTGACTTCATTGCCTAGTAGCAGAGCTAGAGGAAAAGCCGGCACAAAATCAAGATAGTCTAAACTAGTAGCGGTTTTTTCTAAAGCAATAATTTTTATTTTATCTTTTTGTAAGCGCTTAAATAAACTGGAAATATTTTTGACCGCTTCCCAAGGTACTATATTTTCTGCACCCAGAGCCACTTTGGCTATTTCTTTACGAGGTGGACAACCGGTATAGCCAGTCAAAAATATCTTGGTGACTTGCAAAGCGTCAGCAGTTCTAAAAATAGTACCAACATTGTAGAGACTACGAATATTATGAGCAATGATAAAAAAATCATTATTGTTCATGATAGATATCTTCTTTTTTATCTTTCAAAAAACCCAGCCATTCTTCAAAGACAGCAATAAAAATTTTGAATGGCGCTTCAATGATATAGTCCATCACAAAGGCAAAGAGATTGATTTTTTTGAATTTGGTAGAAAGCCAACGCCCCGCGGAAATAATCGGTAAGGAAAAAAAGTCTATCAAAAATGACAAGATGCCAGCTTTATTTTGAATCACTTTATATTCTTTGGCTGTTGTACGGATTCTGAGAGCAAAGAAACTAACCATGGTCAAGAAAAATAAAAATAAAGCTCCGCTTAAAATATTAAAATCTAATCTTTGTAATAAAGAAATTATCGCGCCAAAAACTATGATATACAAAATAGCAAACATAGAATGATAAAAAACTTTGAAACCCCAATTTTGTCTATATTTAGCATTTAGTTTGCACAAGATAGACTTTGGTGGATTGTTGTAAACAACATTGTGTAGATTGGTCAAAATCTTACTAGTGTTTTCTTTACTTGGTGGTACTATTGTCAAAGCAATCAAAAACATCAATAATGGTGGAAAAACAATATTGATAGTAATCGGCAAATAATTTATATGCTTGAGAATATACAATTCATAAGGCAACTCCAATACTAAAGCCAAAATCATCTTGGTAATAAAAATATAAATAATTGCCCTGATAGAACTTTGACTGATTTTGTTGCGGATCAGTTTATAGCGCTTATTGACCAAAATTTTTGCTTCAGACTCCAGCTCAGCTGGATTGACCAGAAGTCTCTCAATATCTTGACCATGCTCCAAGATCAATTCATACAGAACCTTGAAAGTCACCACTTCTTCTTTGATGGCGTTGCTTAATTTGACTTGGTAAGCATGCTTGAGATGCATGTTAGTGGTACGATAAATAGCCGGAAAATTAGTAGCAATCATTTTGACCAAAGAAGCGTCTGCATGACTCCAATCAGGAAAATACAAATTAAACAAATGATAAGAAATTATAGTGTCATCTGATTTGACCAATGACTTATGAATAGAAATATAAAGCTGAATATTTTTTTCACGAATTTTTATTTCATCTCCAGTAAATTTGACTCTATTTTTGACCATTGAATACATAGTTTCAATCAAGCTATCTTCGATGTCTTCTGGATTTAAAAACATATCCAGCTCACAGGCCATGACACCGATGATCCAGTCAAAATAATTTTTACGCTCTTTGCCTTGATAAAGATCATTGAGCAAAACAAACAAATCACCATAGCGACGAATAATCTGCGCTACATCCAAAATCATTCTTTCTGGAATAGTATTGTTGGGCAAGTATTTTGAACGAATCAAATCCTCTATCAAGCCTTTGGCAATGTGAGGTTTGAGTGTTTCCAAAATCAAACGACGACGAAGATTACGCTCAATCGCAAAGCGACGCAACAAATGAGCCTCTTTAAAATCTACACTATTACGTAATTTTTCATAAACAAAAGTCACCCGCGAAGTAATGTCTTCAACTTCAATTTTATTTTCCTCTTCTTTGAGAATGTCACGCTTGTGATAAATATTGCTAATATTTTGATATAAAGCAATAATACTAGGAGAAAGTTCCATAAATTTATTTATATAAAGCTATCATTAAAATAGCACAAAATAGCTTTTTTTTCAATAAAAAAACTTAGCTAGAAAATTTTGTATTAGCTAAGTTTTTTGTGATAAATTTATTTTTTCTTTTTTACTACTTTCTTTACTGTTTTCACAGCTTCGTCTTTTTTAGTAGTTTTTTTGACGGCCTTAGGTTTGACCTCTACTTCAGCATCTTCAAACATAACTTCTAAATCCTTAGCTTTTGCTTTGGAACTAGTTGTTTTAGGAGCTAACAAATCTAAAATTTGATCTAGTTTTTTGTTAACTGCGCTCAAAGTTTCCTTTAGTTGATCATTGCCTTGGCCACGATCTGAAGATCTGTTGTCGCGTTGTGGTCTAGAATCATTGTTTTTGAAACAATCATTGCAATAGACTGGCTTTCCACTGCTTGGACGAAATGGTACTTCACAGTCATTACCACAACCATCACAAACAGCGCTATGCATTTCTACTGGACCTCTGTCACGATCTCTGCCGCCGCCGAAACTACGACCGCCGCCGAAACCTCTATCTCTACCACCGCCACCACCAAAACCACGACTTGCGCCGCCTCTGTCACCACCTGGTCTTCTGTCTCGATTAAAATTTCCCATAAATTTATTGTTTAGTCCGCTTAGTGCGGATCTTGTTTAATAAGTTAAGCCCTATAATAACACATCTTGACAAATAAAGCAAGTTTAATTCTACTGCACTATTTGATAAAGCCGCCCACCTGTTTTTCCCACAATTTCCTATATAAACCGCCATTTTTGGTGGTTAATTGCTGATGTGTGCCCTGTTCAACAATTTTGCCTTGATTCAGGACAATGATTCTGTCCATCTTCATAATAGTCGACAAACGATGAGCAATGACTATAACTGTCTTATTTTTCATCAAATTTGAGAGAGCATCTTGAATCATTTCTTCGGACTCAGAGTCCAAAGAAGAAGTAGCTTCGTCTAAGATCAAAATCGGGGCATTTTTTAAGATTGCCCTAGCAATCGCCACTCTTTGACGCTCACCACCAGAAAGTTTAACCCCTCTTTCCCCTACAAATGTTTGATATTTTTCGGAAAAGGCATTGATAAAATCATCAGCATAAGCAAGCTTAGCCGCTCTCTGAATGTCTTCAAAGCTAGCATCAGGTTTTCCATAGGCAATATTTTCTTCCAAAGTACGGTGAAACAAAATAGGATCTTGATTTACAAAAGAAATATTTTGCCACAAAGACTCTTGGCTGATTTTATTTATCTTTTGTCCATCAATCAAAATATTACCACTGACTAAATCGTAATTTCTTAATAACAAATTTAATAAAGTAGATTTGCCAGAGCCAGATGGACCAACTAAAGCAATTTTTTCTTTGGGCTTAATAGTCAAATTAAAGTCTGAGATAATATGTCTAGTTTGGTTATAATTAAAATTAACATTTTGCCAATCAATCTCACCTTTGCTAATTTGTAAATGTTTAGCATTCTTTACATCTTTTATTTCATGCTCAGCCATCAAGACTTCTGTCATCTCTTCAGCATTTGCCATATTCTCATAAAATCTTCTGATCAAACGGCCAAAATTCCACAATCTCAAAATAATATTTAATAAATAGCTTTGCAAAAGCACAAAATCACCGACAGTCAAAATATTTTTTTGCCATAAAATAATCGCATAATACATGACGCCAACTTCTAACAAAATCATGAACATGGCTTGACCGGCCTCAAAATAATTACCAAGATTCCAAGTAAATTGCCATAATTTTTGAAACTCTCCAGTCACTTGAGAAAATAAATTTTTCTCACGCACATAACCATTAAATAATTTAACATTACTGTGATTCGTAATTGTATCTGCCAAAACTCCCGTCACTTTAGAGCTTAAAGCTGCTCTTTGAGTGTCATATTTTAATTTATAAATGCTGAAAAAATAATTAATCGCAATATAAATTATAATCCATACTAAAATACCCAGGCCAATAAAAATATTTTTTCTCGATAAAACAATAATAATAGCAAATGTATTTACGATCATGGGCAACAAATCCCAAACAAAAATATCAGTAATCATTTCAAAAGCATTGGAGAAACGATTAACTTTTTTGACTAGTGAACCTACAAAATTATTATTGAAAAAAGAAACAGAATGTTTATGTAAATAACTAAAAGAACTATTATCCAAATCCGCTATAGCGCGCGTCTGAAAATAAGCCATTACAAAAGTTACAATGCGCCAAAATAACCAACCAATAAAATAAACTAAAAAAATCTTAAACAAAATATTTAGCAAAACAGCTTTGTCTCTGAGCTCACCAGAATTAACCAAAACATCAAAAAACTCCTTATAAAATAAAGGTGCTGTAATATTTGCAAGCGCTCCGACAACTACCGCGATCAAAATAACAGAAAAAGACCATTTGTAGTGCCACAAATGTTGCCAGAAAATTCTAAATGTGTGTTTAGTTAAATATTTCATAAGTCCGAATATTATATCACAGATCAAACAAGACAAAAAGCTCCCCCGAAGAGAAGCTTTTGAAGTCTCATCTGAAGTTTAGCGTTTAACGACGGCGAAAATTTGAGCGTCTTGGAGCAGAGCTTCTAGGAGCTCTGCCTGAAGAAAAACCATGTGAACGGCTAGTTTCTTGAGTAGAGACTCTAGCCTCAGGTAGCTTGGGCAAAGCCAAGACGGGAATAGTTTTTTTAATTAATCTTTCAATTTGCTTAACAGCTAATTTTTCATCAGCCCCAGCAAAAGAGATAGCTTTACCGATTGAGCCAGCTCGACCAGTACGACCGATACGGTGCACATAGTCATCTGGATTATCTGGTAAATCATAGTTAATAACTAAAGAGATATTTTTTACATCAATACCACGAGCAGCAATATCAGTTGCCACCAAAACACGGTATTTACCATTTTTGAAACCACTCAAAGCTTCTTTTCTCTGCGCTAGCGATCTATTTGAATGAATTTCTACAGCGGTGTGACCAAAAACTCTGATAAAGCCGGCAATTTTTTTGGCACCATGTTTAGTACGAGAAAAAATCAAAACACTACCCTTATTGTCAGACAATAATTTATCCAAAAGCTGGGTACGCATATTCTTGGCAACTATAAAAATCTCTTGTTCTACTTTAGTAGCGACTGTACCAGCTGGAGCTACTTCTATACGCCAAGGAGTTTTCATAAATTGGCTAGCCATCTCAGCAATCGCTTTTGGCATAGTGGCCGAGAACATCAAAGTTTGACGCTCTTTGGGTACCATAGAAAGAATTTGTTTGATTTGAGGCATAAAACCAATATCAAACATTCTGTCTGCTTCATCCAAAACAATGGTTTTGACATTGGCTAAAGTCAAATTTCTTTGTTGCAAATGATCTATCAAACGACCAGGAGTCGAAACTATGATGTGCGGATTGCGTCTGATGCTTTGCACTTGCTGAATAGCCGATGCACCACCGATCAAAACGACGGTACGCAAACCAAATTTTTGACCAAGTTTACGTAAAACTTCATCAACTTGCAAAGCAAGTTCACGAGTTGGTAACAAAATCAAACCCTGACCTTTATTTTGACTCAAAAGCTGAATCATCGGAATACCGAAAGCCAAAGTTTTGCCGGTACCTGTTTGAGCGATACCGACAATGTCCTTACCCTCTAAAGCAGTCGGAATACACTGATGCTGAATAGGTGTGGGACTAAGAAAATTAAGTTGAGTTAGAGCCTCCAATAAATTGGGACTAATGCCTAAATTATCAAAATTAGGCGCAATTGTCTCTGTTTGTGTCATAAAAAAAATAAAATTATGTGACCTGACTTCTAAGGGCCACATAATAATGACACAAAAAATTCGAGTCGCTAGCCTCTATAAATATGGCTAGAATTGATTAGATTGCTTACTATATCACAAAAAAATAGTTTTGTCAACCACAGAGATCACAAAACTATTTTTAATACCAGTTTAATAAAAACCTCTTACCACGCACCCAAAATCAAACCAAAGGCCACAAAACAAATAAGCTGATAACCCGCTTGAAGCAAAAATCTTGTCCAAGAAATTTTAGCCGAGTCATTGTTCCACATCGCAGTCCCAGCTATCACCGGCACCACAAAAGCTGCCCAAATCCACAAAGCATTTGTAAGACCAGAAGCCTCTTCCCAACCCTGAATATAATAAGCCAAAACCCAAACTTGAAATAAAGCTAATAAAAATTGGAGTAGGTATAGCTTCCAAACGTTGGCTTCCATTTTTTTACGAGCCTCTAAATCTAATTTTGTTGCACCAACGACTTCAAGCCATTTTTTACCAAACAATGGCCCGTACCATAAATAACCAAAAACCATGGCTAAAATTCCACACACTAAAATCGCATAATAATTTACTTGCATACTTTATTTATTACTTATTAATACACCAAAATACTTGCTAAATGGGACAATCTCCAGCACATTGATCACAGGCACTACAATCATCTGTGCAACTATTATCATTAGAGCAAACAGAATTATTAGCATTAAAACAAAAAAATAAACTTGGACAATAACCAAAAACAGGATCTATGATCGGCCTATTATTTCCACCCGCATCACAAACTTCATTACCTTCCACTACACCATTACCACACACCGGTACATTGGAATAAGTATTGCAAGCATTTACTTCTAAAATTTTATTTCCTTGCTTTTTAAAATAATAGCCCGAGCCATTTGGATAAGCTGGGCCTTGTGATGGATCAACTGGTATGGTTGGCAAAAAATTAAAAAATTCACTAGCACCATTAGTAATATCCACCTTAGTCAGATTACCAGGCAAAGCACAATAAACACTACCGCCAGCATTATCACCAGCTGCCGCAATTAGATAATTTGTATTATCTTGTAAACTTAAAAGAGCTGGCGGTAAAGTTTTGTATTCACCAACATAAAACTCCAGTGCTTTTTTAATATTCACTGTATCGCTAGCCCTGACAGAATTACGCCCTTCACCAATCCTGCGCGCTGGATCAACCGCCACAAAAACAGAAGCGGCAAGTAGCGCGATGACGGCTATAACAATGATTAATTCTATTAATGTAAAACCTTTTTGATATAATATATATTTTTTATTTAAAAATTTCATTTAAAATTTTATCTTTGAACATAAATAGAGGCAGTAGCATAATCACTTTCCTCACAAACTCCAATCTCAAATTTAGTTGGACTATTTAGAAACCTTATATAATAACCAGTAGTTCTACCATTATTTTGTAGTCCTGTAGGATCTACTGGCATAGTAGGTAAATAAGTTGGTACTAAATTAGATAACAAAACACCCTCTGGCTCCAGACTGCCTGGATAATTAGCACAATTATCACTATCAAGATCATTATTACTTACAGTACCGATACCTAGCAAATAATAACGGGTAAGGCTACCTAAGCCATACATTGTAAACACACCATCGCTAGTCGAAGTAGGAAATTCACCGCCATGATCTGCTTTATACAATTGAATTGCCTCAGCGATCGCGGTCACGTCAGACCAACGCTGAGCGTCTTGAGCTTGCCCAATGCGCTTAGCAGGATCAACAGCCACAAAAACAGAAGCGGCAAGTAGTGCGATGACAGCAATGACTATGATAAGCTCTATCAGAGTGAATCCACTCTGATAAAATATATGTTGTTTGTTTAAAAATTTCATTTAAAATTTAACCACTGCAGGAGGCTGTGCATTGCACACAAGTCGTACAGTCAGTCCTACAATAGAAGCCACTAGAACAACTTGAGTTGTTTGCCTGACAATCTGGACTCATAGCACAAACATTTGTCGATCTATTATTAACTCCAGCATCACATACTTCTGCACCCTCCACCACACCATTTCCACATACAGGCACAACTACTACCTCCTCTACTGGCGCAGTATAAACATTACAAGGCTTAATATCAATTATTTTATTTCCTTGTTTTTTGCAATAATAGCCCGAGCCATTTGTATATGGAGAGCTCTGCTCTGGATCTATCGGTATAGTTGGAATAAAATTAAATAAATTACTAGCACCATTAGTAATATCAACTTTTACAATATCACCAACTGCTTCACAACTTACAGTAGAACCAGACGTGTCTCCGGCAGCAGCTATCATGTAGTTTGTATTATCAGCTTTACTTGCTAGAGCTACAGGTAAACTATGATACTCACCGACATAATAGTCTAAGGCATTCTTGATACTCTCAGCATCACTTGCTCTGACAGCATTACGAGCTTCCCCAATCCTGCGTGCTGGATCAACTGCTACCAAAACAGATGCACCAAGTAAAGCGATGAGGGCAATAACAATCATCAACTCTATCAAAGTAAAACCGCTTGCAAATCTTTTAAACATTCATAAAGTTTTTGTTCTATATGTAAATAAAAACTATAAGTATATTATAACAAAAAAAACATAAAAAATATACCTAGCTGTTGACAATTAACTAAAAAAATACTATCATAATTCCGTTATTTCGTTCGGGGATCGTCTAATGGTAGGACAACTGGTTTTGGTCCAGTCAATTGGGGTTCGATTCCCTATCCCCGAGCCACTACAGCTTAAAAGCTGTTTTTATTTTATCTTGATTTTATTAAGCTCCCAGTGTAATCTTTAAAATATGAAAATAGCGATAATCGGTGGAGGCGCCGCTGGTATGATGGCCGCTGCTACCATCAACGAAAATAATCCGCAAGCCGAAGTTTTTTTGATAGAAAAAAACGATTCTTTGGGTAAAAAAGTTATTATTTCTGGCGGAGGCCGCTGCAATGTGACTACCGGCCTACAAGATGTCAACACTGTTTTAAAAAAATACCCCAGAGGCGAAAAGTTTTTAAACTCTGCTATGCGTCAATTTTCTCCCCAAGCGACATACGATTGGTTTGAGAATCATGATGTGCCACTCAAATGCGAAAAAGATTTGAGAGTTTTTCCAGTGTCCAACAACGGCAAAGATGTGGTCAAAGCCTTTGAAAAAATATTTACTCAGCACAAAACTAAAATTTTATTTAAACATCAAGTCACACAAATAACTAAAAAAGAAAATAGTTTTATAATAAATTTTAAAACACAAAAAGCACTAGAAGTGGATAAAGTAGTTTTTGCTTTTGGTGGACAAGCTTATCGTCAAACTGGTTCCACGGGTGACGGCTATAGTTTAGCCGAAAGTCTAGGTCACCACACTACTGAGCTTGCCCCATCTCTAAGCTCTTTGACAACCAGAGAAAAATGGCCAACTTTAATTTCTGGCCTATCATTTGTCAAAGCGACTTTCAAAGTTCCAGCTACTAAAGCTACTTTTACCGGTCCCTTTGTATTTACACACTGGGGCATCAGCGGTCCAGCTGTTTTTGCCTTATCAGCCTTGATTGCTTTTGAAAAATTTGATCCTAATAAACCCTTAAAAATTTCTTTGGATTTATTAGTAGATTTAAAATCTGAAGAAATACTGGCTGAGCTAAAAAAGTTTATCAGCATAAACCCTAATAAACTTTTTAAACATACTCTACAACAATTTGTTCCTCTATCTCTAGCCAGCATTGCTGTCAAAGAAATAAATCTCAGTGAAGACAAAAAAAATAATAGCGTCAGCAAAAAAGACTTAAATCAAGCGGCTACTTGGCTCAAAAATATTCCTCTGAGCATCATTGATCGTAAAGCTGGCGATGAATTTGTGACGGCTGGTGGCATCGACTTAAACGAAGTTAATCCCAGCACCATGGAATCCAAACTTTGTCCTGGACTATACTTTGCTGGAGAGATACTCAATATTGACGGCTTTACCGGTGGCTTTAATCTCCAAGCCTCTTGGGCGACTGGACACTTGGCCGGTCAAGACATTGCTAAAAAATAAAAAAACCCAGGTAAATACCTGGGTTTTTAAAATATATTTAATTTATTGAACTATTTCTTTGCCTGGTAATTTATATAGTTCTGGATCAATAACGCGCTCAAAGCAAGTTCTTTCCGCTTTGTGCTCCCAATTATCACTCCAACCCATATTATAAATAGGCATAATTTCTGAGCCATTTCTATCTACATTGTCTTTACTATCTGTTTTAAAATCGGCACATAACTCAAAAGTCAAAGCACCTATAACTTTATATTCATAAGTTTTAGCTGTCTCTGGATCAACACTGGCTTTAAAACCAGAAATACTATCTGTCAAAGCGCTCAAGTCTGTTGGTAGGATATTTTTGTTTTGCCAATAATCCAAGACTTGATACTGAATATCTCTCAAAGCCTGAACTCTTTGCTCATCAAAACGACGATTGCGTTGATCTTTGGGACTACCGACAATAAAAAATCCCCAAACAATACTAGCTAAGACCACCGCTATAACAATGCTAGCTAAAATTTTTGACAAATTGCTATTAAGTTCTTTACTCTTAAGCTCCCAAAAATAATAAGCAAACACTGCGGCTGCAACTAATAAAACTACAATGATTTTCAAAAAGAAACGAGTGCTCAATTCTCCGTTTAAAAAATTATATACCAAAACCATCAAATCAATGATGATAGTCACCGCCGAAACAAACAAAGTCAAATAAACTAACCATCTGCGTATTTTGATTTCACGATGCAAGGGCTCAACTTTGACATCTTTGTTTAATAGCCAATTACTTATCAAGTAAGCTGGCAAAGCAACTACCAAAATAGATGTTGCCCAACGAACGCCCTGACTAATGCCGTTGTAATAAAAATTCAAAGCATCTGGAAATAAAGCGTTGATGTACTGAATATAGAGAGTAATAAAAGAAATGACCGTCAAATAAAAAGTGACAATAGCAAATAAATGTAAAAATACATCCTTTGGCGTTGTCTTGGGAATGTTTGTATTATCCATAAAATTTTTTTTCAATACTTAAATCTTTTTAATTATCCCATTTTTTCAAAGAAAAGTCAAAGTTAGAAAAAAAAATAAAGGGCGGATCTCAGTAGACCCACCCATTCTGCCTATGCCTCGATTGAGTCTACTTGCGCGGACTGATAGCCCAGATGAAAATCACCACCGCCAGAAGACACACGGCACCAGGAATCACCACATTCGACCATTCGAAAGTAGGCTGATGTCGCTCAAGCCAAGCGTTCGCTGTCATCCACCCGAAGCAAACAGCGGCTAAAGCTGCAGCAAAAATGAGAGGAATTGAAAGCGGGGCATTTGTGGCACTTTTATCAGTTTGACCCTTGGACATGGCACACCTCGAATTTTGCGTGGAGGAACTTTATACTCTTTAAGTCTGGCACAAATCATTATTTTGTTCAAGCCGAAAAAAATAGCTGTATTTACTAAAATCTAGAGCTTATGATAAGATATACTTGTTCTAATTAATCATTAAAAAATTTGTATGTTCTACACAATTTTAGCCGTCGTGATTTTTCTAGTCCTGATTAGCGTCAGACAGATCAATCAATACGAAAGAGGTGTCAAATTTACTTTCGGTAAATTTACCGGCATCATGGGACCAGGTTGGCGCATAGTTTGGCCAATTATCCAAAGCTTTCAAAAAGTCGATGTCCGCACTAAAGCAGTGGATGTCCCTGATCAAAACGCTATCACCAGAGACAATGTCTCGGTACGCGTCAACGCTGTTATTTATTACAAAGTCAGTGAAGCTGAAAAAGCGATCATTGAAGTAGAAGACTTCCGCTACGCTATCTCTCAATACGCGCAAACAACTATGAGAAACATCGTCGGTGAAGTCACTCTAGATGAATTATTATCTAGCCGTGACAAAATCGCTGACCGTATCAGAGAGATCGTTGATAAAGAAACTGATGCTTGGGGCTTGAAAGTTTTGAATGTTGAGCTCAAGGATGTCAGTCTCCCACCAGATCTAGAAAGAACTATCGGCAAACAAGCTGAAGCCGAAAGAGAAAAAAGAGCTGTCATCATCAATTCCGAAGGAGAATTAGCTGCCTCAGAAAATATCTCCAAGGCCGCTGAGATGTTAGCCAAAACTCCTGGTGCGCTACACCTAAGAACCTTACAGTCTATCAATGACATGGCCTCAGACCAAAGCAACACCGTAGTTTACATGGTACCAGTTGAGACCTTAAAAGCTATCGAAGGTTTTATCAAAAAATAAATTATCCCCAATAAAAAAATACCCCCACTAGGGGGTATTTTTTTATTTAACTTTATAATTCAGATTAACTTCCACTGAAACTTCGTATTGACTACTTGGCACTGAGGCTGATGATAAACTTTCGTTCATCAAAGCGCCACCTTTACCGTCCATATATGGATCAACTGGATAATAATTTTCCCACCAGCCAATCACTTTACCTAAACGCACACCAGTGCTTTTAGACATTTCTTTGGCTTTTATCTTAGCGTCTTCGACTGCTTTAAGTCTTGCTTCATTTTTTAAAACTTCAATGTCAGCTGCCTCAAAACTAATACCACTGATATTATTGACGCCAGCTTTAGTCACCTCTGCTATCGCTCTGCCAATCAAGTTATCTTTTTCAGCAAACTTTTCTATCTTGACTGTCACTTGCTCGCTAGCACTATAGCCAGATGGTTTAGAAACACCATCGATATAGTCATACTGTGGATATAGAGAATAGTTTTGGGTGCTGATATTTTTTTGTTCAATACCCAAATCAGTTAAAGCTTTCATGACTTTTTCTATATTGCTATTTAAAGTATTCAAAGCTATTTCAGCACTAGCTGCTTTGTCTACTTGCACACCAAAGTTTATTTTAGCAACATCTGGTGTATAAGCTACTTTGCCCTGACCAGTCACTGATACTTGCCAGTTTGGATTGCTGACGATGCGATCACGCACCAAAGCAACGATTAAGACCGCCGCAATCAACACTATGCCTGTCATTTTGAAAATAAACTTGTAGGGTTTATTTGTACAACATGCTTCTTTTTCCATTTCCATAAAATTATATTTAGATTAATAAATAGTCTATGTTTATTCAAGTATTATAGCATAGATTGGATTATTTAGATACAAAAATAGATAAGCACCATACTTGACAAAATAGCATATATATTCTATTATAATACGATTATCAGCAAGTGCTGATATGCTCTTCAAGACATACCATGAAACGAGGAGGATGAGTATCATGGCACACACCATTACCTTTTACGGCGTTCTTTCTGAGCTAAACTCAGAAGGCAAGTACCACGCCAACTCCACTGTGACCACCTTTCGTTTGCACGTAGCAGACCACAGTCATGTACAGGGGTTGTTAATGAAAATCGTCGCCTTAGCTACCGGGCATCCCATTCAAACGCTTCTGGGCGAGCACTCTATTATCACACTCGATGTGAACCCGGGACGCGATACGATTTACGAAAGAGAGATACATCTTTCAGTGATAAACAGATTGCATGACCAGGAGGAATTTGTTTGTCTCAAGGAAGGCCCAAGCTTCATGTATGCGGGGGTGATGGAAAAGCCAGCATTTTCCATCGCTATGTTCTTGTTGCATAAGCTTAAGGCATAGCCAACAACGGCACACAAACTCAAAAGGGGCGCCCAACGGACGCCCCTTTTTTCTTTGACTAAATTTTATTACTTGCTTTGATGAAATCTCTAAACAAGGGATGCGCTCTCAATGGTCTGGATTTAAACTCTGGGTGAAACTGGCTGGCTACAAAAAATGGATGATTTTTGAGCTCTATTATTTCTACTAATTTTTTATCTGGCGAAAGTCCTGCTAGACGCATACCAGCTTTTTCTAAGACCTCTTTATAGTCCATATTAAACTCATAGCGATGACGATGTCTTTCGTCTATTTTGTTTTGAGCATAAGCTTTGAAACTCAAAGAATCTTTGTCTAGCACACAAGGATAAGAACCAAGCCTCAAAGTACCACCCTTACTTTCCTCTGCATGATGTCCAGGTAAAATATGAATGACTGGATTTTTTGTTTTTGGATTAAACTCGGTCGAGTTTACGTCAGTAGTATTTAAAACGAATCTTGCAAACTCAATAGTCGCTACTTGCATACCAAGGCATAAGCCTAAATACGGAATTTTATGTTCACGAGCATATTTTGCCGCCATGATCTTACCTTCTACCCCCCGAGAGCCAAATCCTCCTGGCACTACGATACCTTTGCATTTTTTTAATTTCTCCCATTCTGACTTATCATCTTTTTCCAAATTAGTGGCATTTATCCAAACTAGATTTAAACTTAAGTTATTAAAATAACAAGCAGACTTCAAAGCCTCTACGACACTTAAGTAAGCATCTAAGTTTTGGTTATACTTTCCTACTAAAGCAATCTCGATTTTTTGGCGGTGATTGGCTTTGATACGATTGACTAGCTTCTCCCACTCTTCCAATTTTGCTTTTTTTGTTGGCATTTGGAAATGCTCAAAAATAATCGTAGAAATGTGATGTTTTTTTTCAAAATTAATCGGTACTTCATAAATAGTGCTGACAGTCGGCGCTGGTATGACCGCTCTTTCCTCAACATCAGCAAATAAGGCAATTTTTTGGATGCTCTCTTTGTCTATCGGCTTATCACTTCTTGCCAAGATAATATCTGGCTGAATACCACGACGATAAAGCTCACGCACAGAAGCTTGAGTTGGCTTAGTCTTGAGCTCGCCTGAAGCTGTCAAAAAGGGCAACAAGGTCAAATGCACAAACAAAGCATGATTGGCACCAACTTCGCGATGAAACTGCCTAGCAGCCTCTAAATAAGGCTCACCCTCAATGTCTCCGACAGTACCACCGATCTCTATCAACAAAAAGTCAGCCTTTGATTCTTCGGCTGCCTTTCTGATATGTGCTTTTATTTCATTGGTAATATGGGGAATGATCTGGATAGTCTTACCCAAATAATCACCACTGCGCTCGCCTTTCAAAACTTTAGCATATACTCGGCCAGTAGTGAGATTAGATAGCTTGGATAAATTGGTGTCAATAAATCTTTCATAATGCCCGAGATCCAGATCAGTTTCTGCGCCATCATCCGTCACATAGACTTCACCGTGCTGATAAGGACTCATGGTACCGGGATCGATGTTTAGATAAGGATCAAGCTTGAGGGTAAAAACTTTGTAACCACAGGAGCCTAAAATAGCGCCAATAGAAGCGGAAGCAATGCCTTTACCAAGACCAGAACAAACACCACCAGTGATAAAAATGAATTTTGTATTTTGCATGGGGAAATGATTTTATTCTTTTTCAAAACAGAAATATTATAGCAAATTTTTCTAGCTTTTGCTAATTAAAATTTTTTGCTTGACAGCTAAATTTTTACTTGCTAATATCAAAAAATAATTGGACTTTCCACAAAACTGAGGAAAAAATCGTGAAAACAATCAAAGCAATCTTTGAGATTGGCGACACAGTGCGAATCATGGACTTGGACAAATACGGCCAACAAAATGATTTCGCGGCAAAAGCCTGCGTGCAAAATGTGAATCCAGAAGGTGATCGGATCATAATCTTGATCACCAGAACGCTCAATGAATATTTCCGTCAAGATGAAACCTATATTCTGCGTACATGGCAAGGAGGTAACATCTGGAGAACACCTTTTATTGATATAAACAAAGAAGAACATTACCTCTCTAAAGCACCTGGCTTCTGCTTGGAAATCACTGAGCCCTGAGAGCTCAGATCTAACAGATCGCCACACAACAAGCCCTGACTTTGCGTCGGGGCTGTTTTTTTTGTTAAAAATAACAACAAACATACCCGGTGTTTGGGAATGTACATTCAACTCCTTCTCATTTTAAACTTTTAAATATTCGGGCAACTCATTTGCCTTAATTATATTAACATCCGGAAACATTGTTTTTAATTCTTCTACCATTGAGTAGTATTTAGTATCCACCACAAAAGCTCCAATGTTTACTAATAATCCAATTTCATTCAACTCTGGCTGGAGCCTACCATCAAGTTCTTGCATTATTCGGAAATTAGTATCTAATTTTGAGATAACAATGAAATCACCATCTTTATAAGCGTTATAACCCCCGATATTTCCAGCGAGTTGTCCACAAGAACCTTGGATTGATTTATTTGCTAGTATATTTAAAGCAGCAGCTAGTCGGTCTATTTCACCTTTTTTGGTGATTCCATGCCCAACAAAACGTTCTAAAATGTCTTGCGGCGTTTTGTCTATAAAATGGCGTATGGATTTTTGATGATCAGTATATGGAGTGCCCCAGCCATCAACATCTTTGTCTTTTTGACCAAGTATTTCATTTTTATGTCTATTCAATAAATCTTTCGCTAACTCTAAGGATTCTTCGTAAGTTATAAGTCTTTTTTCTTTTTTCACTTCAGGAGCTTTTGTGATATTTCCTAACACTTTATCAAATCCTGAATCTGGTAAATGAAATTGTTTTTCATGTTCATTCATAATTGTTGAATTTATAAGTTTATAATTTAGGGGTGTTTTTTTATATCAAAATAGAGGCTACAAAGCCTCTATTTTTATATTAAGTACTAGTTGTTTGCCGTCTGGTAAGTGCAAAAAAATTTCGTGCTTACCGATACTTTTTATAGCTGTAAAATCTTTGAACCATTTATTTTCTAAACTCAAATTAAAATTTTTCTTCACTGCCATCATGATGTCAGCCTCATGAATAGCTTGAAATAAATTATTTTGACTAGAAGTTTTACCACTAAATTTTAAAGTTTGTTTGTTTAGAGTTTGGAATATTTTTTGATACTGTGATTGTTGCTGAGTGATTTTTTGTTGTTTTTCTTTGACTACGCTTTGCTGTTTTTTGACATTTTGTTCACTGGCTAAAATAGCCTTTTTGTGAGGAAACAAAAAGTTTCCTGCAAAGCCAGCCGACACTTCTTTGACATCTCCTTTTTTACCAATATTAGCAATATTTTCCAGTAAAATAACTTTCATTTGTGTTTAGTTTAGCAACTCTTTGGCTTTGTCCATTTGTGGATCGCGCTCATTATCATAATCCTCGACTGTATATTCAATCACTTGGTCAGGCTCAATGCCCTTTTCATCAATCACTCTGCCTTTTGGCGTTAACCAGTTAGCGACGGTGATTTTGACTGAAGAGCCGTCACTCAAATTAAACAATTGCTGAACCGAGCCCTTACCAAAACTAGTTTCACCAATCACTTGTCCTTTGGCATGATCTTGCAAAGCACCAGCTAAAATCTCAGAAGCCGAAGCTGAACCGCCATTGACCAAGACCACTAACTTATATTTACTTAAATCTGTTTGTTTGGGAGCATTATAGTCTTTACTGTCTTGTTGATTGGAAAAAACCTCTCTCACTACTACTTCATTTGCTTGGAGCCAATAGCCAGCAATATCAACCGCTACATCCAAATATCCACCCGGATTGTTTCTCAAATCCAAAACAATGCCTTTGGGATTGTCTCTCACAATGTCTTGAGCTACTTTAGCAAAACGAGCATCGGTATCACTATTGAAACTACTCAAAGTGACAAAGGCCAAACCATCTTCAAGTTTATAAGTCACACTAGGAATGGCGATTTTATCACGAACAACTTTGACTTCTCTAGGCGTTGTTTCTTCTTTGGACAAAACCAATAAGACAACTTCCTTGCCTTTTTCTCCGCGTATCAGATTGACCGCGCCGTCAACTGACAAATCACTGACATCTGTCTCGTCAATCGCCAAAATTCGGTCGCCTGCTCTCAAGCTTGCTTTGGCTGCTGGAGTTTCAGGCAGTGGAGCGATGATCACTAAGTTGCCATTTTTTTTGCCAATTTCGGCACCAATACCAAAAAAACTACCACTTAATTCTTGCGTAAAATCCTCTGTCACTTTGGCACTCAAAAAAATAGTATAAGGATCTTTGACAGCTTCTATCATGCCGGAAATTGCCCCATAAAATAAATCCTGCTCAGAAATTTGTCCGCGTTTCAGATAATTTGTATGCAAAACTTCCCAGGCTTCATTAAATAAAGCGGGATCAACATTGTCTACATTGGAAAAAATGCCAGTAATTTCACTAATGGCACTTTTAAAAACTTGTGAATTATCTGGTTCTTTTTTGACTGTGGTCAACAAAACTCCTAAGAAAAATCCAAGCACCAAGAAAAAAAAGAAAGCGTAATTTTTATTAAACTTTTGCCCCCATTTTTTCTTAGCTAAATTATCTTTAACAGTTTCGTTATTGTTAAATTGACTCTTATTTTCAAAATCATGCATATTTATTCCTTGTCGTTAATTCTTTCAATCTTGGCACCCAAAGCGGCCAATCTTTTATCCAAAAACTGATAACCTCTATCTACCTGATAAGCGTTGTCTATCACACTTTGACCATTGGCACCCAAAGCGGCAATAATCAAAGTAGCACCAGCGCGCAAATCAAAACTTGTCACTTCTTTGCCATACAAAGGTGAAGGACCAATAACAACTACACGATGAGGATCAGACACTATCAAATTTGCTCCCATTTTTTTGAGCTCAGAAATATATTTCATCCGACCGTCATACATCCAGTCATGAATCAAAGTAGTACCGTGAGCCTGTGTCATCAAAGCGGTAAATGGCTGAATCAAATCAGCGGCAAAACCAGGATAAGGCATGTCATGCACTTTGCCGACTGCTTGCAAATCCACCCGTCCATCAACCGTGATGTTAGCTAACTTATAGTGTTTGTTTGGAGATAAATCAAGGTTTTTAATCTCTAGCTTTAAGCCAGCTTCTTTGAATTTTTCTAACTCCAAAGCCAAAAAATGTGGCGCCGTGTTTAAAATATTGATTTCTGACCTAGTCAAACCAGCCAAAGCAATGAAAGTGCCAGTTTCTATCGGATCCGGCATGATAGAATACTCTCCGCCACCCAAAGTTCTTGCGCCTTTGATAGTAAGCTCATGGGTACCGATGCCTTTGATTTCTAAACCCAAAGTTTCCAAAAACCAACATAGATCTTGCACACTAGGATCAGAAGCTGCTACGCGGATTTTTATTTCACCTTGATTTATAGACGAAGCTAAAATAATATTTTCCGTACCAGTGACGGAAAATTCATTCATAACTATTTCGGTGCTGGCTGGGCGCTTTTTTTCTAAAATATAATATTTACCATCAAATTGGACTTCTACACCCAAATTATGAAAAGCCTTAAAATGTGTATCCATTGGTCTAGCGCCGATTTGACAACCACCAGGAGCTTTGGTTTTGACTTTGCCAAAACGACCAACCATGGCGCCCATCAAAAGAATAGAAGAACGCATAGCACTCATCAAGTCCATATCCAATTTTTCTGGATCTAGCTCGCTAGCATCTACAGTTAAACTATTTTTATCTAGCCAAGTCACTTTGACGCCCATTGAGACCAAAATCTGAATCATTTTCTTGACATCTTCTATCACTGGTACATTGTGCAAGGTCACTTTTTCTTTGGTCAGCACACAAGCAGCCAAAATAGGCGTCGTGGAGTTTTTGAAACCCGCCACCTCGATCGAACCTTTTAATCTATTGCCACCTTGAATAATAAATTGAGACATAGTATTATAAAAATATAGTATATAGTAAGAAGTCTATTTAAATAGACTATATGCTATATAATACCTTAAATCTTGAGATTAAACAAGATTTATTTTCTCCAAAAATTTAACATTATTCAGCAAAAAAATGAACCTAGCTTTAAGAAGATTTGTATATTTGAGTTTTTTTCTCCTCTTTTTTATTTTGGCTCCTTTATTAATTTTCTACTCACTGGGTTATCGCTATAATTTTAGCTACAACAGCATAGAAAAAAACGGTGCTTTTTTTATCAAATCATATCCCCGCAGTTCTACTATTTATATTGATAACAAAAAAAGTAAATATAAAACCCCCGCTCAAATCACTAATGTCAAACCTGGTGAGCATTTGATCGAAATAAGCAAAGAGGGTTTTATTGACTGGCATAAAAATTTGGAAATCAAAACTGGCGAAACAACCTTCATTGAAGATGTTGCTTTATTTTTAACCGAGCAAACACAAACTGATCTAGGTCCTGGCTCTCTTGATTATCTTATCAACAAAAATCAAGATAAATATGCCTATTTGTTAGACAACAAAACTCTCTGGAGAGTCAATACTGAGCCCGCCAAAGCTCTAGAGACCTATAGTTTTGATCAAGACACTAGCTTGATTGACTGGTCACCCGATGATCAAAAAATGCTGATCTTACAAAAACAATACAAAATTTTTGATTTAAACCAACAAAAAATTACAAATCTGAATTTAGCTGCTGTCGAAAAAATCCAATGGGACAATCAAGACCCTAATGTCTTGTGGTATATGAGCCAAAATACTTTGTGGCGTCACAACTTGGCTTTGGATAAGGCTAGCAAAAAAGTAGAAAACATCATGGACTTTGATTTGACTGGAGAATATATCATCGTCCAAACCAATGAAAAAAATAATGGCCATGTCCAGCAAATTCACAAAGAGCAAACTGATGTTGTCCGAGAAATAAAAAATTTACCTTTAGGCAAAATAAAAGCCTTGCTAGCTGATAATGACTATTTTATTTTTCGTTTAGGCGCTAGATTATACATCCAAAGACCACAGGCTGAACTGATGGTCATCCCGGCTAGTTTGGTAGAAATTTATGGTAAATTTCTTTTGATAAATGATGGCTATCAAACTATTTTGTATGATTACAACGATGACTATAAAGAAATCATTGACCGTTCTTCACAGATTGTCTCTGAAATAAAATGGCATCCAAATGGTAGCTATTTCTTGAGCGAAACCAATCAGCTGACACATATTTATGAATTAGATGGCCGTGACTACCGCAACAACGTGCAAATTATAGAAGATCCTCTGAAAAAAATGTATTTATTTAATAAAAAAGGAGACAAGCTCTTTATTTTGACAGAGGAAAAAAACTTTTACATCACTATTCAGTAAAATATAATGCATCTTTATGCAGACAAAAAATATCTACTATTTACCTATTGATATAAACAAAGTGACAGCAACCTCAAAAGACTCAATTGCTCATGTTGGTGATTTGATTCATTCTATTGATTTTGATGCGCCAGAAGGAACGCCAATTTATGCAGCGCTTGATGGTGTAGTGATATCTGTCAAAGATGATTCTGACCAAGGTGGTGACGACGAAAAATTTGAAGATGATGCTAACTATATAGAAATATTACACGAAAACGACGAAATATCTGAATATGAACACCTCCATCAGTATTCAGCTAAAATAAAAGTTGGTGAACGAATCAAAAAAGGAGATATAATCGCTGAAGTTGGTAATACTGGTTGGAGTGAATGTCCACATCTTCATTTTATGGTATATCCAAAAGATCAATTATACAAAACATTAGAAATTCGCTTTAAATAAAAAACATATGGAAAATAATGAAAAGCACAAAAGAATAGCTGACTTTCTATTTGAAATTGGCACGATGCGAAAACTACCACGCATGCATCAACAAACTCTTTTAACTCAAGATTTGTCTGACAACATCGCTACCCACTCTTACCGCGTATCTTTGATTGCTTGGTTTTTGGCTAAACTCGAACAAGCCGATCCATACAAAACAGTGATGATGGCACTCTTACACGACACTAAAGAAGTCAGAAGTGGTGATCATAATTATGTTCATAAAAAATATGTCAAAATATTTGAAGATGAAATTTCTAAAGATCAATTAGGTGATTTGCCATTTGATGATTTATTTGCTATCGATCAAGAGTTTGAAGCAAGAACTAGTAAAGAAGCTATTATTGCTAAAGATGCAGATTTGATTGACCAAATATTATTACTTAAAGAATACGTACATCAAGGCAACAAAGAAGCAGAAATTTGGCTATCCGGCAAAGGTGATAACGAAAAATCCAATGTACAATATAGAAGTTTAAAAACTGAGTCTGCTAAAATTTTAGGACAAAAAATAATGGATAGTAGAGTTTCAGAATGGTGGGAAAATATTTGGACTCCTAAAAATAGATAAAAATATTTAAAATTAAACACTATCAAAATGTCTAAATTTGAAGGTAAGATCAGAACTACTTCTATGGAAGATTTACCGGCTGTCAAAAAAATTTTAAGCGCTTGGCTTAGCAGTGAAGAAGTAATTCATTATTTAGGATTCATAGAAGATAGCATTGCCCACGCAATAGAAAGTCTAATATATGATAGTAATTATTTAGTAGCTGAAACAAAAGACAATGAAGTTGTCGGTGTACTTGGTTACAGAAAACCTATTCCCAAAATTATTCAATTTACTTCCACAGAAAATCCAGCTGAACTAAATATGCTTTATGTTTCACCAGAAAAACGTGGTGGGCACGGAGTTGGTACAGCTCTGGTAAATGAAATGGAAAAGAATTTAAAAACCAAAAAATATACGGAAATTGTTATCCGTAGTGCCAAAAGATTTGAAGAAGTTGGCTGGGGTTTTTATGATAAGTTACCTGGTTTTAAACGTGTTGGCCTAATGCAACAAACATCAGACAACGAAGAAGAGTCACAAATTTGGCATAAAATAATTTAAATAACTATATGGCCGATAAAATTATACTCAACAATGAGATTTATAAAGTCAGTGAAAATGATCTACCCTGCCTTGTGCATTATGAAGAAAAATCTGGCGGTTCTCATTTTTCAGTCACTATGATAACTGACTTATTTTTACAAGATAAAAAAATATTATTTTTAACTGCCTACCCGATGGCTAAAGAGAATTTTTTTAGTCAAATCAAAGGCTATGAAGAAAAAACTTCTTATATTACCGATATTAAACAATTGGACGAAAATATTCAAGGTATTATTTTAGAAAGCGGTAATGAAAATTTATTTTTACAAGCAATCAAAACATTAAAAGATGTTGATGAGCGTATTATCTTAATAAAAAATATAGAATTTTTTAACCAAGTAATTTTTGATAATTGTCTAAATTTTAAAAAATTAATTTTATCTGGCAATCTTGATAAGTGTATAGCTAAGCAAGAGATAAAAAATAAAAAATTTAACACTATTGTTAATTTTACAAAGCCAGAAATAGAGCTAGGTATTCAAATGCCACCTTTAGAAAAATATATTGGCTATTGGTGGAGCCAAGATAAAGAAGGTCTAACTAAAATTCAATTTAATAACTAAGTCATCTAAAAAACTCCCCGGCGAATGCTAGGGAGTTTTTTTATTCTAATTAAATTCAGCTGTCAAAAAACTCTGTATAAATAGAAATTTATGTAGCATTTTGACTTATCCACAGACAAAGCCTTGCGTTCGGTTTTTGTTCGGTATATAATGTAAGTAGATAAATAAAAAAAATCATATGTCTAACTTAACAAAAAAACAAAAAGAAATCTTGGACTTTGTCACCCAATTTATTCAAACCAATGACTACGCTCCTAGCTACCGAGAAATCGCCGACTATTTTGGACTGTCCTCTACTGCCACTGTGCATGAGCACATCAAGGCCCTAGAAGACAAAGGCCTGATAACGAGCAACCACAATGCCGCTCGCTCACTCGAAGTCGTCACTCAACGCTTCGGCAAAGCCATTGAGCTGCCCCTGGTGGGCCTTATCACTGCCGGTGAGCCAATTGAGGCTATCCAAGAAAATGAGTCTATCGCTGTCCCACAAAGCTTTGTGCGTGATGAGAACAGCTATGTCCTCAAAGTCAAAGGTGAATCAATGATTGAAGAGGGTATTTTGGATGGTGACTATGTGATTGTGGAAAGAAACTTTTATCCTCGCAATGGCGATGTAGTCGTCGCTTTGCTAGATAATACTTATGCCACCTTAAAAAAATACTTTAGAGAAGAAAACCGTATTCGCCTACAGCCAGCCAATCACACCATGAAGCCTATTTATGCCAAAAATCCAGCTATTCAAGGCATTGTCAGGGCAGTTTTAAGAAAATTTGTTTAAACAATACTATGTCAAAAATTCGTCAAATAAAAATATGGTACCGCAACATTCCTTTACTCAAACATGGTATTATTAGCCGTTATTACCAGAAAATATGCGCAAAAAGCAAATACCGCCTCCTAAGCCGACACCGCAAATTAGACATGCTCTAAAAAAGCTTTGGGCTATTGACATAAATGAAAAAATTAGCTATTATACTGATACTTTTATTAAATTTAGGTAAATCATTAAAAAGATCATATGGCACATAAGAAAGCAGGCGGATCTACCAGTTTAGGTCGCGATTCAGCCAGTCAACGTTTAGGAGTCAAATTATTTGCTGGCCAATTTGCAAAAGCCGGTAATATTTTAGTCAGACAAAGAGGAAGTAGATTTAATGCTGGTCTAAATGTCAAAAAAGGCGTTGATGACACATTGTTTGCTACTATTTCTGGTTGGATAAAATTCAGAAAAATCAAAAAAAGAAAATTTGATGGCTCCCTCAAAGAAACTAGATTTATAGATGTTCAACCACTAGAGCAAAAATAATCCTTTAATTTAAATACCACCCTTTATGGGGTGGTATTTTTTAATCTAAAAATAAAATAATATTTTATCAGATACGGAGATATTTTCGGATAGCAATGATAGTACTCAACATATTGACCAAGGCTAAAACCAAAAATTGCAAACCAAAAATATTCAAAAAATTAGAGCGGAAAAAATCAAGCAAATTAATCACATTGACATCCTGGAAATAGGCTGTCAAAGATGGCTGAATAAAATTGATAATCGGATAAACGATAAGAATCAAAAGCACCACTGAAACTAAAGCATATAAAATACTTTCCAAAACAAAAGGTGTTTTGATAAACCAATTACTAGCACCAACTAGCTTCATAATTTGCACCTCTTCTTTACGACTATAGATACTGATACGAATCGTATTAAAAATCACCACAATAGAAATCAGCAAAAAGGCAGCGATCAAATACCAACTGTATTTGTTTATTACTTTAGAAAAATTTTCTATCTTGGCGACAAAAGTGTCAAAATCATTGAAGTCACTATTATCTACAAAGGCCTTGTATTTATCTTGATTGATAAATTCTAAAATAGTGTCATATTGAGATAAGTTATTTGCCTGAACCGCTAAAGAAAAACTAAAAGGATTTTCGTCAGGAGTAAAAATTTCCAAAACCTGCTTAGCTTGCTCGTCTAGATTGGACTGCTCATAAAGAAATTTATTTTCTTCCGGTGTGATGATGGTCACTTTTTTCACTTCCGTCAAAAGACCTAAATCAGCAGCTAGTAGCTCCACATCTTCTCTATCAACTTTGGCTTTCATGGAAACCAAGATGTCTACTTTTTTATTTACCCCTTCTAAAGTAGCATTTTTGATATAGTCTATACCAATCAGCAAGGTAGTTGAAAACAAAGCCATCAACATCATCGTGATAGTCACCAAAGAAAGCCAAAAATTCCGAAAGAATCCTTGGAAAGCAAACTTGATAACACGAAAAAAACTTATCATATATTTTTATTTTTTATAATAAATAGCGTCCTTGACTCTGATCAGAAATCAACACACCATTGTCCAAAGTAATAACTCTGCCTTTTAAGCTATTGACCACATCTTTGTTGTGAGTCACTAGAAAAATAGTAGTGCCCAAGTTATTAATTTTTTTCAATAGATCAATAATCTCTCTAGTATTGATAGAGTCTAGGTTTCCCGTCGGCTCATCAGCTACCAAAAGCTTTGGTTTGTGTACTAGACTCCTGGCAATCGCTACTCGCTGTTGCTCTCCACCTGATAACTGATGTGGATATCTCTTTTCTTTGTCTTTTAGGCCTACCAAAGCCAACATTTGATGCACCGTTTTTTGGATATCTTTTTGTGTGAAACCACAAGCTTGCATGGCAAAAGAAACATTCTCAAAAACAGTTTTTCTAGCCAAAAGTTTATAATCTTGAAAAATAACACCTAATTGTCGTCTCAAAGTTGGAACTTCGCCTTCTTTAAGATGAGTGATGTCCCAGCCACCGATAATCACTTGGCCTTGATCGGCTTTTTCTTCAGCAATGATAATTTTTATCAAAGTAGATTTTCCTGAACCACTTTGACCGACAATAGAAACAAACTCCCCTGGCTCAATATGAAAATTGACATCTTTCAAAGCCTGGGTAGATTTGCCGTATTTTTTAGATAAACCAATTACTTCAATCATAAAGTTCTACTTTGACATAAATTAAACCAGCCCCCAAAGAGCTTAATTGCTTGAAAGCTGAAGTGTCTAAATCAATAACACGGCCAGTTTGTAACTCTGGGCCATAGTCATTGACCTGGACAATGATTGATTGACCAGTTTTGAGTCTGGTCACTTTTAATTTTGTGCCCTTTGGATAATCTCTTGAGGCAGCAAAATTACCATTTTGATAATTAAAATACTTATAACGACTTTGATCATAGTAGCTTGCTATACCATCTTGTTGAGCGGGGTTGGCAAAAATTGCCACTATCAGATTTTCTTGAGCTAATCTTAATTCTGCTTTGATAAATTTTTCTTTGACATCATTGTAGCCGTCTAACTTTATCCACATTTGTTGGCTAAGGTCATAATAATAAATATCCTTAGCTCTAAAATCATTTTCCGTATAAAAAAACTTGAGATTATAATCACCACTAGTCTTGATTTGATAAAGTTTTGAAATTCTCAGCAAATTTTCCTGCTCCAAAGGCGCCATCGCTTTAGCAACCTCAAGTGTTTGTGAACTCTCAACTAAAACTAAATTATCATCTGATTTAGAGCTTTTGCTAAAAGTCCGATTATCTAGCTCTAGCAAATTATCTGGCGTCAAAATTTCAGGACTTGTAGTAGTACTGCTTTCTGAAAGTTTAACTAAAACTTTTTTATCTTTTAATAAAGTTTGGGATTTCCAATCTCCAGTATTATCAAAATTACGATAAGTCAACGCTTGAGCGTTTTTGGCGACTAGCTTATATTCTAACGCTTTTTGACTAGGATAGATCTGTAAAGCCCAAGTATTTGTCTCTGCCTGCTCACTCAAATCAAGCACCCAATTTTTACTAGTCTTATCAATATTGATAATTTCTAGTTGCAAATCATCAGTCAAATTGACCACGGTTTGGTCACTAGTAAAAGGCACAATCTTGGCTTCAACTTTAAAGCCAAAACTAAAGAAAAAAAGCAAAATTAAGATAAATAAATATTTTTTCATTGGTAAAATTTGTTAATACGAATAATAGTAAAGTATTGCTGAAAGAAATCATCCATCAGTTTAGCGTCTATAATAATTGATTTAAGTTCCCAAGCTTTTTCATTGTTCTCATCAGTCAAAGTATTTTCTAAACGCCAAATAACATAAGCACCAGGCGTGATCACAATTTTACTAAAGTCTCCAATAGACAAGTCTTTGATTGGCTCATAAAAATCAGACCACTCAGACTCTTTGACCCAAATACTTGTTTCCGCACTGTTTGGACTTGAAGAATATTTTTGCGCAACTTCGGCAAAATCTGTGCCAGCTTCTAGCTCCGCATAAGCGTCTTGCGCTTTGGTGATACCTTCTTTGTCATTGTAGTTTTCCAACAATTTCTGATAAACCTTCATCTCCAGTAAATACTGTCGGATAACTTTGTTTTTAAAATCTTTGAGAGAAAGATTATAATCATTTTTGGCAAATTCAGCTAATTTAGCTGAGTCTTCCACACTAAAAGTAAACTGCAAATACTCTTCTATTTCAGAATCTGCGACTTCAATTTTAAAATTTTTAGCCAAATTATTTACCCACAAATCCCTGACAACACCCTGCCAAGCTAAATCATCTATATTGACTTCTTCGGTGCTAGTAAAATTTTTACTGAAACTCTCCAGTGAAGTGCGATGTCTCAAATAATCAGCCAAATAAACTGGGTAGGTATTATTTTGCTCCACTACCTCAGCGGCTTTGATATTATAAAAACGACTCAAAAGCATCGCTACATTGAGAGGTAATTTATTTTGTAAAATCAAAATAGAGCTCAACCAAGAAAGCAAAAGTAAAAAACCCAATATACTAGCAGCTAAAATCAATTTCTTTTTCATGCAATGATACCTTAAAAACTATTTAAAAAAATAAGCAAACCATTTTTTGGCATTTGATCTATCATCAGTAGCTTCCTGACTCGCTAAAGTTTCTGGTGCTAGAGACAAATCAACTCTTTTTTCACCTGGTTTACTTAGGTTTAGCTGAGAACGAGCTTGCTCCTCTACGTATTGATCACTTTCCAAATATGAAATCAAATCTTGTAGCTTATCACGATTAAGCTGAGCTTCGGCTAATTGTTGGTTTAAATAATTAATCTCTTTATTTATCTGATGTCGTCTGGCTAATTCTTTGCCGACTTTCAAAATAGATAAGATCAAAATCACCAACAAAACACTAATAAAAATATTAGAGTTATAAATACTGCGCCAAATTGATCCCGTCTGTCTATCTCTCATCTAAAAATAATTTAAGCAAAATAATTATAACATAAATCAACTATTTTTTCCAAAAGCTATTTTGCAATTTACTAATTCAAAAAAAAATACTATAATGATATAGTATTTCACTCAAAAATTATGTCAGTACAAAAAATAAAAACAAAAAAAATATCTTGGACTCATATTCACAAAGCAACTCGTAAAGAGATTGAGTTTATTGGTGATGAATACAAATTTCACAAATTAGACTTAGAAGATTGTTTGGTCAGAGTCCAAAGACCACAAATCAGTCAATATCACAATTACTTATTTTTTATTTTGACTTTTCCGGTTTATAACCGCCACACTAAAGAAATAGAATCAAGTGAGATTGATTTTTTTGTGGGCGCAAAATATGTCATCACTTTCAGCGATGGCTTAAATCCAGTGGTCAATGATTTTTTCCAAGAGCTACAAAACAATATTCAAAGTCAAGACCTGTACATGTCAGGCTTTCAAGTCAACTTGGTATACGAAATCTTACACCGCTTACAAACACACACTCTGCCCATGCTTGACCATGTTTCAGAAGACATTGAAGATGTAGAAAAAAGAATCTTTAAAGGCGAGGAACAAAAAGTAGTCAGAGAAATCCTCAACATCAAAAGAAACATTGTCAACTTGCGTAAAATTATGCAAGCGCATAAAAATATCATCAAAAAATTGATGGATGCTAAAAATAGATTTTTTATGCCAGACCAAACCAATCTTTATTTTAGCAATATTTTAGACCGCACCAAAGATATTTGGGATATCTTGGAAACTCAAAAAGAAAATATCAATGCCTTTCAAGAAACCAATGAATCATTGATCACCAACAAAACCAATGACATCATGAAAATTTTGACTGTCATTTCTGTGGTCATTATCCCTGCCAACCTCATCGCTTCTATCTTTGGTATGAATGCTAAACAAATGCCCCTAGTTAATGGGCCTTATGATTTTTTTATCATACTTAGCATCATGATTTGTATGATTATGTCTTTCTTGATATTTTTCCGTAAAAAGGGCTGGCTCTAAAGGCTTTTACAAAATTTCAAATCTATGTTATAACTCCATAAAATATGGAGTTTTAATAATCCAATTGCCATGAACAATTTTTGGGAACAACTAAATAAACCAATCATTTCGATGACGCCTATGGCCGGCATCACTGATTCGGCTTGGCGCCAAATTTGTAAAATGTGGGGAGCTGATGTCGTTCACACCGAGTTTGTCTCAGCTGAGGCGCTAAATTATAATAGCAAAAAAACCCTCAAAATGATTGAATACGCGGCCGCTGAACAGCCAGTAGTAGTGCAATTGTTTGGCAAAAGAGTTGATATGTACCCAAAAGCTGCCAAAGTCGTCGAATCTCTAGGCATAGCCGGTATTGATATCAACTTTGGCTGTCCAGCCAAAAAAGTAGCTGGACACGGTGGCGGCATTTGCCTTTTGAGAGACTTGGATACTGTCAAAAAAATAGTAGCCACTACCATAGAAGCAGTTGATTTACCAGTCTCTGTCAAAAGCAGACTGGGTCTCAATGCTATTCAAGGTCAACCTGAACAAGGTCAAATCACAGTTTTTGACTTTATTAAGACACTTAGTGATTTACCAGTCAAAGCGATGATCATTCATGGTCGTACTTACGAAAAACCATTTACCGGACCAGTCAACTTGGAGACTCTAAAAGAAGCAAAACAAGCCTTCAAGACTGGTGTTTTCTTGATTAACGGTTCTTTTCAAACGATTGAGTCTGTCGTTGATGACCTACGCTATACTCAAGCTGACGGCATTGCTCTGTCTCGAGCTCTTTATGGACAGCCGTGGCTCTTTAAACAAATCAAAGACTATATTAGTACCGGAACTTACCAAGAAATCACTTGGCCAGAAATTCAAAAAACCGCTATCACACATGCTGAATTACTTTATGAAAACAAAGGCGCTAGTGGTTTCAGAGAAATGCGTAAACATTTATTGTTTTACGTCAAAGGCCGTCCTGATGCTAGCAATCTAAGAAAACTTTTGGTCGCCGTAGAAAATCCAAAGCAGGTAGAAAAAATATTTAAATCTTTAGAATAAAAAACTTCCAAACTAAATAGCTTGGAAGTTTTTTTATTTGCATTATAATTTTTAGTTAATCAATGGGTAAGGCAACAATGAAGCATCAAAACGATTAATAGTAGAACCCACGCCATAATTTGCTAAACTATTTTTAATTATCACATCTTTCATACGGAAATAGTTGGCATTAAAGGCAGCCAAGCTAGAGAAAGGACGCTTCTGACCATTTTGGACATAGTAGATAGTATCATTATCAGGCTCTTTAGCTAAAGTACCTGTAGGTAATAAATCATTCAAAGAAGATCCTTTAGTATAGGTAGTAGCAAAATAACCAGTGATAACATCTTGTACTAAATTTTGCCAATTATCACCATATAAAGCTCTAGCCATAGCTGGAGAAGTGATATGACGCAAAACGCCATCAGGCTCAACGGCATAAACTCTATTTGTATCCACTGTTTTCACCAGCTTGATACCTGGACGATAAGAGATAACATTACCTTCTAAATATAAATCTAATTCACTAGGTGTCACTTTAACAACCTTGCTAAAATCATTATACCAAGTGTAATAAGTTTTTGGATCAGGGAAAGCGTGTTTTTTACAATCTGAGCTGATATAATAAACAGTTGCATCTTTACGATTTAACAAAGAGAACAAACTACCGCCAACTCCACTACAATCTCTGTCGCCCAAAACTTGACCAGCGATAAGCTGAATACTGTCAGAAACATTGCTGCTTACACCTCTTTTATTTTTGAACTGAGCATACACAGTTTTGTTGCCATTACCACTCAATAAAGTCCAAGAAGTAGTTGTGGCATAAGGACGCCAAGAAGCGTTATTAAAGTTGGAAAAATTACTAATACGCATTTCTAAAGGTGCATAAGTAGCGATCATATTGTCAGCTGATAAAGTCAAATTGACCGAAACAGTATTGGTAGAAACGGCGTTATTGTTGATGACAATATTGGCATTACGAGGATTACGTGTAGATCCGCCGCCGCCTCCTCCGCCGCCACCACCACTTGATGGAGCTGTGACATTGATGCTCACATTAACAATCTCTGAGTACAAAGCGCCATCAAAAGCACGATAAGTAAAGACATCATTACCAACAAAACCATCAGTGGCATTATAATTAAACGAGCCATCTGAATTTAAAGTCAAGACACCGTTAGACACCGTGGTATTTAAAACCGCTCTTAAAGCTTGATGCTCGTTGTCTGTATCATTTACTAAAACTCCACTAGCAACTGAAACATTTAAGTCACTGTTATTTACAGTTTCATAAGTATCAGCTACAGCTACCGGCGCTTGATTTGAGCTTGAGGCTGTGACATTGATAGTCACTAAAGTTGCTCGAGAATAATCTTCACCATCAAAAGCTTTGTACCAAAATTTAGCTACACCGACAAAACCATCTACTGATGTGTAAGCAAAGCTACCATCTGAACGGAAAGTGAATTTACCGTGCAATAAATCTGGGATAGGATCAATGCCAATAACTATGCTAGTTCTTTTAGCTGTTAAATCATTTGGACCATCTAAATCAATGTCATTTGATAAAACACCATTATCTTCAGTAAGATTTAACAAAGAACCAGATCGTACTGAATAAGAATCTGTGACGGCCAATGGCGCTTGATTTGCGTCTGAGGCTGTGACATTGATAGTCACTAAAGTTGCTCGAGAATAATCTTCACCATCAAAAGCTTTGTACCAAAATTTAGCTACACCGACAAAACCATCTACTGATGTGTAAGCAAAGCTACCATCTGAACGGAAAGTGAATTTACCGTGCAATAAATCTGGGATAGGATCAATGCCAATAACTATACTAGTTCTTTTAGCTGTTAAATCATTTGGACCATCTAAATCAATGTCATTTGATAAAACACCATTATCTTCAGTAAGATTTAACAAAGAACCAGATCGTACTGTATAAGAATCTTCTACTGCTATCGGTTCTTGATTGGAGTCTGTAGCTGTGACATTGATAGTCACAATGGTTGTTCGAGAAGAATCTTGCCCATCAAAAGCTCGATAATAAAATACCGCAGTACCAGCAAAACCATCTACTGACTGGTAAGCAAAACTACCGTCGGCGCGTAGATTAAATCTACCGTGCAATAAATCTTCAGTCTCCAAACCATCAACAATACTAGTTCTTAAGGCTATTAATTCATCTGGACCGTCTAAATCAATATCATTAGATAAAATGCCATTAGCTACATTAACATTTAGTAAAGCGCCAGATGCTACTGTATAGTTATCCACAACTGTTTCAGGCACATAATTATGATCACCATTGTCATCATTGTGAGAAATGAAAAATGACATAATGATAGGCTCACTGTCTAAACCATTTTCACCCATCAAACGACCAGAAACTCTGTACTCACCAGCTGGCCAAGTACTACCTATTCTCCAATGTCTTTGACTGTTCAAACCATTGAGCAAGCTCAATGAATTATCATCATGGGAGCGCATATAAAATATCGGCGCTTCACCATTGGCGATTGCATGCATCGGATCTGAGGCTTGATAATAAGTATCAAAAGCAGCTGGAGCAGAAATCAAAGTAAAAGGATGACTGCCAGAGGCAATGCCAGTATTTACACTACTGTCAGAGATTTTTATAAACTGATAGCCATAATGAAAACTACTGGTAGGAATATTAATAAAAAATCCTCTACTTAAGTTACCATACAAAGTTTGCCAATCACTTGGATCATCGGACATTTGTTCTGGTGACATTTTGAAAGCAATGCTTTCTAATACAGGCCTTTGATTGCGCGCATTAGCCTTATTTTTACTAGAAGACGAGCTAGCGCCACTAGAATCTGAGATGCCAGGCACACTAGGGCCATCCTTAATATTTTCTTTAATTTGATCAGAGATAAGATCAACGCCTTTTTCTGCAACTTCTACACCCATAGCCAAAGCTGGCAAAGTATAGCTCATGCTGGCGCTGAAAATTAAACTACTGATAGTAATAACACTGATTATTTTCTTCATATATTTAATATAATAAAAATTAAAAAACTGTTTTTAAAAAATGATTAACAGGGCTAATAAAATCAAAAACATTGCCGCTGAACCAATTACTCTATAATTTTGCTTTTTGATATGAACAAAAATATTCAGAGCCAAAGCAATACTCAACAGTAAAGCAAAAATTTTATAATAAATGATTGAAATATTAAACAAAGTTCCTGCTCCATCTGCATTGATTTTTTTGAGGAAAAAATACTGATTAAGCAAAGAAGTTTTAACTGGCTTGATTTGTTCAAGACCTAAATCCACTACACTTTTATTAGCAAACGCATCAATCGCCGTAATATTTGGCAAAATAATTGGATTCAAAATTTTGTCGGCTTGTTCAGCTGTCAAAGTAGCATAAGCCACCCAATGACCATCACCAACATTTGCCAGACTAATTTTTTCTCCTGCCCAAGAAACAAAAACTTCTTGTGTATCAAGACTTAGGTAAGCATCTATCTTGATGATTGCCTCCGCCTTGTTATCCGGCTGATCAATGATAATTTTTGTTTTTAATAAATCCACTTCAGGTGGCGTCACATCTGTCACAAGTTCATTAGTCTCAGAAAGCGTCACAATCTCCTCTCTTGTATTATTAGCTTCTACGTTTTCTAAAACTAAATCCTCTTTTGGTTCTAATAAATCTACTACTGTTTCCTCAGGCGTTTCAATGCCGGCTGAAATAACAATATTTTCTTCACTAACAAGGTTGGCATTTTTCAAATCATTTGCCGGTTGATTTTCTACTACTTCTACAACTGGAGCTGAATTTTGAGTCTGAACAACAACAGGTTTTGGAGTTACAGGAACTTTAGTAGCTTGGATAATCTTAGTTTCTACTGGCTTTGGAGTTTCCACTACTTCTGGTGTTGGTACTTGATTTTCTGGAGCTGGCACTACAATCTCATCAGCTACCACCACGATTTTTGGATAAGCAAACATCTGGGCTACCAAGCTTGTGTCCATGCCATTATATTCTCCACTGAGCATACTGACACCAATTTCCGTAAAACTTGGGTCAACTAAGTTAGCATAATGAGTAGGACTATTTTTCCAAGCCTCAACCACTTCTTCAGCTGAAGCAAAGCCCATAGCCAAGTTTTCCCCAGCCATATAATAGTCATATCCCAAATCCTTTAGCCAACTAGACACTCTCTTGCCATCTGGACCAATATGGGCAAAGTATTGTTGTAACAACATATCTTCAGCCTTGCCATAGGCAGCAAGGTTTAAAGTCTGATTTTCTGTCAAAACGGGCACATTGAGACTTTGTCTTAAATCATTGGTCAAGGAGACTATCTTTTTACTTTCTTGGGTCAAAATATCCGGTGTCAACCAAGCCGTAATAGGCAGGGCAACCACAAAAAGAGCCACAATCACTTTCATCAATACAGCAGTACTTGCATAAAAGAACATGCGTCTAAATTGCAGTGAATGTGGGTGATAATCGTTGTTTTCGCTTGGAAGCCAAAAATCTTGCCATTTTTCAGGGCCAGTTTTGGCTTTTTCAGGAATATTTTTTTGTTCTAAATTATCAAACATATTGTTTAGATATCATATTAAAATAACACATTTTTAAATAAATGTCAAGATTTTTAAAGCCCATCCCTTTACACCTATATTTTAAGCAATTTTGGACAAAAAAGAAAGCGGCGGGATCCCAAAGGTTCCCGCCGCTGAATTCATCGAATCACACATTCACAGTCTCAGATAGTAACGCAGAGCAACCACCGGCTGCTCATAGCGACCATCATAACCCGCCTGAAGCTTCACGAAACCTTCGATGGGCAGCTTCCACTGATAGCCCAACAAGGCTTGCAAGGCTTCGGTTTGGTCTCCGAAATCCAGGCCACTGACCACCGAGAAGCTGTGCTTCTCGGTTTGCGACTGCCAGAATCTCCAGCTGAGCTTGGCTGCGTAGAGATTGTCCGGCGCAATTTCGGAGTGTGGGTGAAAACTGTAGGTCCAGCTCAAGCCCAAGTCCACATTTACATGGGGGGCAATATAAAGCGAAGCATTGTGCCCCACTTCCTTTTCCCAGCCCAGATGGAGCTCTGTGGCCCCAAAATACCCTGTGATGTGGTATGCAGCTCCCCAGCTCCACCGCGGTTCCGGAAACGCTACTAATAGCGTGTCCCAGCTCTGCTGTGGCATCGGCCTGGACTTACCAAAGCCCCAGCTCATTTTGAAACCAGCAGGAATCTTGAGCGTATCCTGTTGATCCCAGTAGGCGGAAAATGCTCCGCCCGAGAGATTCTCGGTAAAGGGCACTTCCACGTCCATCCGACGAGGCAGAGCAGCTTCATGCGGAAGAGCGAAGTTTGCCCTGCTCAAATGCTGGTACTGTCCAGCTCGAAAACTGGCACCCAGACCTGAAGCCTGACGCCAATCTTGCTGAGCAAAAGCCTCTGTCAGCAGATTCTCGGCCTTGATGCCATAGGCCAGCTGTCCTTCAGCCTTGATCGAGAAGACATCCAAGGACTGACGGCCGTTGATCCAGAGCTCGGCACCAAAAATAGCATAGGACCATTTGTTTCTCGCCAGACTGTCTCCCTCGAAAGTGGTAACCAACTGACTGGTGCCCCAAACCTCAAGATCAGAACGATTAAGAAAAGACGTTCCCACCTTTTCAGCTGCCGAAGCGAACTGGAGCATGGCCAAAAGGCCAAAAATGAGTCCCAACATCGCGTTTTTCATGCTTTCCCCCATTGATATGCTTTTTGTGTGATGATTTTGTCGAAGATCGAGCAAACAAATGCCTTGTAAGGCAAAATTGTTTGATTTATTATCATACACTAAAAATCAAAATCTGTCAATCTTATATTTTTACAAAAAGCCTAACAAAACTAGACGGTTCCAAAAATCCTTGACAAATGTTTTAAAATAGTATATAATACTTAGTCAAGCTAGAATCTGTTTCTAGCCGAATCGCACCTACACAAACGGGCTTTTAGCCCAAAAATATGAGAACGGAAGGAAGACCCATGAAGAATCACACTTCGTACATTTGGATGGCTCTCATCGCCATCATGACGCTCATCACGAGCAACATCAGCCAGGCAGACGCCGACGACAGCAACCTGACCAAAACCAACCCCGACAGCTCCGCCACCATGGCCAGCTGGGCCCCAACCAAGCCCGAGATGGCCCCATGGCTGGTGAAATGGAACAATAAGGGCCAGCCGATCAAGCAGTACCGCCTGACATTTGAGGTGTCCAATGGGGACACAGTCTATTACAAGGGCGACTGCAAGATCGAGGACAACCGGGTATGCTGGTACCCGAAGTTTACTACCGCTGCCGCACAGCAATCCAACCATATCCAATGGATGGGACGTCGTGCGATGTATGCAGCTCTTGGATCTGCTGGCTACACTGCAGTCAATGGCTACACTCCTGCCCAAGTAGATTCATTGAGTCGAGCGATTGAACGAGTCGTCAACAGCAAGCAAGACAGTCGGCCGATGATCGCCCAGATCATGGCCAACTCCCCCAACGCCCAGCGCTTGCTGGCCCTGGAAGAGAAGGACAAGGAGCTTGATGGGAGACTCCAGGTCTTGGAGAACAAGGACTGGACGCCTACGCCAATCGACATGAACGGATTCGTCGGGCGCGGTGAGTTCATAAACTCTGAAACAAGAAACAGCGAACTCTGGTGTATGCAAGACACAATGAATACCTTGCTAAACACCGGGCTCGCTGCCGTCGATGAGCAACTGAGCACCACTCGCGGCAAACGCTGGGAGCAGATGAAAGTCAAGCACGGCGTAGTGCAGTACTTTGACTTCATCCAAACCTTGACGGTACCAAAACCCGTCACGGAGCAAATCTCACTCAGCGCCTTACCAACAACGGAGCAGCAGCCCGCAAAGGAGAAATCCAAACGCGGCGCCATGCCCCGCCCACACCGACACTAGAACCTTCCGTCGCGCATTGCGCAAGCCCGCCAAGTCACAGCAGTGATTTGGCGGGTTCTTTTTTTATTTATCTTTAATCAAAATACCCGCATAATAGCAGGTATTTTCATGTCATCCTGAGCGAAGTCGAATGGTTATTTTTGATATAAATTATCTAAATCTTTTTGACCCCTCACCTCAATAGTCATTTCACCAAAAGGATCGGCTCTAAATATTTTACCGTCTATTTTGGTAAATACATTATCCTGTGTGTCATAGAATTTAGCGTTTTCCTGCATTTGAGATAAAATCTTAAAATTAGCGCCACCACCAGTCGATATTTCTGTTTCTATTGGAGCTTCAACTGGAGTCTCGATTGGCGCTGTGGGCGCAGCTTCTGGAACAGTCTCCACAAAACTTAATTTACCATCAGCCTCCGTTTTAATGTCTTTAAACACATCGCCATATTTCTTTTCGACTTCAGCAACATCTTTCAAGATTCTATCAGCCAAGAACTCTGCTTCTGGAGTATCAGCTTTACCATTTTCTACTAAATTATTCAAAAAATCCATTTGTAAATCAACTTTTCGAGCAACTTGCGACACCACACTGATGTCACCTGGCCTAAGATTACCAAGCTTCATTCTCAAAATAGCACGAAAATCACCTCTTAATACTTCAGGCTCACCAGAAATTTCACCCCCCAGACCAATCCCAGTCACCTTACCAGACTCATCATAATTAAAATTTAGAGTTTGGCCACCCTCTAACCGGATATCATCCACCCTACCTGAACTTGGTATATTTTCTGATGTAGCTGAATCTTCACTAGATAATCCTTGTGCTTCATTAGCATTGGTATCTGGAGCTTCAATAATCGGCTCAATTGGAGCAACTGGAGTTTCAGGTGCGGTCGTTGTAGGTGGTAATTCTTCTGCTGCTGGCACTAAATTGTTTTCTGAATTTTGAAGCCAGTTTTCTAAAACCTTTTCTTTTAGTTTGAAAATTTCACCACTGAGATTATTGACTTCAAATTCATCTTGAGCAAAAAGACGATTTTTACTTTCATGCACCATAGCATAAAATGTCTTACCTTTATCATCAGTCAATAATCTAACTTCCCAATTTTTGCCTGGTAAATCATCACTATTAGCTTGTGCATCAAAATTATTTACCCAGGTATCTAAATCTTTGACGCTGTCTAAATCTTTCACACTAATATCTGGTGCATTTTCCACATAGTGCAAAAATACTGATGCTTTATTTGTATTATCCATAAAAGAATCTGGATACAAATCATGTAAAAATTGTTTCTGTACTTCTGGCGAGCCATTTTCAAAAACTTTTTCTGCCACTTGATTCAAAATTTCTGGCTTATCAGCCACTTCTTTAAATAAATCAGCAGAATAAGCAATTTTACCACCAAAGAACTCGTCTGCATTCACCACTGGTAATACTGGAGCTTCTGGAACCAAAGGTGTTTCAGGCATTATCGTTTCTGGACTTGGTATTTCTGTCTTGGCTGTAAAATCAGGCAAATGACCAGCTTTTATACCAGAACTATCTTCAAAGCTTAAAACGGGCTTACCATCCTCAAAACTTACAATCACCTTATCACCATTATGTACCAAATCAGCTAAATCACCACCTTGTGCTTGCTCAAGCTGATTCACTAAACTAGCAGTTTTGGCTTCTGCAAATTTTGAGATAGCTCCAAGATCATCATGATCACCGGTGTAGCCGAATTTTTCTGGGTCACTTTTGATTATATCTTTGGTAGAACGCCAGATAGAATCATTGCCTTGCATACCATCTTCTGTACGAATAACATTTTCTAAAGTGCCGGTCTTTGTGGTAATAACTTCATGTGTACCAATCACAGTTGTAGCAGCTTGATCCGGAGAATTTCCCGACACTGAAGCAGAACCAGAATTTTCTGTTACATTTGCATTATTTACAACATCAGATGCTTCTGTTGCTGTGGAATCTGCTGGATTTTCCGTAAACTGCTTCAAGCTATCTGCCGAAACTTTTGTAGAATCTTGTGAAGCTACACTTAAAGAGTCCGCAGTATTTGTTTCTTGAGCAGAAGACCCTGTGTTATTTTCAGCTGACTCCATTGACCCTCCAGAGGCAAAACCAATAATTCCACCAATAGCTGCGCCAGTGAGTGTAGCAGAATACCTAAACAAGTTAGTAAAACGCTGATCCCATTTTTGGTTTCTAGCTATTTCTTCTACAGAATGGTCATTTTTTGAATTTATATTCTTCTGTAAATTTTTTAAGAGTTGATTTTGATCAAGATCATAAATACGGGTACCCTCAATCTTCATCTCAAGAGTTTTATATTGACCAAATTGATGAATAAAATTTTCTGCCCTAGCTCGAAGTACCGGGTCTGTGAGAATATAATTATCACCAAGCTTTAAAGATAGCATTGATTTTACAGGAATAACCTTATTTTCTAAATCTATGTATTTTTTTTGCTTCCACTCTCCATTTTTATTTTCAAAATTTTTATTAGAAACGACATCACTAAGCATACTCTCGCCTAAATCTAAGATTTCCTCAACATCCTTATAATATTGTTCTTGCATAGAATGCTTTGCTTCAGCCGAAGCTAAAGACCAGCCCATCAAAGCACCAGACAAAGCTGAAGTTGCTGAAGCTGCAAGTGCACTGTGAGTATAAGCAACTCTTAAACCAGCACCCACCAAAGCAGCTGCGCCTGCTTGTGCAAAATCATTATCAACATTTAGTTTGTCTATTCCTTCAATTTTTCCAGACAACACACTTTGCAACTTTTGCATAGCTTTGATCATAGCAGGATCTTCTTTGTCTTTATCTAAATCAAAAATATTTCTACTTTGCTGAATAAGCTCCATGGACAAAATAGTAAAGAGTTGTTTTGCTTTTAGTATTTTTTCCTCTGGACTTAAACCAACATAACGCGGATCATTATCCAGTAAATTTTGAATATTTGCTTTCAAAGTTTCAGCAACTTCTTCAGAAAAATTACCTTCACTATCTAAGATTTGACCAGTACGAAAATCTTCTGAAGTGCTTGTTCTTAAGGTGTTAGCCATTACAGCTGCCAAAGAATCAACATTTATAAAGTTTTCTTCTAGTAAAACCGCTTTTCTTTGCTCTATTTTTTCTTCTTCTTTTGATTTTAATTTATTAATATTTTTTTCAGACTTCTGAAATTTAGTAAAAATTTTATTACCAAAATATCTACCTAAACCCGCTATACCACCAGCAAGGCCAACCGTACCCCAACCAACAGCTGCCATGCCTAACATAGGAGCTATAACTGGCGCTAAAGCAGTTGCGCCAATACCAATGGCAAAGGTGGTAGCTAATCTAGCACCCATCAAAGCAGACATATGTTGTTTGACTTTATCAAACCAACCCGAATCAATTTTAGCCTGCTGTTCCAAAGAGCTAGCAAAAGCTTGAGTGACTTGCTCAGAGGTTTCTGCGGCTAGATTTTCAATCATTGCCTTCAAATTTTCCTGTGCTTCTGAGTTTAAATTTAAATTTTGTTCGGTAAAATAATTTTGTAAAACTTCAACAATACTTTCTTGTAAGCCTGCTGAACCAGCACCTTCTTTTTGAAGTAATAAATCTTTTAGCTGAGCAACAACATTAGCGCTTTCTAAAATCTCCTTAATTTTTTCTGGCTTGATATCAACAAGTTTTAATTTTTCTTGTTGCACCTCTGGAGTTTGTTCAGTAGATAAGACAGGATCTTCTGGGGCTGGTGTCTCTACTGGCTCTTCTGCTGCGCCAGATGGAACTTCTTTGGGGTCTATTAACGAAACTTTTAATGCTTCCAAGTTTACATCTAAACTACTATTAATTTCTGTAATGGCTTGATTTAATTCGTTGATAGTCAAATTATGGTCAAGATTTTGAATTTTTTCAATACTACTACTAACTAAATCTGCTGCCTTTTCAGCATTAATACCATAATCATCAGCTCTCAAAGAATCAGAGGTAGCGTCTAATTCCTCAGCCGCTTTTTTAATTAGTTCCGTTTTCTCTTTTGAGATATCTTCTGAACTTGGCTCTGATTCAGGCGTATCACCATGATTAGATTCATCAACTTCTAAATCCCACTTGAGTAAATCATCAACATCAAACCATTTACTAGAAATATCATCCCCATTTTTTTTACTAACAAAAACTTTTTGCGTATCTATATTTATATTTTCAACAAACCAATCGGTTTCCAAATCACCACCATCTACATGTACTTTGACATAAATAGGCTGATTGTTTTCAACTGAAGCTAAAATATTGTCTGGAGTTAATTTTTGAGCCAGAAGGCTATTGCCTGACTCCTGAGAATCTGGAGAGGATGGACTAGCAGAAGAGTAATCTCGCAACACTTCTTCAAAACGAGCAAAAATATTTCTCATACCAAAAACTGTTGTTTGTACTGATAAATCCCTGCTGTATTTAATAAATGTTTGTGCGACTCTATCTTTAAGTGTTGGCCTGGAACTTATAAAGCTATCATAATAAGACTGCATTTTATTTTTGTATTTTTCTTGTGCTAATACAAAAAATCGTGCACCAAGCGCTTCTAAAGAAGCTTGATCCATGTCTGGTTTAATATCTCCTAAAAAATTATTTCTTTCTTCTTCTGTTAATACCTCATTAACACTAATAGACTTTTTGAGAGTAAGTACATCTGGATTATTAATAGACTCATCTCTATTAGATTCATTATTTTCAAGCACATTATCCTTTAAACCACTTAAGTTAGCTACAAAACCATCTTTTACATTATCTATTTGAATGGTGCTAGCCAAACCATTAATTTTCTGTTCTGCTTTTGCAAATAATCTCTCTGCTTTTCCCATCAAAGAAGCGCTATTAGCCGCTAATTCAACCGCACGTTTAAAAGCCTCAAGAGCTTGCCGCATACCAGCTACAGTAGTTTCAGCGTATTCTCTTAATTGAGCAGAAGAAGCCTCTGCTTCTGGTACAGGAGTTTGATCTTCCCCGCCTTCTCGTCTATCTCTTTTATTCGCCATATACTTAAAATTTAAAAATCTTTATGAATTTTATCTAAAATTTTATCTATCTCTTGTTTTTCAATAGCCTGAATACGCGCTAAATTCTGTTGTTTAGAATCAGCCTTGAGCTCTTGCAGCTGGGCCAAAAAATCTAGATAAACTTCTTTTATTCTCTCTATTTTTTCATTGTTCGTCATATCAAAATTATTGACCAGCGCTTGCTAAAATATTCAAAAAATCTTTTTTAAAACTAACTAAAATAGCTTGCACTTTTTGATCAAGTTCAGGAATATTTTTTTGAAAAAAATCACTCAATTGCTCAGCATTTGGCTTAGACTCTACCAAATCCAAATAAGCTTCAAGTTGTTCCGCGCTCATCAGCTTCATAATTTCAGTACCCAATCTTTGCTGAACTAAGCTCAAAATATTTTCTTTATACTCTGTGTGTTTTCCTAAATCGCCAGAAAAACCAGATTCTTGCAAAAGCTCATCGACAAAATTTAACATAATGTCATTGATCATAATTTTATTTTTTAATGATTTTAAATATGGATTTATTATACTATAAATCAACTTTTGCGTAAAGAAAAAAGCCGCCTCACCACTAGTCCAATTGGATTTTGTGGTGGGCGGTTTAGGTTTCGAGAACGAGATTAGGGCCTGTTCACCATGATGCCGGGTGAATCAACACCCAAAGAAATGATCGCACCCTTCAACTCAGGCAAAGTGAGGCGCTGGAAGGCCTGCGTAGCAGCTTGCTCAGCAGTCAAACCAGTCTTCTTCAAAGCCTCAATGGTAGCAGAAAGCTGATCACCTTCCGCTTGACCTTGTGTTTTTTTGATCTCCTTTTCTTTCTGCGCCATACTGAGCTTATAGGCCATCAGTGCCAGCTGACGCATCTGCTCCATGGTTTCAGCGTCTGCATCGCGATCAATGATCTTCAAGTGCACCACCTCAGAACCACAACGGTGCAAGATCAAATCAACCAACGCAAACCACTTCGCATACAGAGGATCTTTCCTTTCTTTTGCACAGATCGCAGCTGACTTCTTGACCTCGTAAGGAGGAAAGACCACTTGATAATCCATGGCCTCGTCCAAGGTAGAAACTCGGGTAGCCTCTGCCATGAAACCTTGCAAGGAACTCTCAATAGCCTTGTCAAGATCCGCACGATCTTCATCTGACATCTCCAAATAGGCTTCTGGATTTTTGTTCGCCAGATACCAATATTGCAGCTCATAAGAGACTTGCGCGCCCTTGGTATTCTTGGGACCAGGACCGGGCGTCGACGCACTGTCCACTCTAGTGGAAAACTCCTTTGTTTTTTTGATGTTTCGTTCACGAAACTCTATTTTCAAAGGAATTATACCAATGAATGGTAACAGCAATGGAAACCACCAGCGTAAACCAGTGCCTTTGTGGGACACAGGGTCATTGAAAGCGGTGAATACCCAGCCAGTGCGAATAGGCACGGAATACATCGCAGACCCAGCGATAGACAGGGCAAGGAGAGGAATCCAGATGTGCAAGAGATTGGGCCAGAAACCCATAATCAAGGATCCTATCAAAAAAAACCCACCGAAAACAACCCCCTGCCAATAGGTACTATTGACCGCCACATCTTGCCAGATTTTACCGGTCCAAGATCTGTACATCAGCACACCGCCGAAACTCAGACCGAACAAAACCGCAAAGAATGGCCACCAGTTTACCTTGTCTGAGTCCTTTTCTTCTTGTTTCTGAATCATCTGAGTTTGCTGATCTTGCTGGACGACATTGGTCACGCCGGTTTGCTTTTCAGTACCCGAAGATTCAGGCTGAAAGACAAAAAAGCGTAAACACAAGGTTGCGACCAGTGCCAGAGCAAGTACGCCCCAGAACATGGTCTGCTTGCGCTTCTGGATGAACGGAAACTTCCAGAACATGGTCAAGAACATGAACGCTGCCAGTAAAGGCAAAGAAGCTGCCTTGATCCAGGGCCAAGCGACCCAGAACCACTGTGGCAGACTCTCATGAAACCAATTTTCCATTTTCCACTCCGCTTTTATTTGTTCTCGTTCTCAAATTTCAATGTACGCTAATCAAGTGTTTTTCAACTCAATTAGTTCAAATCATTGTATTATATCATATTATGCATTTTCTGTCAAACATAAAACCCCTAGCGAAAACTAAGGGTTTTGAGGCTAATTTTAGCTAAAATATTTACTTTGACTGATTTTTAAACAAAAAGTAAGAATAAACAACTGGCACTAATAACAAAACGATCAACAAAATAAAGCTTGGCAAGACCAGTGGCAAAGGTAAATAGCTAATAAAAAGAAACAAAGCACCGGCTACTATAAACATATATTTGCCTAGCTGGTGAGTTTTTTGCCAGACAAAGTCACTAGACAAAGTCCAGGGCGTCCTGATGCCGATAAACCAATTATTTTTTAGTTTGGGCATCAAAATACCAAAAATGATAAACATCAAACCAATCGCGGAACTCACGACTGTACCAACGGCTATCTCCACGCCAGTGTTGGCTAGATTTGTCACCAAGAAGATAATCACGAAAAAAACCATCAAGACCAACTGAAAAATTTTGTAAGCCGTAGCAAATTGTTCATAGTTTGTTTTCTTTGGATCAAGTTTTGGCAAAATCTGAAAAAGTAAATAAATGCCGATAATCAAAAGTGGAAGAAAAAATACTTGGAAATTTTTGGATCCCCAGCCATCTACCTCGCCCGCAAAGTTCCAATGAGTTGCGACTTTGTCTGGTAAGAGTGGATAGAAATAAATTGCCATGCCTATTGTCAATAAAATTAACAATAGATTTAGATAATATAATTTGTGTAGTTTCATTCTATTAAAAATTTAAATAATTAGTATTTCAACTTCTCGACTTCGCTCGAAGACATAAAAACTTCGTGTTCGAGCTTGTCGAGAACTCGAGCTTGTCAAGAACTATTTCTGACACTGCTCACAAAAAGTCGTTCCTCTACCATTTAATTTTATCTTTTTCAAGCTACTTTGTCCACAAGTCAAACAAAGTTCTCCGCCACGACCATAGACTTTGAGATAATCACTAAAATTTCCCGCTTTACCTTCAGTGTCCCGATAATCACTAAAAGTTGTTCCCCTTTTGGCAATGGCAAGTTTTATAATTTTTTGACTGGCCTTAAAAAGTTTTTTGATCTCATCATCAGTCAAGGTATTGACCAATCTTTGGGGCAAAACTCCAGCCTGATGACAAACTTCATCTACATAAATATTGCCAAGGCCTGCAATCAGCTTTTGATTGAGCAAGACAGCTTTGAGGGCTATGCGTCTTTTTTGGAAAATCTTTAAAAAATTTTGATAAGTAAAATTTGCTTGCAAAGGCTCAATACCAAATTGTGCGACTATTTTTTCTTTGTCTTTTTGATCAACTATTTTGAGATAACCAAATTGTCTCAAGTCATTAAAAAATAATTTGACATCAGAAGAAAAATGAAAAATGACATGTGAATATTTATTTGGTAGATCGGTTATTTTCGGTCCACTGTGGCCACCGGCCAAAGTTTGTGTTTTGTCCTGGAAAATCAACTGACCGGTCATTTTCAAATGAATCAATAAAAAATAATCTTTATTTTGCAAATGAAAAATCAAAAGTTTACCGACTCGAGAAACTTCCACAAAATGCTGATTTTGCAAAAAATCAACAAAATATTTTTTAGGGTTTTTGACAATATTTTTTTTCTTGACTTCTATAGCAATAATATTTTGACCTAAAATATTCTGTCTCAAACCCTGTCTAATTGTCTCTACTTCTGGTAGCTCTGGCATAAATTTATTAACTATATTTTCCCATTATTATGAAGAAAAGTCAAAATAAAAACAGCCAAAAAGGCTGAAAAATGGAGCCGTCACGCAGGATTGAACTGCGGACCCCTTCCTTACCATGGAAGTGCTCTACCACTGAGCTATGACGGCTTGATGATGGTGGGCCGGGAGGGATTCGAACCCCCGAAGGCTTATGCCAGCAGATTTACAGTCTGCCCCGGTTGACCACTTCGGTACCGACCCAACAATAATATTAATTAACTAAACTATCTAAATATTTTCTACCTTGTCCTGATTTCAAGAGCTTTTCTCTTTTCATTGCCTCTGATCTAGTGCTAAATTCCTCAAAATATAATAACTGCCAAGGTTTTCTCCCTTTTGTATACTCACACTTACCTAAGTTATGCTCTTTTAGTCTATTTTCAATATTTTGAGTACTGCCAACATATCTATTACCATGGCTTATACTTCTCAAAACATAGGTGTAATAATTCATAAATACACAATATTTATGTACCCTCGCCAGAGGCGAGTGCGCCTTTGGCGCAGACCCAAAAAATAAAAACCCTCTATCATTTTAGTCAAAACATAGAAAGAGGTATAAAAAAACCTAAACTAAATTATCGATTTCTTCTATAAAATGAACGATTTTTTGATTATCTGGATTGACTTCTCTCAGCTTTGCCAAATACTTGTCAGCCAATTCTTTATCTTGGATAATTATACTGATATTAATCAAAAAGTCAAGAATCTTTGGATTATTTGGCGATAAAGCCAAAGCTCTCTGAGCGGTCTCTAAGGCCTGCTGTTTGTAATCAAGCTCTAAATAAACCTCAGCCAATGACAGAAAATTTAAATGATTGTCATCTGACAAAGAAATAGATTGCAAATACTCTTCCTCTGCTTGCTTAAGATTGCCCCTGACTTTGGAAATTTCTGCTAATGAAATAAAAACGGCCGCGTCTTTATTGTGAGTGAGTTTCAATAAATATTTCAAAGTTTCTTTGGCTTGCTCATACTCTTTCTTTTCGCGATAGACATTGGCCAAAAGTTTATACACATCCACATTAAACTCATCAAAACTCAAAGCGTCAATCAAAATCTCTTCGGCAGCTGAGTATTCTTCGTTATTTAAAAAAGTTTTGGCTTGAATCAAAAGCTCATCAATGGTTTGTGACTTACTCAAAGTAGTATTAAATTGCTCTTGGCTACGACGACGCAAATCTCTTTCTAATTCTTTTAGTTTGCCATAATTATCCTTGAGCCAATCAAACATCCGATCGCGGGCCGGCAAAGAAACATGACGCCAAAAAGAAAATACTTTACCCAAATCTCTTTTTAACCTAGTTCTTAAAATATCGTCTTTCTTTTGCTTGTTTTGCACATGCGGCAAACTCACCACATTTATATTGGATAAATTTGGTAATTTTTGATATAGCAACCAAGCTAAATAAACTATGGCAGCTACGATAATAATAATCAAAAAAATGTCTAACATAATTATGCTTTATTTTGACTACCAAAAATTTTAATCATTTTTTCAACTTCTGCTTGCATGGCTTCAATGCTAGGCATAAGAATTTTGCGCGGATCAATCAAATCACTATCTTTTTGCAAACTCTTCTGTAAAGCCTGCTTAAAAGCTAGGCGTAAATTGGTATCAATGTTGATAATAGAAATACCGTTTTTTATGGCTGTTTTGAAAGTTTTTGCATCCAAACCACTGCCACCATGCAAAACTAAAGGTACTTTAACCTGACTAGCTATTTTTTGCAAACGGACTTGGTCTACTTTTTCCACACCTTTAAAATGTCCATGAATAGTGCCCACTGACACAGCCAAAGTATCAACTTCAGTTTTGGCGACAAACTCAGCTGCTTGCTCTGGCTTGGTCATCAAATCCTTCATGTCTATTTCACCGGTTTTCAGTTTGATCATGCCTTCTTTGCCTAAAATAGATCCCAACTCTGCCTGCACCCAAATATTTTTGGCGTGAGCTAATCTGGCTACTTGACGTGAAAGACTAATATTTTTTTGAAATTCTTCAACACTTGCATCAATGTGTACTGAGTTATAGCCTACACGCAAACAGTCTTTGATGATCTTCAAATCTTTGCCGTGATCAAGATGAATAGCAATCGGCACACTTTTGCCGACAGTATTAGCTAAAGTCTTGATAAGCTGAAAAATAGTTTCTGTATTTGAATAGCTAATAGCCGACTCAGAAGTTTGGATAATCACTGGGGACTTCATTTTGACAGCCGCTCTGACAATCGCTAAAGTAATTTCTAAATTTGAAGTATTAAAAGCACCAACAGCATATTTTTGCTTTTTGGCTTTATTAACTATTTGGGAAATAGGAACTATCATAAATCTGATTGTTTAATTAATTCAATAAATTTTTGGGCTTCTAGACTTGCACCGCCTACCAAAGTACCGTCAATAGCAGACTGACTAATAAAAGAAGCAATATTTTCTGGATTGACCGAGCCACCATACAAAATTTTGACCAAAGGTAAATCTCTTTCTTCTAAAACATCAATCAAACTTTGTTTGATAAGCATAGCTGTATGCTGAGCTTCAGCTGGCTGAGTCGCCTGGCCAGAACCTATGGCCCAAAGAGGCTCGTAGGCAATAATCAAAGTTTGCGTAGCTAAAATATCTACTTGATGCAAAGCAGTTTGCACTTGCTGCATGATCACCAAATCTTTTCTCCCCTCTTTTCTTTCATCAAAAGTTTCACCCACACACAAAACTGGGATCAAATCATTGCGCAAAGCGGCAATAATTTTTTTATTGACTAGCTCATAAGTTTCATTAGCAAACTGCCGTCTTTCTGAATGCCCCAAAATCACATACTTAGCATCCAAAGATTTCAAATGCGCCGGAGAAATTTGACCAGTAAAAGAGCCCTTATCTTCATACCAAGTGTCTTGTGCGCCCAAAGCAATGCCGCTTGCCTGAAAAATAGGCGCCACTAAACTCAAACTCAAAAAATCTGGCGCAATAGCAATGTCTACATTTTTGGCTAATTTTGAACTTAATAATTTTTTTAATTGTTTGGCCTGAAAAACCGCTTCTTCTGGACTGAGTTGCATTTTCCAATTGCCAATGACAATTTTTTTCTCTTTAGTCATAACTAAAATTTAAATAAAGTAAAAAACCCTAAAGACAAACCAGCGATCAGAAAAGCGGAAATCAAGACTCCCAAAAAAATAAAAAGCACCGCTTCACTCTTACGCATCGCAAATAGCCAAGCCAAGATCGCTCCTGACCAAGCCCCAAAACCAGGCAAAGGCATAGCCACAAAAACTAGCAAGGCAAATTTACCTAAAGTCACATAATTTTCATCAAATCTTTGACGAGTCTTTTGAAACAATCTCTGAAAAAATCTAGTAGCCAATTTTGATCTCTTCATAAAAAAACGAGAAATCGGCCCTAAATAATAAACTATCACAATCGCTGGGATAATATCACCCAAAGTAGACCAAAAAATTGCCTGCAGTGGGCTAAAACCAAAAACTTTGATAGCAAAGGGTATAGAAAACCTCAATTCCGCAAAAGGAGTCAAGGATAACAAGACAACTGCCAATTCTTCTGGCAAACTAGAAGCTAAATCTAAAATATACTGCATGTTTTAATTATAAAACAAAATAGGATTTAAAACCAGCTAAAATTTTCTAAAGTCCAGCCTAATAAAATTTTTAAATCCGCAAAACGATCATCATGTGTAGCCGAACCTAAAACCACACCAATCAATTTTTGTCCTTGCTCGCCTTCAATTTCTGCCACTAGACAATA
>JAGORJ010000012.1 GCA_018062885.1 Patescibacteria group bacterium | reverse complement strand
AGACGCAATGTTTAGTTTGGAATCAAATCATTCTAATTTAAACTCTGCGTCTATCCCGAGACCACAAACCAAAGAGGACAGTGATCATGTTCAAGAACATCGCCCCCGCTATCTGCATGTTCGTCCTATCGATCATGTTGAGCTTCGGACAGAGCAAGGCCGCCGATGACAGCCTCATCAACAGAGTTTTTCCCATTCACGTCGATGGTACAAGCCCCATTGAGATAGGCAAACAAAAGTTCAAGTGTTACAGTAGCGATGTACAATACGCCCTCGGCGACCAGTCACATGACTGTGATATTGTTCTCAGACGATTTGAGGGCATGACCAAAGATGAGATCATCACAGCGCTTGAAAAGGAAGGTCTCAGACCAGCTACTCCGAGTGAAGTGGTAGAATTTGGGCTCGCGTACCCTGAGCACGAGTTGATTACCACGCACATTATTGCTTTGGACAAGCTATTCAACGTGAATGGTGAGCTCAAAGCTGTGTGTATTTACTACGGTTGCATCAACACCATTCATACTGACGGTGTATTGCCAACCGGCTTTTATGCAGCTGTGCCTGTCAAGTGAACCTCTCCCCTCACGGGATTCTCAGAGCCCCGGCCACCACGGTCGGAGCTCTTCTTTTTTTAATAAAAAATCCCGCTTGAGCGGGATTATATCACCATTTTAGAATCTAATTTTTCTTTAGCCAACGTTTGCGCTTTATAAAGACTTTCAAAAGTCCCAGCATCTAGCCACTCGCCTTTTATCACCGCTATTTCCACTTCATTGCGAGCTAAATACCAATTATGCAAATCAGTAATTTCTAACTCCCCTCTGTCTGAGGGCTTACAATTTTTAGCCACCTCAATCACGCGATGATCATAAATATACAAACCAGTCAAAGCGTAGTCTGACAAAAACTCTTTTGGCTTTTCCACTATCTTTTCGGCTTTAAAATTAGCATCAAATTTTACTACGCCAAATCTTTCTGGATCAGGCACTTGTTTGGCAAACAATTTTGCGCCACTTTTAAAACTTTTGATTTGTTCTGATAAATCGTCTTCAAAAATATTGTCTCCCAAAATCATCACCACATCATCATCGTCAATAAAGTTTTCACCAATCACGAAAGCTTGGGGCAAACCAGCTGGCCTATCTTGAATCTCATAAGTAAATTTTACACCAAACTGTTTACCGCTACCCAAAAGATTAAGATAATCACCCGCTCTATCAGGCGAAACAATGATTAAAATTTCTTTGATGCCCGCTTTGATCAAAGTATTTAAAGGATAATAAATCATCGGCCGATTATAGACCGGCAATAATTGTTTACTGGTGATTTTGGTCAAAGGCAAAAGTCTGGTACCTAAACCGCCTGATAAAATAATACCCTTCATATATTTAAATTATTTGATTAATTTTTGCCACCAAGCTTGATTATTTTTATACCAATCAATAGTTTTTTGCAAGCCGGTCTCAAAATCTACTTGTGGTTGCCAATTTAATTCTTTTTTGGCTTTAGTGATATCCATCGCATAACGAAAATCATGACCAAGACGATCTGCGACATATTCAATTTCAGTTTCAGTTTTATCAAAAGCTTGCAAAATTAATTTAGTAATTTCTAAATTTGTTAATTCATTTTCTCCACCCAAACAATAAGTCTCGCCTAATTTACCTTTAGCTAAAATTGCTTCTACACCAAGATTGTGATCATCGACATAAATCCAATCACGAATATTTAAACCCTGACCATAAACGGGTACTTTTTGACCACGCATCAAGTTGGTAATAAAAAATGGCATCAATTTTTCTGGATACTGATATGGACCATAGTTGTTAGTACAATTTGAAATGGTGATTGGCAAATGATAAGTATGCCAATAAGCGCGGACCAAATGTTCAGCTCCAGCTTTTGAGGCACTATAGGGGCTTCTAGGGTCATGTGGCGTAGTTTCGTTAAACTTTGGGTCTTCAGGCGCCAGAGCACCAAAAACTTCATCAGTAGAGACATGATGAAAACGCTTATTGCCATTTTTTCTCGCAGCCTCTAGCAAAGTATAGGTACCTAGGACATTGCTGCGCACAAAAGCACCAGGGCCGGTGATTGATCTGTCCACATGAGTTTCGGCGGCAAAATGGACGATAATATCAACTTGTTTGACTAATTCGTCAACGAGTTCAGAATCACAAATATCACCCTGCACAAAACTATACTGAGAATTAGTTGCTAAATCTGCCAAATTCTCTAGATTTCCTGCATAAGTCAATAAATCCAAGTTGATAATACTATCACCTGGATGATTTTTGAGATATTGATGAATAAAGTTAGAGCCAATAAAGCCAGCTCCACCAGTGACAAGTAATTTGGACATGTTATAAGTCTACTATTTTCAAATAAAAAAACAAGCCTATTTTGGCTTTGCTTTACTTCGTACAACAAGAGATCAGTCGTGAAAGTAGGTCTATGCGATCAACCGCAGCACCTGTTAAGTTGTGTGCTGCATTTTTTATTTCATACACAAGTCGCTCTTGAGCTGAGGTAGCACTGGCGATAATCTTATCCTGAGACTCTTTCGGTACCACTATATCATTTGTGCCTCTGACAAATACAAATTTTCCGCTATAGGATTGTAGTGGTGACAAAAGATATTCTTCGCTAGGCATAGTAACAAGAAGTGGTTTGCTTGTCGTCGGGCTTTTACCACATCCACTACCTATCATGATGACTGCTTCGGCTTTTTGTAATAATTCTGGCAATGCAAGCAAGAGTGTTCCACCAAATGAATTGCCAACAATAATAATTCCATGCTCTTTAGAAATGTATCCTTCTCGCATGCATACATCAAAACTTTTTTGTATGTCTTCGCATTCTTGCTCGAATGTTTTACCTACAAATGCTTCTGGCGTATCGGATGATAAAACCCCATTCAATCGAGCAGTGTTGATACATATGAAGTTGTACGAGCCTTTACAGGCTGAAATAAGTGACATGTCCCACGAATCAACGCTGTGAGGATTATGCGATCCATAAATACCCTTTAGAAGTATAACTATGTTATTTGTAGGCCGTAATGACTCATACCAAAAAACCTCTACTGGTAGTGAGTGAAAAGATGATGTGAGGGAAAGTTTTTTCATATATTATAGTATAACAAAAAAATTCCTCGACTGCCACAAACTTTGAGACAATCGAGGAACATGTTCAACGAAATTCAGGTTTTTCACCAGTGTCAACAAGAGTGACTTCGTTTCTAATCTGATCACGAGCAGATGTCACGAAGCGATGTATTGTCACTGGGAACCGAGCAGACTCGTATCCAGATATACGTCGATGGTATGAACGTATCACCTCCGCAACAACAGAGTATTCCGTAGCAAAATACTGACAGAATACCTTTGTTATTCTTGAGATAAGATAACGACCAACCATCCAATCAAATACAACGCTGTATTGAGATTCAAGAGTGGTTCCAGGCTCATCTCCCGCAATGTGCTTGGTGAAGATTGGCAGACCAAGTCCAATACGAATTGAAGAGTCGCTGTAAATTGACTGAAAGTCTCTGTGAACTACTCGCCTGATACGAAACTGTTCGTCTATTTCAGCGAGCGCGTTCTGTCCGTGCAATTCAGGCAGTAAACCACGTCTTGATACAAGCAAAACCCATGCCTCAAGTAATGGGCCGACAATTTCACTCACGAAATATCCGATTTTGTCGGCTTTTGCGTGAAGCTCAATCATCTGAACCAACAGGGGTTTATCCTCAGAATGGAACGGATCCTGTGCGTAGAGTGCATGATATGGAAGCAAAAGCCTCTTTTCATGCACTACTGGACACGGAAATACTTCTCTGAAAATAACGCCAGAGCCTTCATGGATGCCACCGCGTACAACAATACCTAGTGACTCGGGCAAGAAAGCGTATCGTGCCGTATCATCCAAGGTATCGGTGAATTGCCGAAGGTCATTGCAGATTGCCAAACTGTGCTCGACAGAACTCCGTTGCAGTCGACGAATAAAACGGAAATGTTTCTTATTGAGATCTGTTTTAATATAGACTGGGAGTCCCGTCTCCGTGAGAAGTGTCCTTGTCGAGCTTGTTGGTTGCACCCGAACTGCGCCAACTTTTGTAAACTCATTCCGGATAACATCCGGGTGCCAAAAGAACTTGTATCCATTGGCAGTTTTTACAAAAGAAAGCAATTCAAGTGATGGAAACGATTGCAAAATTGTGCATCGCTCTGCAGGTAAGACACAATACGGTAGATCAATGTGAGGAATGTCTCCTTGCGGATCATATCTCACGTCAACTTCCGAATAATCTTCAAAACGACCTTTTGAGTCGTTAAGAAAACGTTCACCATACGCCGTTGTAGCAAACAGATTTCTAAACAGTTTATCTGTTAATTTCATTTGAAACCCCCCTCTTGTTTGTGTGAAAGGACAATTTTCATATAACCCTTAATTCATAAACGAACTTAGGATTTTATTATTAACAATACTAGACCATAAAACAGTATTTAGTCAAGCCGTTGAAGATGAATGCCCACGATATAGAACTTAATATATTTGCACCTTAAATCTACTATTTTCAAATAAAAAAACAAGCCTATTCTGGCTTTGCTTTACTTCGTCATCCCGAGCGAAGTCGAGAGATGGTGACCCTACCCCGCATCGTCTCTCGCCAAGCTCGAGACTTGGCGGGGCAGGCAGGGAATCGATTTTATGAATGGTGACCCTACAGGGAATCGAACCCTGATTACCAGGATGAGAACCTGGCGTCCTAACCGTTAGACGATAGGGCCTTAAAAAATAATATTTTACTCTACTTCTCGACTCGTTTCACTCGCTCGAAGACATAAGTTGTATTTTCGCTCGCTCGAAGACATGAGGATTTCGTGTTCGAGCTTGTCGAGAACTCGAAAGAATATAACCTTATTAAACTATAGCTCTAATATTTAGCAAAGAATCGACTAAAAGTCAAACTATTTGACGGGCCCAACTAGAAGCTCTGGTGCTTCCCAGGGCTTAGCCATAATCTCATAAACCACCTGCTCCATTTTGGCTCCACGAGAACCCTTGACCAAGATAATATCATTTTCTTTGATACGATCCTGTAAAAAATAGCCCGCCTCAATGGTATTAGCAAAATGATAAATTTTGTCCTCACTCATGCCAAATTCTTTGGCTCCTCTCTGAATATCCCTAGATCTTTCCCCAACTACAAACAAAGCATCAAAATCATTTTCAGCAATATATTTACCAACAGCATTATGCTCTGCTTCGGTGTCAGCGCCTAATTCTAACATGTCACCAAAAACTAGCATCTTTCTGCCTTCTGTCTGCATACTTTTTAAAATATCTATCGCTACTTTGGCTGACTGCGGTGAAGCATTGTAAGTATCATCAACTACCCAAGAATTTTTGATCCCCTTGATCAAATTTGTTCTGCCTTTAGCTGGCTGGTATTTTAACAAAGCTTTTTTGATGTCAGACAAACTCAAATCAAGAGAAAGCCCAACAGCAGCCGCCGACGCCGCTGCCCAAGCATGTTGTTTGCCTAAAATACCCGGCAAAATAATTTCTTCTGTTTGATTTTTATAAATCAACTGAAAAGTAGTAGCAAAACTAAAAGCATTTTTGATGATAGAAACATTTTTCACTTGGACATCACTGGACTCGGCCTCACCAAAAGTCAAAACTTTATTTTTTAATTTAGTTTTAAAATTTTTAAGCAAGTTATTATCCTCATTCAAAACAGCTACGTCTTCCAATTTTAGACGAGCAAAAATACTAGTTTTTTCTTTGGCAATGTTTTCCACACTACCAAAAAACTCTATATGACTGGTGCCAATGGTCGTCAAAACTGCAATGTCTGGTTTAGCAATGCTAGTCAAATAAGAAATATCTCCTGGCCTGTCTGCACCCATTTCCAAAATCAAAATTTTTGGATATTTTTTGTTTGTCAAAATTAATAAATGAAAAACACTAGAAAAAATCAGACTAATCCAAGCAAGTAAATTACTGCCGGCCGAAGCTCTATTTAAAATAGTCAAAGGCAAGCCAATTTCATTGTTGTAGTTTTTGATATTGCGCCTGACTTTATATTTAGGATTTAACACGGCAAAAATAGCCTCCTTGGCGGAGGTCTTGCCCACGCTACCAGTGATAGCGACTATTTTTGGCTTATACTTGGCCAAAACAGCAATACTGAGACTTTTGAGAAGCAAATAAAAGATTTTTTTCATAAGAATTATCTAGTTGGTGGAATCTGGTAATATTCTAGCAAAAATTTAGCAATTTCGCCAAATAGCGGAGCGGCGGTGCTTTCAGCATAAGGCGCCGAGGTCGGAAAGTCAAGCTTGGTCAACATCGTGAATTTTGGACTTTCAACTGGCGCAAAACCAACAAAACTATGGATAACTTTGCTAGCATCATAATAACGACCAGTCTCGGGATTGGCTACCTGAGCAGTGCCAGTTTTACCGGCTATATAATATCCCGGCACCGCTGCCTGTTTAGAATGGCCCTGCTCTACCACTTGAGTCAACATAGCCGACAAAGTAGAGGCAGTGCCTTGAGAGATCACTTGATTTAAAGTAGTAGGCTCAAATTTTTCTATTTGGCCATTGTTTTTTTTCAGTTCACTGACTAAATACGGTTTCATCAAATTGCCACCGTTAGCCAAAACATTAACCGCACTAAGTAACTGCAATGGCGTCACTGTGATACCCTGACCATAAGAAGAAGTTGCTTTGTAGATATCACCTTTTTTACTCAAAGCCGAAATATCACCTTTGGCCTCTTGGCTGATCTCTAAACCAAAAGCTTCACCAAAGCCAAATTGCTTCATGTAGTCTTCGTAGATTTTATTTTTGATATCTTTGCTAGCAAAAATAACGCCGGTGTTTAAAGACTCCACCAAGACCTGCGTCATATCTACTACCCCATGCGCTTTCAAGTCAGAATTTCTGACCGTAAAGCCACCAGCAAATTTAATCTCACCTTTATCCTCATAAATGGTATCAGCTGTCACATGACCGGTGTCCACGGCAATAGCCATAGAAATTGCTTTCATGACCGAGCCTGGCTCATAAGAATCATAGACAGCTAAATTATTATAGACATTACCGTCCTCTACTTGACTATAATTATTTGGATCAAAGCTTGGGTAGCCACACATAGCTCTGATTGCCCCTGTGCTTGTCTCCATCACAATCACCGAGCCACTTTTGGCACCATGCCTGATAACAGATTTTTCCAAAGCCTTGCAAGCCTGATATTGCACTGTCCTATCAATCGTCAGTACCAAGTCAGCTCCGTTTTCTACCATTGCTGCTAGCTCAGAAAAAGGCAAAGCTCGCCCTGACATATCACGCTCACCTACTACTTGAGTGCCTAAGCCCACTAAATCTTTTTGCCAAAAACCCTCTAGACCATATTTACCCACTCTAGTCACACCGTCTTCAGCATAGCCCAAAAAGCCCAAAATATGCGCACCAACTTCTTTGTCTGGATAAAAACGCAAGATTTCCTTATTCCATGCCACGCCAGTATTTGCTTGACGATCTTTTTTTAATTTATCTTTGTTTGTATCTTTTAATAATTCATCTAATTTGATAGTCAAAGCATCAATAGCTGTTTGATCAACATTTTTTTTGATTACTTCATATTGATCACCGGTTTTTTCTAGTTTGGCTAAAGTTTCTACCGGATCAACGGCCAAAATTTCTACCAAAATATCAGCTAAGTTTTGTGGTCTAGTTACTTTGCTAGGATCAGCATAAACTTCATAAGAAATCTGATTCACCGCCAAAGGATACAACTGGGTTGTTTCTTTTTTGTCTGTCAAAGCAAAAATCTCACCGCGCTCTGGCTGTAAAACTGTGACCATTTTGTGTTGTTGAGAGGCTAAAGCTTTGTATTTATCATTTTGCAAAACCTGTAAATAAAACAATCTGATTATAATAATCAAAATTAACAAAAAAATAACCCATTGCAGGGTATTAATCCGAAAATTACCAATCAAAACATTATTACTATTATTGTTATAACGCTGATTCAAATACATGGTTTGTATAAATTATTTCAAAGCCACTATTGCTTCACGATCTGTTAGATAATAAATATTATCAGTTTTAACTAAATTTAAATTTCTACTCGCATTTTCAATGCGCTCAATAGACTGTAAGCCAGTTGCTTTGACATTGAGCAACAAAATATCTTGGTTAACTTGTTTTAAATCACCACTCAAAGCATCCATTTCAAAACTTTGTCCAGCCGCGTGATTGATAGACACGAGATAGCCAAGCCACAAAAAGAAAAGGCTAAACATTGTTACTTTTTTGAAACGACTTACTAAATTTAAAAACATTGGTAAGTGGCTTTTAAAATTTTTCATATTTTTATGTTTGTTTTTGATGTTATATTTTTTCAGCTACTCGTAGAATAGCACTGCGACTACGAGGATTATTTTTTACTTCTTCTACGCTAGGCTTAATGCCTTTTTTGGTGACTATTTTTAAGAGCGGTTTTACCTGACAAGTGCAAATCGGTGCTTGCGGTGGACAAATACAGCTACGACTATTGTTTTGGAAAAACTTTTTGACAATTCTATCTTCCAAAGAATGAAAACTGATCACCGCCAAACGCCCACCTGGAGCCAAAACATCAAAGGCTTGAGGCAAAACCCTAGCGACATTAGTCAACTCTTCGTTGACGGCAATACGTAAGGCTTGGAAAACTTGAGTGGCCGGATGAATACGGAAACGCCCTAGACTTGATTCTTTGATTTTCAAAATCTGGAGTATGGTCAAGACGAACATGGAAGTTGTTAATTTTTGTTTTTGTTTTATACTGCCCCCGGCAGTCTCAATCCACGAACTTCTATTTTTTATTAGGCCTTTGGCCAAAATTTGGGCTTTTTGAACTTGCCCATACTCCCGAAAGATTTTGTATAATTCAGCTTCTGAGCAATTTAAAATCAAACTTTCGGCCGTCACAGTTTGATGTTTGGGGTCAAAACGCATATCCAATGGGCCATCGTCTCTGAAAGAAAAACCTCTATTTGCTTGATCTAATTGATCAGAAGACAAACCTAAATCCAAAACAATGCCATTGACCGGGCCAAATTTGGTCTGCAATTTTTCCCACTCAGACTTCAGGTTTGCGTAACTTGTATTGACAATGAACAAACGATCTTGATATTTTTTTAATCTCTCTTTACTTGCCTTAATGGCTTTTTGGTCTAGCTCAAAAGCTAAGACTTTTCCTTTGGGACCATTGGCTTGCAAAATCTTTTCTGTATGTCCTCCGCCACCCAAAGTGCCATCAACAAAATTTTGATTAGCCTTCACAGCTAGATATTCTACTACTTCGTCCAGTAAAACAGTTTTATGTTGAAAATTAACTGACATATTTTAGATACCCAAATCTACCAAGCCTTCAGCAATTTCATTGGTATCTTTTTCAGAAACAACTTGGTATTTGGACCATTTCTTTTCATCCCAGACTTCCAAACGATTGTACAAACCAGCTAAAATAACTTTCTTATTTAGGCCCGCAAAATTCTTGAGATAATCAGGCATAATCATTCTACCTTGCTTATCCAAAGCCACATCCATCGCCCCAGCCAACATCAAACGAGAAAAAGCACGAGATTTAGCTTGGCTGATTGGTAAAGCGGCTAATTTTTCTACCAATTTATTCCATTCTTTACTAGTGTAAATAAATAAACAACTATCAAGGCCTTTGGTAATCACAGCGCCATCTTTAAAGAAATTACGAAATTTCGTTGGCATAGCCAAACGATTTTTTTCGTCTAAATTATAAGCGTATTCACCAATAAACATATTTATCCACAGACTACTTTGATAATTCCCCACTTTTTACCACTTTCCACTTCTTTATATCCATTATACTCCACCACAAAACACTATGTCAACACAAATGCTTGTGGAAAACTAAAATATAATTATTTATACAAAAAAACAGCCCCCATCGATTGACGGGGGCTCATGTAAACAGAGCATCGAACTCAGACTCATCACTGCGGAAGAGTCATGATATGTGCGCAAAAACTTTTCATCTCTTGTTCCCAAATTTCTTCCCCAAAACCAGGTAAGTCCCTGCTGAGGCGATCAAAATGAGAACGATTGTTGCCAAGCACATTGAGCAACACATCGCGATTCTGGTACGCATGCCACTGCTCCAGAGCGTAAAGCAAGTAGCCCCAACGCTCAATCGCTTCAAAAAGCAGGGCTTCTGTGCCACGCGTGTTCTGCAAATCCTCCATGATTTCGGCCGGCAGTAGTGAGTTCCCCTTTAAGCAAAACTGCAGTAGAAAGGCTCTCTTCATTTCCTCCTGCAGAGCTTGCATGTTGGGATAGGTCCGTTCGAGATATTGAGTGAAGTATAGCCACTCATCTAGATCGTGCTCATCGCGCTTGTTCGCCAAGATAACATCATGACCTTGGACACAATGTATGGCCTCACCAAAATCATGCACCCGAACAGCTTCTCGAAGCAAGTGCTCATCAAATGGCTGAAGATGCTGTCTGAAGATGACGATGAACAGATTGCAAATCTCCTGAGCCTCCAAAAGATGTTGCGGGACCCATTGCGGTCTCCTATGCCACCCAAAGTGATAGTTAGTGACTGGCACAGAGTGTGGTGCATCATCTGGCCTAACCCAACGCTGTACAGCATTGAGCTGATGCTGAAGGTCTCCAAGATTCCAGGCCATTTGAATCCAAAATTCAACTAGGCCACGCTCCGGTAATGTTCTAGCCATGATCAAAGCTCCTCTTGTTTTCACATGTTTGAAATGTCCGATATCCAAGTTAACCTAACAAAGAAATATACTAATGTCAAACAAAAAACCCTCTTTTGAGAGGGCTTTTAAATAATTTTATTAAAACAATTATTTCTCTATCGTAAAACTTGGTGTTTTTTGGCTAATAGTAATTTCCGCTTCTCTACTATATTCTGGAACAATGCTAACAAACTCATGTTTATTTTTTAAATTCGCTAATAATTTCTGATTTACATCTGAAACTGCCTGCTCTGAATAAAAACTAGCCTCAACGGGAATATTGAGTTGCCAACCCAAAGTATTGATAATAGTGACAATCACTTTGACTTGCGTCATACTCGCCTCTTTGATACTCAGGCCCAAGGCTTTGATGTTTTTGAGCTCAAACTTTTGCTTAAGCAAAAAACTATTTAGCTCAACCAAAATATTTTCGTCCCCTTTAAGCATGGCAAACTCATGCGTATTTTCGGCACTATCAGTAAACAGACGCCAAGCGCCTTTTTTATTGTCTAAAATGTTTAAAATTAAAGTCATCTAGTTGTTTATTTCTTAATTCTTTGGAAATTTTATCTACCACCACAATCTTTTCATGGGATAAAATATCATAAATAAACTTATCTGTCACTTCCACCCGATAAACATACTCCGCCTTGGTCAAAAAAGTATAGCGCAAACTGCGAGGCATGCCATCAGCGATTTTTTCTAAATATTTCAAAATACTATTTTTATTTACTTTACCGACAATCAAAATATCCGTTTGTGTCGGGGCATTGGTCAAGACGCCCGTAAAAACCAAAAGATGCAAACCAGGGGCTTTGGACATTTTGTTGGCCACCTGCATTTCCTCTAAAGTGATGGCTTTGAAAATCAAATTTTTCAACTCACTCAAAAGTGGCCAGTTTCGGTTGACGCCATAGAATTTTTTGGACTCTTTGGTTTCTGATTCTAGAAAGCCAAGACTTTCTAAGTTTTCTAGCTCTCGACGAATAGAGTTTAGCTGACAACCCAAACTGCGAGTCAATTCCCTGACAAAAATTTGCTCATCCAAATGCAAACAAAAAAATTTGATGACTTTTGTTCGTGTGGCTGATGAAAAAATTTGTTCAAGCATTTTATTTACTAAAATAAGCAAATATAGTATAATATTATTTACGAGAATTGTAAAATGCCAATCCTAAAAAAACAGAAGCTTTTCATCTACGATCATGTAAATTCTAGAGAGTCCTCGGAAATTTACTTAAGTGAGCCTAAGAATGCTGGGCAATTTTTTATTTCCATCGAACTTGCCAAAGACAAAGTAGACTATCAACATATAGTAGATAAAATCAGTTCCGAACTTTCGCTTTATTTTGATAACAGTCAAAATGATGATCCAGAAAGCTTGCTAGAAGAAATCTTACAGCTACTCAATCAACTCTTACCCACACTGGCTCCACAAAAAAATCGTTTGTGGTTTCAAAAAATAAATTTAGCCGTCGGTATTTTGCACAGCAATTCTGTTTATCTAGCTGGCATCGGCAACATTGACGCCTGGCTCCTAAATCACAATCAATTCACTCAAATTTTGGACAAAAGCGCCGACATCAATCCCGCTAAAATTTTTACTGACATCACTTCTGGCTCTTTAGACAGTGGTGATGTTTTGATCATCTCCACCAACGCTCTGTTTGACTATGTTTCCAAAGAAAAAATCCGCCTGCTAACGCAAAAATATAGCCCTCAAGCAGCCGTGGATCAACTATACAAAATCTTGGCCACTGTGCCAGATTTCGTCACTTTTAATTCTCTATTTATCAAAAACCCTAGTAGCAATGAAATCGAGCTAAACCCAGCACTTGCTGATACACATACAATGGCTAAAACAATGCCAAGCTCCACACAAAGCCCTCAGCCCGAGCTAAAGCAAAAAACTGAAACTAGCACCCATCATACCCAAACTCCTCACAAAAAAGCGCCTAATGTCAAAACCAAACTAGTCTTTGACAAACGAGGTTTGCAAAATATCAAATTTGTCCGCCAAGTTTTATGGTTGTGGAGTTTGATGACTACTTTTTTTGCTATTGTAGGCAAAATTTTCCAAACAATTTTTCAATATCTTAAAAAAGCTTATTTATTTTTATTTTCTAATAAATTCCGCCGTCAAAGTGAAAACACGATACTAGCCAGCACCAAACAGACTATCCATAAAAAAACTACTTGGTTTAGCAATTTGACTTGGCGCAAAAAAATCCTCATCGTCGCTTTGCTGATAGTGGTTCTGATCTTCTTGCAAGGCTTAGTGTTTTTGACCCAGAAAAAAGCCGTCGTCAAACAAGAAAATACTTATCAACAAGGCATTGATAGCATCAATAATACTCTCAATGAAGTAGAAGCCAGTCTGATCTATGAAGATGAAAAACGCGCTGAAGAATTACTCCTCAATGTCCAAAACATGCTCAATAATTTGCAAGCCCAATCAACTGAGCAAGCCCAGGAAATAGCCGACGTCAAAGAACAAGCCGCTAGGCTGATCAATAAAATCCGTCACATCAACTACGTTGACGCACCAATGGAGCTCTTTGACTTAAGCACTTTGAGTGGCTCCAAACAAATTGTGCAAAAAGATGCTAAATTCTATTTACTAGATCAAAACTCTTTGTATTTATTAGAAGATTCAGCGCCTGTCAAACTGACAGACTTTGCCAATGGCCAAACTTTGGCTGACTGGCCAGGACAAAGTAAACTGATCTTGAGCAACAACGAACAATACTCTATCTTTAATTTAGATAATAAACAATTTGAATCATTTGACTTCAACAAAGCTTCCGGCAACACGCAAGTCCAAGACTTGAATATTTATAGCAACAATCTCTATGCTCTAGACAGCCAAAATAACAAAATATTTAAATACCCAGAAAGTGGTACTTCTTTTAGCAACGGCGTTAATTGGCTGACAGCTGAAGCTGACTTGAGCCAAGCTTATAGCTTTGCGATTGACGGCGATGCTTACCTGACTTTCCAAAACGGTGAAATCAAAAAACTCCGCAAAGGAAAATTTGAAAAATTTGACTACCATATACCACATCCAGTTATTGGCCAAAAATCGATTATCAAAACTTTCAAAGAATCAAAACTACTTTATCTCATAGACCCAGACAATCAAAGAGTAATCATCTTTGACAAAGAAGGTAATATCAAAGACCAATACACTTCACCAAAATTTGACAATCTAGTTGACCTAGCGATTGACCCCGCCGAAAAAGCTATTTATTTACTCAACGGCAATCATCTGTATTTGCTAGCGATTAATGAATAAATAAAAAAACAGCCTTAAGGCTGTTTTTTGATTAATCTTTTATTTTTTTCAATTTCTAAAATCAAACTTTGAATTAATTCTAATAAATCTTTTCTGTACCTCTCTTTTTCTACTGAGTTTTTACAAATTTCTATAATTTCATCACTGTCAGTTTCTATTTTTATAGTTTCAAGTTTATTTTTTTGAATCCCACTGATTATTATTTTACGTTTTTCATCTGTATACTCAGACCAATTTTTTAACTCATCATCCTGAAGATCATCTGCATACCACTTTAATGGTGACCAAAAATGAAAAAATTCTAAAATTATCTGAATAGTTTCTTGTTTTTCTGAAATATTTTTTTCTTGCATCATTTGATCAACCCTCCTATTTCTATCATCCAAATCCTCTCCATAAGGACCACTCCACTGTACGCCACGACCTAAAATATGAAAATTAGGCTTTTTTAATAATGCATATTTAATTTTATCTGATGAAAAATACAACATCAAAAAAGCAGTAAAAAGGGGTGAATGCACATTTGGGAAGATACCATTAATAACCTCTGTTAAATCTTTATCAAAATTTTCTTCACTGTTTTTAAATATCCGATTCTGAGACCACGATAAAAATTGCCCTAGAATAATAAAAGCTATCCGACTATCTTTTTTAGCAGCAATAATTTTCCACTCCACAGGAAAATCATGTTCCCAAATACTATAACTTGATGGCGCACTATATATTTCATTAAAAAAGGTTGGGCAAAAACTTTCAAAAAGTCCTGTTATGTATATACTATATTTTTCTTTATTTTTTCCATCATCCATTTTTTCTAATTTTTGCTCGCTTTCCTTAATGTGTTTTTTAAAGGATGAAAAAAGTTGATATGAATCATTTCCATCTTTGAGTAAAATCTTGATAATCGCTTGAAAAAATTCACTTCCAAAATAATACCAATTCCAAAAAATATCTCTTTTTGGATTAATTTTTTTATATAATTTTAATGCCCAATTTCTAAAAGTTGGAAAATATTTTTGCGGGAAAAATTTTTGTATTATTTCTTCTTCCGCATAACTATCCACCCAAAGTTGTTGTTCATTCCAAAAAATTTCATTCCACTCAAAAATTTTCGGCAATATTTCATAGCCTATTGAAAAACGATCGCGCTTTTCAATATTATTCACATAAGTTTGTGCAAGCTGAACGACGAGTTCAAATTTTTTATATTTCACAGCATCTTCAATGTGGGATATAAAAATTTTTGTAAAATCTCTTTCATTAAATTCTGATCTTTCCGACCAAAATGAATTCCATGCCCTAATCATTTTTTCCGCTTTCACCAAATTTCTAAATGAAAATATTTTTAAAAAATTCAAACTTTTTAAAAAGTCAATTTCAAATTTATGCCTCTTTCCTCTAAAAAACACTTGAAATTTAAAAATTGGCCTGATTAAAACAAATGATACGAAAGCAACAAAAATAATTATTATTATTTTTGTTTTTAATCCAACACTATGTATCTGATAAATGTCAATTGAATCTTTAAAAAAAGAAATGATAAAAATTGAAAAGATGGATAAAACAGCTATTCTAGTAACATTAAAAATTTCATAGAAAATAACCATTTTCGAAAATTCACCTCTTTTTTCTTGTATTTTTACTTCAGAAAAAATTTGTTCTCCAATAAAAATAAGAACCATTAAAATTCCAATAATGACATTTTGAAATAAAGATGGGTCAAGATTTTGCAAAAAATGTATACTTAACTCCCATATTCGTTGCATAACTTCTATCATATTTAGGCTGAATTTAATACTTATTTTTATTCTCCCACCATTAGTCAAAAAAGTCAAAATACAAAAAAACCTCCCATAGCCGGGAGGTTTTTTATTATAAAATGTAAAGCTTATTTCAAAGTGACAGTAGCACCAGCTTCTGTTAATTTAGCTTTGATGTTTTCTGCTTCTTCTTTAGCTGCACCGGCTTTCACCATAACTGGAGCGCCATCGGCTAAATCTTTAGCTTCTTTTAAGCCTAATTGAGTGACTTCACGCAAAGCTTTGATCACACCAATTTTGTTATCACCAGTTGAAGTTAACTCAACATCAAAGGATGACTTTTCTGCTTCTGCTTCAACAGCGCCACCGGCGGCTGGAGCGGCCATAGCCATCATAGGGGCTGCAGCTGAAACATTGAACTTGTCTTCTAACAAAGTTACCAACTCTGATAAATCCAAAACTGACATTTTTTCAATTTCTTCAACAATGCCTTTGAATTTAGCTGGCACTTCAACGATTTTTTTCTCTTCTGACATAAATTTATTGATTATTAATTTATTAATGTTAAAAATTATTTCTTTTCTTTAATAGCATTTAAAACGCCAACTAAATTGCGTAAATTGCCTTTCAAAACTCCAACCATTCCAGAAATTGGTGCTTGCAAAGTGCCGACCAATTTAGCCAACATAACTTCTTTGCTTGGTAAGGAAGCTAATTTCTTTACCATCGCTGGCAAGATGATTTTATTTTCCAAAATACCACTACCCATTTCTAAATTTTCGTTTTCTTTGACATATTTGCTCAAAACACTGACGGCAGCGACTTCGTCTTCAAAAGAAAAAGTGGCAGCAATGTTACCTTCTAAACTTTCAATGCTATCAGCATTTTCTAAATCACCTAAAGCTTTTTTTAATAAAGTCTTTTTGACTACCAAGTATTCTCCGCCTTTGCTTTTGAGATCTCTGCGTAAAGCTTCAACTGTTTTCACAGCCAAACCTTTGTCAGCAGAAAAAACAACGGATTTACTTTGGGCAATTTTGTCTTTGACCTTATCCAAAGCTAATTGTTTTTGTTGCTTAGTTTTTGACATATATTTTTATAATTTAACAAAAAATCTGCGCAAATTTACCGCAGACAATGAAAATATCAGATATTTGCACCTCGGTAGGATTTATTTTTAGCTAATATTAGCTAAAAACCTACTGTCTCGGGTAAATTTATTTAATTCGTGTTGATATTATAAAGGAAAAAAATCAAAGCGTCAAGAGGCACTGATTTTAGTCCAAATATTTAGCTTTAGCCGCCAAATGCTCTTGGTAAGTTTTACTATAAATCACTTCCCCTTCTTTGGTGGTCAAAAAATAATAATACTCATTTGGCGTTGGATAAACCACCGCTTCAATGCTAGAAATACTGGGATTAGAAATCGGTCCTGGTGGCAAACCACGATATTTGTAAGTATTGTACAAAGAGTCCACTTCCAAATCTTTGAAGCTAGGCTGAGCTAAACTTTTACCGGTCACAAAATTGACCGTGGCGTCAGATTGCAAACCGATGCCATCTGTCAGTCTTTTCAAAAAAACATCGGCAATCATTTTTTTATCCGTGTCATGTGGCACTTCTCTTTCAATGATAGAGGCCAAAGTCAGCACCTCAAATAAAGTTTTGTTTTGTCTCTTTATTTCTGCCTGCAAATCAGCTGAAACTTTGACTGAAAAATTCTTTAACATTTTCCTGACCAAATCTTCTTCGGTGGTATTGTTATCAATAAAATAAGTATCTGGATACAAATAGCCCTCTAGACTAGCACTGGCAGGAGCGTCGCTTAAAAAACTAAACTCCTCTTCCCAAATATTTTTATCCTCAGTTAAATCAATAAATTTTTCATAAGAAAAATTGTTTTTTTCTAAAGCTGTCTGTAGTTGATCCAAATTGCGACGCCAACCCTCGACAATCGTCAAACTCTGCTGTAAATTTTCTGGTAAACTCAAAATCATCTCACTCAAACTACTGATAGAGATATTAGCCGGCACCGTATAAATACCAGCTTTCACTTTATCCTCTGACTTGAGGAGCCAAAGCCAAGTCTCAAAAACAAATTTATTTTTGATTAATTTTTTATTATGTAAATTAAGACTAATTTCATTGACACCTTGTCCTTGCTCGATGATAAAAGCCTTGTCAGTATCAAGCCCATTACCGGTCATCAAGACAACAAAAAACCAAGCGACTGCTAATACTCCCAGCAAAAATAATATTTGAATAATTTTTATCATAAATAATCCTCCAAACCTTTTTCTTTAAAAATCTCTAAAAGCTTTTTGACTTCTTGAGCTCTGTCGGCCGCGCATAAAAAAATCACTTTTTCCGTCTCTACCAAAATCAAATCTTTTACCCCTAGAGTTGCCACTATTTTCCCACTACTAGAATACAATAAGTTGTCCTGGCTATCAAGTCCAATATGCGAAACATTGCTAACATTCGCAGAACCCTCTTTATTTAAGCGCATATCTCGCACCGCTCGCCAATGCCCCACATCCGCCCAAGTCAAATCTACCGGCGCAACCACCACTGAGTCTAATTTTTCCACCAAAGCATAGTCTATCGAAGTACTTTCTACATTTTGATAAAGTTCTGACAAAATCTTATCATATTCAGCCTGCTTATTAGCATCAAGCGCTTCTAATAATTTTTCTAAATACACAAAAACTTCTGGCAAAAACTGCTGATACCAAATAAGCAATTGCTGGGCAGAAAAAATAAACATCCCTGTGTTCCATAGATATTCACCGCTAGCTAAATAATTTTCAGCAGTTGCTAAATCTGGTTTTTCTTTAAATTGATTTACAGCAAATAAGCTCAAATCCTCAAATTTATCTAGAACTTCTGTCTTAAAATGAATATAGCCATAGCCGGTTTCTGAATACAAAGGTTTCACGCCAAGTAAAACAAAATTTTCTGGATGCTGTGCTGTCCAATCACCTAATTTTTCTACTAAGTTCAAATATTTTTCTTCTTCAGCAATAAAAGCATCACTGCTAGAAATCAAAGCAACGCCTTTGGGGTCACGATGCAAAATATGCACCGCTGCCAGTCCAATGGCAATCGCCGTATTTTTGCCCTTTGGCTCTAACAACAAATTTTCTGTCTCGAGCTCCACTTGCGCCTGAATCAAATCTTTGATATCTTGCGTTGTCACAATAAAAATATCGGCTGGAGAAAATTTTTTGACTAAACGAGCGTAAGTCGCTTGTAATAAAGTTTTTTGGTCACCAAAAGCTTGCACTTGTTTGGGTGCATTTTTGGTAGAAACTGGCCACAATCTAGTGCCACTACCGCCTGCTAAAATAACCGGGTAAATCATGCAAGAAAAATGAAAATAAATAAAGCAACTAAACTAGTGTAGATAAAAAACCAAGGAAAATAATTTTTTAAAACTAACTTTTTTAAAAGCATTAATGCAAAATAGCCGGAAACAATGGTCACTAAAATAGCTAATAAATATTCATTGTGCCAAATAAAATTATCCCAGGACAAAAGAAAAGCACCAATAATCGCTGGGATGGCCAATAAAAAAGCAAAATCAAAGGCTTGTTTTTTATTTAAACCCAAAAATAAAGCTGTCGATATCACCAAGGCACTACGAGAAACGCCAGGTAAAGCCGCAAAGCCCTGCACTAAACCCAAGATCAAAGCTATTTGCCAAGTCAAAGTCTTTTTTTCTTTGGCCCAAAACACAGTCACTAAAAACGCCGAAGTAATCAACAAACCAAAAGCCGCAGCTTCAATGTTACGGAACTCTTCAATGCTTTGATATAAAAATAAACCAATAACACCCGTCACCACGCTACTAAGCAATAAATACCAAGCCCAATTTTGATGCTCTGCTGAAGGATATTTTTTTGCTTGAAAAAAATTCAGAAAAATTTCTTTTATCTCCTGACGGAAAAAAAATAACAAGACTAACAAACTACCTAAGTGTAAAAAAATATCAAACTCTATCGGCAAATGCACTTTGAGCAAAAATTCTGCCAAAACTAAATGCCCATCCGAGGAGATCGGCAACCACTCGGCAATACCCTGTACTAAACCTAAAATAATGGATTGAAAAATAGACATTGTGATATTTGCTTAATTTTTGTTATAATAAAGCTAAATTAATATTAAAGAAAATCCTATGCTTATAGATTATCAATTATGGCTCATCCCTTTTTTGGTGATGGTTATCGCTCAAGC
>JAGORJ010000031.1 GCA_018062885.1 Patescibacteria group bacterium | reverse complement strand
GCCTATGCCTGACCAAGAGTGAATAGTCAGGCCATTAAGGTGCGTAGCAGCAATACCAGTGGAAGCTGTGACGGCTACGCCAATGCCATTTTGTTTTAATAACTTAATGTATTGATTTAAAACATGCGTTTTACCTGCTCCTGCGGCACCAGTCAAAAAGACATTATGTCCCATTTTTAATATATCTAAAGCTTGTTTTTGTTTCATAAGCTTCATTATACCAAAAAACTGCCTTTATAGGCAGTCGGGTAATTGTGGTGGCGGAGAGGACAGGATTTGAACCTGCGAGGGCTTTGACACCCTACTCGCTTTCCAAGCGAGCGCACTAGACCACTATGCGACCTCTCCATAACGAGGTCAATTATAATTTTTTATCTTAGAAAAGTCAATATAATAAAATGGCCCCAGGCACGCGAACGCGCCTGGAGCAAAAAAGGAGACGAGACTCAGTGGGAACTGGGATGTTGCCGGAACAAACCACCGCTCTTGCGACGATTATCGTGATCACTGGTGGAACCAGCAACGACAATCTGCCCAGTACCCTGATCATTGGTAACGGAATTACGAACCTCCATCACCTTCTTGAGCTTGTCAGCTTTCTTGGACATGAGTCAAGTCTCCTGGTAAAAACTAAAGTGCGACGACTCACCACTGGGCGAGCCTCCTCTGAAAGCAAGGTTACAAGTATTATTAAATCATTTTAAACTATTTTCGTCAATAACTACTCAAAAGCCGAATCCCACAACGTGGGATTCGGCTAAAATAAGATTATTTAAATCAATTTATTTCTTTTTGCGTTTGAGTTTTTTCTCTGTTTCATTGATTGCAATCATGGTTTTGATCACCGTATCTGGATTGAGAGAAATGGAGTCTATGCCCTGCTCTACCAAAAACTGAGCAAAATCTGGGAAGTCAGATGGCGCTTGGCCACAAATACCAATCTTGCGCTTATTCTTTTTGGCTTTCTTAATCACTTCGGCAATCAAAGTTTTGACGGCCATATTTTTTTCATCATATACATGAGCAACTAACTCACTATCTCTATCCACTCCCAAAGTCAACTGCGTCAAATCATTGGAGCCGATGGAAAAGCCATCAAAGATTTTAGAGAAATCATCAGCTAAAATCACATTGGATGGAATCTCACACATCACATAAACTTGCAAATTATCTTTACCACGCTCTAAGCCATTGGCTTTCATGATTTCCAAAACTTTTTTGCCTTCTTCAACGGTACGGCAAAATGGAATCATGACTTTGACATTGTTTAGACCCATGACTTTACGAACTTTGACCAAAGCTTTGCACTCTAGCACAAAAGCGGCGATGTAGTTTGGATCATAGTAGCGAGATGCTCCACGCCAGCCGATCATTGGATTTGATTCCGTTGGCTCAAATGGCTTGCCGCCAATCAAACCCGCATATTCATTTGACTTAAAGTCCGATAATCTGACAATCACATCTTTTGGATAAAAAGCCGCGGCAATTCTTGAGATACCTTCGGCTAATTTGTCTACGAAAAATTGAGCTTTATTTTGATGCGTAGTCGTCAAAGCAGCAATTTGTTTTTTGAGTTTTTCGTCTTTAAGTTTATTGAAGTTTAATAAGGCAAGCGGATGAATACGAATATAATTTGAAATCACAAACTCTTCGCGAGCAAGTCCCACGCCCTCATTAGGGATAAAACTTTGTGCCATAGCCATTTCTGGATTGCCGATATTCATCATGATCTTGGTTTTTGGTTGTGGCACTTTTTTCAAGTCAGTTTTTTTGACTTCAAACTCTAACAAGCCTTCATAGACATGTCCTTTTTCGCCTTCAGCACAAGAGACCGTGGCATTAACGCCGTTCTTGATAGTTTTCGTGCCGTCTTTGGTACCAACAACACAAGGAATACCCAACTCACGAGAAATGATAGCAGCGTGACAAGTCCTACCACCAGAGTTAGTCACAATAGCCGAAGCTTTTTTCATGATAGGCTCCCAGTCTGGATCAGTCATTTCGGTCACTAAGACTTCGCCTTCTAAAAATTTATCTATGTTGGAAACATTTTCAATCACATGCACTTTGCCTTTGCCGATTTTGGAACCGACTGAAGCGCCAGTGGCTAACAATTTTCCACTACCATGCAAAATATACTCTTCCAAAACATTGACATCTTCTTGACTACGGACAGTTTCAGGGCGCGCCTGGACAATAAACAATTTGCCAGTTTCACCGTCTTTAGCCCACTCCATGTCCATCGGTTTTTTATAATGATTCTCAATCTGCACCGCCCATTTGGCCAAAGCTAAAATTTCTTTGTCTGTCAAAACATATTGACCGCGCTCTTCTGGAGTCGTTGCCATGCCTTTGATATTTGGACCCTTAGGATCTGTGTTGTACACTAATTTTTTTAATTTAGCACCCAAGTTTTTACTAATAATCGGTACTAAACCTGGTTTTAAATTTGTCTTAAAAACATAATACTCATCAGGAGTGACTACGCCTTGGACGATATAATCTCCCAAGCCATAAGCAGCGTTGATCAAAACTGCCTGTCTAAAACCTGACTCGGTATCAATAGAAAACATCACACCAGAGCAAGCCTTGTCTGATCTAACCATTTTTTGGACAGTGATAGAAAGTTTGATATCAAAATGATTAAATTTTTTATCTACCCGATAAGAAATAGCTCTATCAGTAAACAATGAGGCCACGCACTTTTTGCAAGCTTCCAAAACTTGAGCATCGCCTTTGATATGCAAATAAGACTCTTGCTGACCAGCAAAAGAAGCATCAGGCAAATCTTCGGCAGTAGCTGAAGACCTGATAGCCACGTCAGTCAAATTTGTTTTGTATTGTTTAGAAAGTTGATGATAAGCTTCTAGAATAGTCTTTTTCAAATCTTCGGGAAACTTAGCATTTAAAATAGTCGCCCTTACTTTGGCACCGCGCTCTGACAAATTTTTGATACTATTGGTATCCAAATCTGCTAATATTTTTTCAATATCATCTTTGATGCCGGCAGTGTTTAGGAAATAATCATAAGCATGAGCTGTGACCGCAAAACCATTTGGTACTGCCACACCCTTACTAGTAAGCTTGCTGTACATTTCACCTAAAGAAGCATTTTTACCGCCAACTTTGGGAATATCCTTAATACCTGTTTCTTTAAACCACAAAATAAATTTATTTTTCTGCATATTCTATTTTTATTATTACAAAGTAATCTTAAGCTTATTATACAATACATTTGACATTCTATGAAGCGCTGACTGTGTGTAGCTGAATAATATTGAGATGCTGCGCTTTGCCAAACAATTGTCCAGAAACAAAAACTATTTTATCTCCTACTTTAACTCTTTTGTCTTTCAATAAAAGTTTTTCTGAAGATTCTAGCAATTCATCTAAATTATCACATTCTTTTACCACATAACTTTTGACGCCCCAGACCAAATCTAGCGAACGACCAATATGTTCTTCCACTACCATCGCTACCACCGGGATTTCTGCGCGATAACGAGAAATGACTTTGGCAGTAAAACCAGAATGCGTAAAAGCCACTATTAATTTTGCCTTGGCATTTGAAGCTAGATGAAAAACCGAATCAGCTACGGCGCGAATATCACTATCTTGCTTATCAGCGTGTGAAGAAATGTTTTTCTGAAAAGGAGATTTTTCGGTGGCAATGATAATATCTCGCATCACTTGGACGGTTTCTAAAGGATATTTACCAAAAGCTGTTTCCCCTGAAAGCATGACCGCATCAGCTCCATCAATGACAGCATTAGCTACATCCGAAACTTCAGCTCTAGTTGGCTTAGGATTTTGGATCATAGAATCAAGCATTTGAGTGGCCACAATCACTGGCTTGGCAGCCGTCAAACAATCCATGATCAATTCTTTTTGCATCAAAGGCACTTTGGCCTGAGGCACCTCAATACCCAAATCACCGCGTGCTACCATGATAGCATCGGCTACTTTGATAATCTCATGTCGCTTTTGAAAAGCTTCTAGTCTTTCAATCTTAGCTATCACTTGGACGGGATTTTTGGGTTTGTGTTTGCTGATTAATTTTTTTAGATCCAAAATATCTTTGGCCTCTGCCACAAAAGAAAGAGCGACAAAATCTACACCTTGTTTCAAACCAAAGGCTAAATCTTTTTTATCTTTTTCGGTGATAACGGCTGTCTTGAGTTTTAGACCAGGCACATTGATACCTTTGTGAGAAAAAATTTGACCGCCTTTGATTACTTTAGCATAAACCAAACGATCCTCTATTTTTTCAACAGCTAACTGAATCAAACCGTCTGAAATCAAAATATTGCTGCGCAAGTGAACGCTTTCAGCAAAATGAGGATAATCAACTGGTATCACCCGATGAGGCAAAGCATGTAAATTGATTTGTTTTAAAGCAGCCGTTGAAGCTAAAATAATTTTTTCTCTATTTTCTAGCTCCAAACCAGTTTCAATGATTTTTGCCACCCGAATACGCGGTCCTTGTAAGTCTTGTAAAATAGCTACAGACTCTTGAGCCTTCGAGGAGGCTTGGCGAATATTTTTGATTAACTTTTCATGAGACTTATGATCACCATGAGAAAAATTAAGTCGGGCAACATTCATACCTGACTTAATCAACTGAAGTAAAATCTCACTACCTTCAGAGCTTGGTCCAATGGTAGCTACTATCTTTGTTTTTTGTTCCACAAAAATTTATAAATTTAGTTTATTAACATATTTTCCCAAAAAAGGCATGACCCAATATTTGCCGTCAAGAGCATTTCTAATACCTAAGATAGAAAATACAATCACCATAACAAATAAGGCCCAGCCAATGATAGGAATCCAAAAAACTATCCAACCCACAATCTCTATCGCAAAAAGCAATAAGCCTTGCTTAGCATGAAACTGAGCAAAGGCAGACTTTCGTTTGAGTAATAAAGGTACTAAACATAAAATCCACAGATAAGATAAAGCGGCTAAAAACTTATTGCCCTCGATATCTTTTTTGTCATCATTTGTAATATTCATAATATTATTTATTTACTTTTATAAATTTTCATAAAAAAACTTGCTACCAAAGCAACTAACAACAAAGCCCAGATTGGTTCAATAAAAATATTAAGCCAAGTCCAAACTGATTTGATTGCCCAAATTTTCCAAATACCTAGAAACAAAACACCAGCTGTAAAAGCCAATAAGGCAGAAGCGACAATTTTTTCGCGTAAATAGTTTTTTTTGACTATAGCAAAATAAAACCAAGCAACTAATAAAACAAAACGCCAGAGCCAAACATAAAGTAAAATACTTTGGTCTGACCAAAAAAAATAATTTTTTATAAAGTACAAGATCCACTCACCACCAGCTAAGACTAAAAATAAAATTATGCTTG
>JAGORJ010000011.1 GCA_018062885.1 Patescibacteria group bacterium | reverse complement strand
AAGGATGGTGCGCCCAGCAGGATTCGAACCTGCGACCGTTTGCTTAAAAGGCAACTGCTCTACCAGGCTGAGCTATAGGCGCATATAAAAAATAAATTGTAAAATTACGTGCTTGATTATAATCTTTTTTTGATTAAGCGTCAAGTTAATTGTTTTTAAAAACAAAACTACATCACTTCTGGCGCTTCAATGCCCAAAAGTTTTAGGCCAGCCTCTAAACTGTGTTTAGTAGCACTGGCAAGCTCTAGGCGGAAAATTTGTTTGTCTGGGCTGTCTGCTTGTAAGACAGGGTGTTTTTGGTAAAAAGTATTGAAGCTTTTAGCCAGCTCAAATAAATATTGGCTCAAAATAGCAGGATTGTGTCCTAGGGCGCTGAGTTTGATGCTTTCTGGAAAATTGAGTAACAATTTTAAAATTTGTTTTTCTTCGTTTTCAATTTGCTCGGGGACAATTAAGTTTTGCCTTTTGTTTGTGTCGGCTACTTTTTTCAAGATGTTGTTGATACGAGCGTGGGTGTACTGGATAAAGGGGCCAGTGTAGCCATCAAAAGCAATGCTTTCAGCTGGATTGAAAGTGATGTCTTTTTGTGGGTTGGTGCTGAGGCAGAAAAACTTGAGAGCGCCCAAACCAACTTGCTCAGCAGTTTTGTTTTTTTGTGTTTCAGAACTAGCTATTTGTTTGGTGGCTTGAGCCATCAATTCACTGGCTTTGTTTTGCATTTCCTGGATGATGTCATCAGCGTCCACTACTTTGCCTTCACGAGATTTCATCCGGCCGTCTGGTAAATTGACCATGCCGTAGCTTAGGTGATATAGACTATCAGCCCAAGCAAAACCAATCGCTTTGAGGGTGGCAAACAAAACTTGGAAATGATAATTTTGTTCGTTAGCTACCACATAAATCATTTGGTCAAATTTGTATTCATCGTGGCGTTGTTTGGCCAGGCCCAAGTCTTGGGTGATATAAACAGAAGTACCGTCAGCACGTAAAACTAACTTTTCATCTAAGTTTTCGCTTTGCAAGTCAATCCAAATAGAATTATCTTCTTTTTTGAAAAAAACTTTTTTATCCAAACCCAGTTGGATAATTTCTTTGCCTAATAAATAAACCTGACTTTCATAATAGACTTTATCAAAAGTAATGCCGAGTTTTTTATAAGTTTCATCAAAACCGTCATAGACCCAAGCGTTCATGGTTTGCCATAGTTGTTTGACAGCTTGATCACCGCTTTCCCATTTTTGGAGCATGCTTTGTGCCTCTTGCATTAAGCTTGATTGACTCAAAAATTGCTCGTCAACTTTTCTCTTTTCTAAATCAGTCAAAGATTTGTAGTCAATTTTATTTTGAGATAAAAATTCTTCTTTTTCGGCTTTCAAAGTTTGTTCAAATTTTACATAGTATTTTCCTACAAAATGGTCGCCTTTGGTATCTGTGCTTTGTGGTGTGGCATTTTCTCCCCATTTTTGATAAGCCAGCATGCTTTTGGCGATGTGAATACCACGGTCATTGATGACATTGACCGCTACGACTTCAAAGCCACAAGCACGATAAAGATTGACCATGCTTTGGCCCAAGATGTTGTTACGCACGTGACCTAGATGTTGGGGTTTGTTTGTATTTGGACTAGAAAATTCTAATAAAACTTTTTTGCCTTGCCCAAAAGTGTTTTGTCCAAAGTTTTCTTTTTTTTGGATTTCAGTCAAAGCGTTTTGGGCAAAATATTGAGAGTTGAGGTTTAAATTCAGATAAGCGCCAATATTTTGTACACTGACAATGCTTTCGTCGCTGCTATATTGTTCAGCTAAGCTTTGGGCGACTTTTAGGGGATTCTGTTTGAGTAGTTTGGCTAAATCAAAGCAAGCAAAAGCGTAATCGCCGCTGATGTCTTGGGGTGGAAATTCTAGTTTGATATCAGTAAGCTCAAAAGTTTGGTTAAAAATCTGGCTGATATTTTTTTGTAAGTTTTGTTTGATTTGATTCAAAGTATCCATATATAAATAAATATACGCTAATTCTACTGATATTTAGAAAAAAAATCAATCTAGCCTATTTTCCATGGCTAGATCAAATAAAAGAGCCTGCAGATAAATTTATTTAATTTTATGCTATAATATACAAATGGAAGCGCAAAGCAAAACAAAAATAATTTGGCATCATTTAGAAATCGCCCAAGTTTTTAAAAATTTAAATGCCAAAGCCAAGGGTTTACATGGTCAGGAGATAGAAACTAGACAAGATAAATATGGTTTGAATGTATTGGCGCAAGCAGAAAAATTTTCTGCTTGGCGCTTGTTTTTTTCTCAATTCAAAAGTGCTCTTGTCTATGTTCTCTTGGCTGCTGGCGTGATCAGCTTGATTTTCAAAGAATTCGTTGATGCCAATGTTATTTTTGCCGCCGTGTTTTTGAATGTACTTATCGGTTTTTGGCAGGAAAAAAAGGCTAATCAATCTCTAGAAAAACTTAACAAAGTCGTGAAACAAGAAAGCCTAGTTTTACGCAATGGCCAAGAAATGAAACTTGAAGCTAGATTTTTGGTGCCGGGTGACGTCATTTTTTTGCAAGCTGGAGACAGAGTGCCAGCTGACGGGCGTTTATTGGAGCTGACCCAGTTTAAGGTCAATGAAGCAACTTTGACAGGTGAGTCTTGGCCCAGAGAAAAAAAATTAGCCAAAGTAGATGTCGGTACAGTTTTGGCTGAAAGAGACAATATGGTTTTTATGGGAACTTTGGTGGTAGAGGGAAGAGCTAAAGTGATAGTGGTAGAGACGGGACTAGCTACTGAAATTGGCGCTATCACCGCTTTGCTCAAAAATACTGAAGACGAAAAAACGCCTTTACAGAAAAATTTAGATAAATTTGCCAAGAATATTAGCAAGCTAGTAGTTGGAGTGGCAGGCTTAGTGTTTATCTTGGGTTTGGTTCAAGGTCAAGATTTTGTAGAAATGTTTGGCATTGCAGTAGCTTTGGCGGTTTCGGCTATTCCTGAAGGCTTGGTGATTGGGGTGACGATGATTTTGACCATTGGCATGCAGCGCATTTTACACAACAATGGCTTGGTGCGTAAATTGATAGCGGCAGAAACTCTGGGCTCGACTACTTTGATTTGTACGGATAAGACTGGTACTTTGACTGAGGGTGAGATGCGAGTGACCAAGATTTTTACTCACCAAAAACTTTGGGCTTTTGATAACTATGTTGGACAAGAGCACAAAAGCGACAAGTCACTGGAGTTGTTACAACAGATTGCGCTTTTGTGTAACGATGCGATTATCCAAAATAGCAAGGAAGCCAAAGAGGATTGGTTGATTTTGGGTAGTCCCACCGAAAAAGCTCTGATGTTGTTTGGTGCCAAAGGCTTGAGTCTAGAAAATTTACAGCATCGTTTTGTGAGAAAAGAGGAGTTGCCTTTTGACTCCAAGTATAAATACATGATGACTCGTCATAGCTATGACCACAAGCATGACATTATTTTTTTGAAAGGGGCGCCGGAAAAAATCTTTGAATTTTCTCACTTTTATTTTGATAAAAATAAAGATCAAAAGTTGAATGCCAAAGCCAAAGATGAATTTAGCAAAATCTGGCAAGATTTAAGCAAAGAGGGTTTGAGAGTTTTAGCTGGTGGCTACAAAATTATCCCGAGAAATAGCAAGTTTTTGGACATTGAGCAAATAGAACTAAAAGATTTTACTTTGGTAGGTTTATGGGCTTTGGCTGATCCTTTGCGCAAAGAAACCAAAGAAACTTTAGACGCTGCTTTGCAGGCTGGCATCAAAACTATCATTATCACGGGAGATAATAAGTTTACGGCCGCTAAAATTGCCTCTGAGCTGGGTTTGCAAGTGGAGCCCAAAAATATTTTGGGTGGAGATGATTTGGCACTTTTGAGTGACGAGGATTTAGCAGAAAAAATTAGTGACATCCAAGTTTATGCCCGCGTCACTTCGGCTGATAAATTGCGTATCATCAAAGCTTGGCAAAAAAGAGGTGAGGTGGTTTCTATGACTGGTGATGGTGTCAATGACGCGCCCGCTTTGAAAGCGGCTGATATCGGTGTAGCGGTTGCCTCTGGCTCTGATGTCGCTAAAGAAGTGGCGGATTTGATTTTGTTGGATAACAATTTCAAAACTATTGTGACAGCGATTAAGCAGGGTAGGGTTATTTTTGATAATGTCCGTAAAGTTATTTTGTATTTATTGTCTGATAGTTTTTTGCAGGTCACTTTGATTTTGTTGGCGGTTTTGTTTGGTTGGCCACTACCGATTGCTACCGTGCAGATTTTGTGGATCAACCTGGTGACCGATGGTTTACCAAGTTTAGCTTTGACAGCTGAGCCTGAAGACAAAGATGTGATGAATAGACCGATACTCAAGGATAAAAAATCTTTATTGGATTTTGAGGGAAAATTTTTGATAGCCACTATCAGTTTAGTTGCTTCTGTCGGTGCTTTAGGGGTGTTTTGGTGGTTTTTGCAAAAAACCGGTGATGAAGATTTAGCTCGTACCGTTGTCTTTACTGCCGTTGGTTTAAGTACTTTGCTCTATGTCTTTAGTATTCGTAGCCTCAAGACTAGCTTATTTTTGTCTAATCCTTTTAAAAACAAATATCTAAATGGCGCAGTTTTAGTTGGTTTAGTTTTGCAACTAGGCGCTATTTATTGGCCATTTTTAAACAAAGCTTTGCACACCCAAGCTTTGACTTGGAGTGAGTGGAAAGTTATTTTATTATTTTTAGTGGCGGTGATTAGTCTGATTGAGATCATCAAAACCATTTTTATTTTTTATCATAAAAAAAATAAAGCAATTAATATATAAATTTCTAATTAGTGAAAAAAAGTATGATCTCCATAAAAAAAATTTTCCAGGACAACACCCCGCAGAGCGGGGTCTCCCTACGGTCGAAAAAACAAACAGTTTTATTGACAGGCGCCGCCCGTGGCATCGGCTCTAGCACAGCTCAATTTTTAGCTCGAGCTGGTTTTGATCTGATTCTTTTGGATTTAAAAAAAGGTCCTTGGCAAAAACAAGCTTTAAATTTAGGCTTAGAGCATAAAGTAAAAGTGCAAACTTTTGTGCTTGATATCACCAAAGTAGAGCAAATTAAAAAATTGGCAAAAAAATTACAAAATCAAAAAATTGATGTCCTGATTAATAATGCTGGGTTCTTAAGCGCGCACGATCTTTTGACCAATTATAAAGATCAAGAAATAAGTCTGACTTTGCAAGTCAATTTATTTGGTTTGATCATGATGACTAAATATTTTATCCCGTTTTTACAAAAAACTAATGGCTTGCTAGTAAATATTGCTTCTGGTGCTGGTCTCAAGGGTATGGCTGAGTTTTCGGTCTATTGCGCTTCCAAGTTTGGCGTAGTTGGTTTTAGTGAGTCTTTGGCTGAAGAGCTAAAGAAAAAAGTTAAAGTATTAGTGATTACTCCGGGGGCGACTAATACAGTTTTATTCAAAAAAGGTTTTGGTGCCAAACGCAAGGCACTTTATCAGCCAGAAGATATTGCTAAAATTATTGGCGAAGCAGTGATTTATCAAAAAAAATATAAAAGCGGTGAGATTATCGATAAATGTAAACACTTAGAGCCTTAGAATTTTTTTAAAAAAAATAAGAAGCGGCGACAGCTTGAAGAAGCTGTCGCCGCTATGTTGTCCGCAATTGCTCAGGTGGCCTGCCAGGGCTTTGTCTCATTCAGGAAACAGCCGTAGCACAGTTTCGTGTCTGGCGGGATGCGACTGGCAAAACGTTGTGCGATTTCCCGTCCCAGTTTGGTGTCCGTAGCGACGTAAAGGTTGCTGCGATCGTTTTGGATGAAGTTGATCCGGAAGTCAGTTAATCGCGTTGTTTCTTTTTTGTTGCATACATCACAAGCCTGGTTGTGTATGTGCGCATACTCAACTTGGACGCGGTAGATTTGATCGCCATTGCTGATGAATAATGGTCTCATGATTCACCGCCTTTCTGGCTTATTGCAGGTCAAAAGGTCTTCTTTTGCTTTTAGTATACGACTTTGGCTTAATTTGTCAAAAAATATTTTGCCTATTGTTTTTTTTGAGCTTTTATGCTATATTTAGTATTAATTTAAGACACTTAATTCTAAATATATGCACATGAATATAAACAGTCAATGGAGAGAAAAACTTCAAAAGAAACATATACTATTATTTTTACTTTTTATCTTTGGTGCTTACGCTTTTATGACCAGCGTTTTGACCAGAGGAGAGGTGCTAGAGCAAGCTCCTGAGCTGGCACTTGTTGAAGAAAATACTTCAATTGCAGTCACACCAAGACCGCCTTTGGCCCCACAAATTTTGGGAGATAAGCTAGTAGCCGAAGAGTCAAATAAGCAAAATACTGCTAAAAAACAGTTTAATTCTGTTTTACCTCAAAAAACAGCTGATATCATCGTCAATCAGGATGGTCAAGTCAAAATCAAGACTTCAGAAAGTCCAAAAATAGTTTTGGGCTACAAAGAGGGTGTGCAAGAGTCTTGGAATATTTGTGACAATTTGAGCCTAGCCCATTCTTTTGGCTTTGATACTGCAAATTGTCAAACAGAGTCAGAGATTGTTGCGAGCGCTCCTATAGCTTATAGTCCTTCTCGTGGCGGTGGTGCCGGATCAGTGAGTCCTGCTTCTGGAAATAATAACTCTGAAGATGATTCAGTGACTGAGCCGGTAGATACTCCTGATGAGACAGTGATACCAGATGATGAAAATACAGACACTGAAGAAGCTGATGTTTTAAATACAGAGGCTTTGCTTGCTAGCTGGATTATCGGTGATCAAGAAATGATGGGTCAGATTGGTGATGAGCCTAGCTCATTTGCTCAACTATCTGTTAGACCAGGTATTTTGGCAGAGGTGGAAAACCCTTATCATTTTAAAGGTGTAAGTATCAAAACTACAGAGGAAGTTAATCAAGTTGTTGTTTACGTTTATAATGATGATCACGCCTGGCTTACTTGGGATTTGAATTATCCTGAGGCTATTGATTCTTTGGCCAATTTAGTTTTGACAGATGATGATGTTGTATTGGTAAAAGTAGTCTCAGAGGATTTAGCTACTACCAATTGGTACAAGGCTAAACTTTTTGATGGTGAATACACACCAGCTCAAACACCAGATTTCTTGAAGATTTTCAGAGTTGATGGTCAAGATGTTTTGCCTTTAACTGGCTTAGAAGTTGATTATCGTAATATTAATACCGTTGATTTTGGTGCTAACTTGTTGATTGATGGTTTTGAGGATGCTGTCGGCGTAGAGGTCTTGCTAGATGATTGGAGTGATTTTGTGAAAGCCAAGGTTTATATTTATACCGGTCATTGGGCCACTTGGGATTTACTTTATCCAGGATCTTTAGAAAATTTAGCCCAAACATCTTTGACGGAAAATAGTATTGTGATGTTAGAGCTTGAAGATCAGAATGGTGATAGTTTCTTTTATAGAGTGAATTTAATCCAAGGTGTGATTGAGCAAGAGACTGAGCCAGTAGAAATGTTAAGTTCAGACAGTAGTTTAAAAACTTTATTATTAGCTAAAAAAGATTTATTATCATTGCCTGGTATTTATTTGGGTTCAGAATGGTCACCAAGTATGACTGGCGCAGTTTTGACTGTTGATAGCCTGGAAAATCTAGAGGGCTTATTTCCAACTGCTAATGACGAGACAGCTAAAGTGAAAGTTTCTATTTTCAGAGATGCTTGGACTACTTGGGAAAATGAAATTGGTTTAGCCTTGTTGAGTAAAGAAGATATTTCGTTTGGTGATAAGATAGTGGTAGAAGTGATTGCTCAAGACGGCACAAAGTCTTACTATCAAGTAGAAATTGCTAAAAATCTAAAGGTGCACGAAAATGCTAGTCCAATTGATAATTTATCAAATCAAGAACTAGCTAAACCAGAAGAGGAATTAGAAGAAGAAATCGAAGTTGTGAAGGAAATTATTAAAGATGTAGTTGAAGTTGATACAAATGATGTTGTGGAAAACACTGACACTACAGAAGTAGTAACTGAAATATCAAATACAGAAAAAGTAGAGACTGAAAAACCAGAAACAACAGAAGTTTTAGAATAAATGATATAATTAGCCGACCCAGGGCTTACCCCGGGTCGGTTTTTGATTTGATTTATTTAGCGATTCTTGCTATAAATAGAACATTATTTTTTGTTACCATACAAATTTATATATATTGGTAGTTGTATAATTATCAAATTTCTCAAAACGTTAAGATAACGTCATTTATAATTATCATAAAAAATATGTCAACTCTTTTTTTAAAGGAACAACGTTGTGAATGTGGAAAGCTTTTACTAAAGGGTATTTTTTTTCATGCCACCCTGGAAATCAAATGTAAAAAATGCGGTCAAATCAATAAAATAGGCTCGATAAAAGAACTAGAATCTGACAAGGCTTTTTTATTGGTGTTTAATAATAGGGGTTTTATTACTAATGCCAGTGAGGCTGCTTGTTGTATTTTGGAGTATAGTCATGATGAATTGATAGGTAAACATTTTTCAGAGATTGACACTGATACGGATCCAGAAATTTTTCAGAAATTAATGCCACCTAATTCTATTTTGACTGAAGAACATTATTTGCAATTAGACGCTATTAATAAAACTAAAAGTGGTAAAAAATTTCCTGTTAATGTCATTTTAAAATTATACAAACCAGATGATGGAGAAGCTCATGTTTTGGTATCAGTAAACATGAAAGATGATGATAGTAATTTAAAAGACTCAGAAGATGATGCTAAGTTTAAAAAATATGCTTGTGATTTTTATTTTGACTTAGACACAAAAGGCTTTGGTACTTTTATTAGCGCAGAGGTTGAAAAATTATTTGGCATTTCACCAGCACTTGGTCTTGGTAAAAATTATTTTGATTTTGTTCCAGCAAATAAAAGAGATGAGGCTCAGGCTCTATTTAATCATTTTGTTGCCAAAGAGCAAGCTTACAAAGCTTTAGGTAATACTAGTATAGATGTAGGCGGTAAAAAAGTTGATAGTGATTTATTTTTTACACCAAATTTTAATAGCGAGGGTAAATTTATCGGCTATCGTGTGTCAGGTTGGTTAAAAACAATCTAACTTTTTGCTAGCTTTTGTATTTCAACAAATTATGTTATAATACTATTAATAAATTGAGAGGTTCTCGAAGCCCATATAATTTTATATATGGGTTTTTTGTATGAAAAAATTTATAAGTAACATTTTAAAAACAATGAAAAAATTCTCAAAAGTTTTTAAGATAAATCTTTTTATCTTTTTGGTCTTCTCTTTAATTTTTCAAAGCTTTTTTACTTTGATCAGGCCTTTGCAGGCAGCGACTTTGTTAAGTGATGATTTTACCGGCACAACTATTGATACTGCCAAATGGGTAGAAACAGATTCAGGGGGCATCGGAGGAACGGTTGGTAGTGTCCAACAGAACGGAAGTTTGAGTGTAACTGGAAGTAGTACTTGGGCTGCCAAGATGTTGAGGACAGTGGATACTTATACTAGGGATTCTGGTGATGTGACCTTCTCTGTTGATATTACAATTCCAAATTGTTCAACAGATGCTATGGCAATTTCATATGGCGGACACACCTTAAGCACCGCAACGTATTTTGCTTACTATTATTCAGGGGCGCTCAATTTTAGAAGTTTCATATCTCCTAATGAAACGGCCACAATTTCACCTAGTTGGTCATGCACAAACAATGTGCCTTTTAATATGAAGCTGGTTATTCTTTCTGCCGGAGGTGCGGAGGTCTATATAGATGATGTATTAAAAGGAGCTTTGGTGGGAGGAACTTACACAGGAACTTTTGCAATACAAGGTTTTATTTAATACTATCACAGCTGATAATGTAGTTATTTCTGGAGCAGCAGAAGCCACTGAGCCCGACGCACCAACTGATTTAGCAGCGGTTCCATCCAGCACAGAAATGGCACTGACTTGGACAGCGCCAGCTAATAACGGTGGAGCAACAATTACTGATTATGTGGTGGAGTATAAATTAGCTTCCGAGCCAACAACTTGGACGACATTCAACGATGGTGTTTCTAGTGATGCTTCAGCGACAGTTACTGGCCTTACCAATGATTTGAGCTATGATTTTCGAGTAGCAGCGACAAATTCCGTTGGCACTGGCGCTTATTCTGAGTCAGTAACTGCTACACCAGCCTTAAGTGTGCCGAGTGTGCCCAGAAGCTTGACAGCTACAGCTGGCAATGGCCAAGCTGCACTTTCTTGGACAGCTCCGCTAAGTAATGGTGGCGCAGTCATCACTGATTACATTGTTGAATACAAGCTAGCTTCCGAGCCAACAACTTGGACAACATTTAATGATGGTGTTTCTACGGAAACGACAGTTAATGTTACTAGCTTAGTTAATAATTCGTCTTATAATTTTCGGGTATCAGCGACCAATTCTGTGGGTACTAGCGTGGTGTCAAATACGGCTACAGTGACACCAGTAGCTGTGACTTTTGTAGATAATTTTACTGGCACAACGATTGATACAGATAAGTGGACAGAAACAGACGCGACTGGTGTTGGTGGTACTAGTGGTCGCGTGCAACAAAATGGAGCCCTTAATATCACACCTTCAGCTGGGGCTTGGTCTAGTCAAGATGGTGTGAGTAGCGTAGCCACTTTTGATCGTACTAATGGTGATGTGAGTATGCAAGTATCTATCACTCGTGATACTTGTGGCAGTGGTGTTGGTCCAGTGGCTTTGGGTTATGGTGATTTTAATTTTACCACAGTGGGGTCAGCTTCTTATATCTTACTTTCTAATACTACTAATTGGGAACTATATTATTGGCTAAATGGTACGAATCAAGCTAGCTCACCAGTGATCCTTAGCGGCTTAAGTTCTTGTACCAATGGAGTACCGATTGTCTTTGAGTTAGTAGCCTTACAGGCTGGTGGTGCAAAGGTTTATGTCAATGGTTCGGATACTCCGGCTGCTACTTATAACTTGGGTACCTTTACTGATAAGTCTTTTTGGATAGGCGGTTATCAGGCTGGTGGTACAGTTAGCTATGATGATGTGACTATCATAGAGCCAGTGACTGGGCCATTTGCACCAAATAGTTTGTCAGCTACACCGGGTTCTGGACAAGTTGCTTTGACTTGGGTATCTGGCGGAGACAATGGCGCGGAGATTACTGACTATGTAGTAGAATATAAACAAGCATCAGCTGGCTCATGGTCAACTTTTGCCGACGGTACTTCAGATGTTGCAGCTGCTACGGTAACTGGTTTAAGCAATGGTGTTTCATATAATTTTAGAGTTTCAGCCACAAATGCTAATGGCAACAGTGATCCTTCAAATCCTACGACTTCTATGCCGATTTCAGCTACACCGACCGCACCAACAGCTAGTTCAGTCACCATTACTGGTACAGCTTCAGTCGGAGAATTATTAACTGGAGCTTATACTTTTATAGATATAAATGGTAACAGCGAAGCCACTTCTTTGTATCGTTGGTTGAGAGCAGATAGTGCTGATGGGACTTATGCGGCCATTGGCGGTGCTACGAGTGCTAGCTATACAGTTGTTTCCGCGGATTTGAATAAATATTTAAAATTTGAAGTTACTCCGGTGGCTAACGTGTCGCCAAGTACCGGTGTAGCTGTGTTAAGTAGTGCTACAGCACAGGTAAATGAAGTAGATTATATAAATCAGATACTTTCGACAGGCCAGAGCTTGTCAGTGGGTGTGAATTCTACACCTGCTTTGACTACTACCCAGCCATATAGCAATTTGATGTTATCAGGAGGTAATGGTGGTTTAGGTGCTGGCACTAGCTTTATACCCTTAGTAGAAGCTTCAGTGCAAACTATTAGTAGTCCAATGGCTAATACTATTACCGCTAATGATGCTGGTAATGATTTTGATGTAGCTGTTTCTTTGCACGGTGTGAGTGGCTATACTTATTCTCAGCTAAAAAAAGGTACTGGACCATATTCAACTGCTATGACCCAAGTGACTAATGCAAAAAATGCAGCCACTGCTCTTGGTAGGGTTTCCAGAGTCATAGGTGTGACTACTATTCATGGTGAAACAGATAATTACAATGGTGTTAGTGGACCTACTTATCAAGGCTATTTAGAGGAGTGGCAAAATGATTATGAAACAGATGCTAAAGCAATAACTGGTCAGTCTGGTGATATACCATTATTTTTATGTCAGATGAGTTCTTTTATGTCCTCATATGCCAATGACGCTACTTCAGCAATTCCTATTTATCAGTTAGCTGCTGCCGAAGATAATCCAGGAGATATTGTTTTAGTGGCACCAAAATATTTTTTTAATTATTCGGATCGACATCATTTGACAGGTGCTAGTTCACGTTGGCTGGGTGAGTATTATGGTAAAGTTATTAAAAAAGTATCAGCCGATCATGAAGCTTGGCGACCACTTTCTCCAGACACAATAGTTCGTAGTGCAAATATTATTTATGCAGATTTTCATGTGCCAGCTGGAGAGCTTGCTTTTGATACTACCTTAGTAAGTGCACGTACTAATTATGGTTTTGAATATTATGATACAACTGCTTCAGCAAGCATCAGCTCAGTAGAAATTTTAGATACTGATACAGTAAAAATTACACTTTCTGGTACACCGACTGGAGCAAATCAGCGTTTACGTTATGCCTATACTGGTGTGCCAGGTACAGACACAGGCTCACATAACGCTGGATCAGCGGCTGGTAATTTACGTGACACAGATCCTTATCCATCTTTATACGGAAATACTCTATACAACTGGGCTGTTCATTTTGACAAAGCTATTACTGCTGACGCAACTGCCCCAACTATTTTAAGCGTTTCTTCAGATAAAGCTAATGGTTCGTATAAAGTAGGAGAGACAATAGATATTGACTTAACTTTTTCAGAAGAAGTCACTTCAGATGGCAACGTAACAGTTACTTTAGAAACAGGTGCTACAGATAGAACTTGTACTTTTAGTGTCTCAGGTGAGACAACAGCTACTTGTAACTACACAGTACAGACAGGAGACACTAGTTCAGCTCTAACAGTTTCAAATGTTGAAGGTGATTTAGTGGATCCAGAAGATAACCCGATGGTGAATTTTACGCCAGTAACTAACTTGGCAGCCAATAAAAATATTATTATCGATACTACTAGTTCAGAAATCACCTCCGTTCTCGCCACCCCTTTAGAAACATCAAGCTCTATCACTTGGACTACTAACGAAGCAGCTTCTAGTATCGTAGACCTTGGCTTTAATAATAACTATGCTAGCTCTACCACAGAGACAGACACAGATTCAAGAGTAACTAATCATACAGTAAACCTAACAAACCTTCTTTCATGTACTACTTATCACTACCGAGTCAAATCCAAAGATACAGCCCTAAACCTTGCAACTAGTGCAGACAATAACTTTACAACTCTAGGTTGTGCAGGAGACGCTACAGTAGAAGAAACAATGAATGAAACAGTAGCCACCTCTACAGGAGCCACTGTGAATCTAGATACAGGTACAGCAGATATTACCCTAGATATCCCTGCAGGTTTTGACGAAGACGGAGAGTCAGATGTAGAGTTTCAAGTAAATCAACTTAATGCAGAAGAAGTAGTCTTATCTCTAGGTACTCCTACTAATCTAGAAGTCATAGGAGGACATACTTATGACCTTTCAGCCTTCATAGACATAGACACTGTCTTAGATACCTTTGATGCACCTTTAACTCTTACTATTCATTACACAGATGAAGAAGTTAGTGGTATGGATGAAGCCAGTCTTACTATGTACTATTGGAACAGTACAGCTTGGGAAGCTCTAATAGGATGTACAGTAGATACTCAAGCTAATACCTTAACTTGTACAACTACTCACTTTTCTACCTTTGCCGTCTTTGGTGAAGAGGAGGTGGTAGTAGAAGAAATAAGTCCAACAGTCAGTGGAGGAGGAGCAACTATTATCATTCCTTCTCAAGGTCAAGGAAAAACAGATATTCACATTGAGATGAATAAAGCTAAAGATATTACATTAACAGATAGTACTAATTTTTTAATGTACATCAACTCCCAAGTAAACTTTACATTAAATAATCTTAACTACAACCTTAAAGTCACAGATCTAGATCTAGTAAACTTTAAAGCTCAGATAAGTATAGCTAACTCTACAATTTACTTAGCTCCAGGACAGTTTGCTTTAATAGATTTAAATGAAGATAAAGTAAATGACCTTCAATTAAGCTTTAATACTTTATTAAATAATCGTTTAGATCTAACTTTGAGTACTTTAAATAAAGATCTTTTGGTCAAAGAAAAGAATAGCTCTACAGTTTACTTATTAGAAAACAATACCAAAAGACCTATCCCTAATGAAACTATTTTTTTAAGCTATAACTTTAAATGGTCAGACATCAAGGTTTATGATAATTTAGATCAATATACCACAGGAGAAACTTTGGGATATGCTAGCACAAGTTTTACAGAGAACTCTTTAGTTAAAGAAAAAAACAATCCTGCAGTTTACTTAATAGATGATAATAAGAAAAGATTAATTCCTAATGAAAGTATTTTTTTAAGCTATAACTTTAAATGGTCAGACATTATTGAAGTAGATAGTTTAAGTTCTTATCCTCAAGGACAAGAGCTAGACTCCAAACTAAGTGCATCACAAACAAAGTTTACAAGAACCTTAAGTTTAAATGCTACAGGCACTGATGTCAGATTATTACAAACTATACTTTCACAAGACAAAGAAGTTTATCCTGAAGGAAAAGTCACTGGTATCTTTGGGCCATTAACCCAACAAGCTGTTCAAAGATTCCAACTTAAACATAAGATAGTTAATTCTGCTAATGACACTGGCTATGGTCTAGTAGGACCAAAGACTAGAGAGCAGTTGAATGGGATGTAGAGATTTGACAAAAATTTAGTTTTGTACTTAGATTAAGCTATGAGTTACCAAAAATACAATAACGATAATAATGATAACAACCGATTCTTGGACCGGTAATTTTTGGTATTTAAATGAAAATTACAAAAACCGGTCCTAAAAGGACCGGTTTTATTTTATTCTAGGGTAGTTCAGTGGTAGAACGCGTGACTGTTAATCACGATGTCGGGGGTTCGAGTCCCTCCCCTAGAGCCATTATTTCTCTTGTATTTTTATTTCATTTTAGGTATTATTTAAGCAATTGTTATTAAATTTATGGAAAAAGTTTTAATCAAAGATTTAGCAAAATTTGTCGATCAAGAGGTGAAAATCAAGGCTTGGGTAGCTAATTTTCGTTCCAGTGGCAAGATTGCCTTTTGGCAATTACGTGATGGTTCTGGCTTTGCCCAGGCTATTTTGAATGCCGATGTTTTAGGAGAAGCTAAATGGCAAGAAATGTCTAAGGTTAGCCTAGAAACTTCAGTAGAGCTAGAAGCCACGGTCTCTAAGCACCCTAAAAAAGAAGAATATGAGCTGCAGGTAAAAGATTTTTCTTTTATCCAGATAGCCGAGGAGTATCCGATAGCCAAAAAAGAGCATGGCGTTGATTTTTTGATGGATAATAGACATTTATGGCTTAGATCCAGCCATCAGTGGGCGATCATGAGGGTGAGAAATACTTTGATTTCTGCTACTTATGATTTTTTTAGAGAAAACAATTTTATTAAGATTGATTCTCCGATTTTGACACCAAATGCTTGTGAAGGCACGACAGAATTATTTGAGCTAGATTATTTTGAGGATAAAGCCTATCTATCTCAAAGTGGTCAGCTTTATTTAGAGGCAGCGATTTTTGCTCACGGTAGAGTGTTTGATTTTGGTCCCGTGTTTAGAGCAGAAAAATCAAAGACCCGTAGACATTTGACTGAATTTTGGATGATGGATGCGGAAATGGCTTTTGTGGATTTAGAGGAAAATTTAGAGATCCAAGAAAAGTTAGTTCGTTTCATGGTGTCTGCAGTCTTAGAAAAAAATCAAGCAGAATTAGCAATCTTAGAAAGAGATTTGAAGCCTCTAGAAAATATTTTAAAACCATTTCATAAAATCACTCATGATGAAGCCATTAAACAATTACAAGCTTTGGGTTCAGATATCAAAGTTGGTGAAGATTTAGGAGCTGATGATGAAACTATTTTGACCAAGCAGTATGACAATCCTTTGTTTGTCACGCACTACCCCAAAGATATCAAGGCTTTTTATATGAAGCCAAATCCAAAGAACACTGATAGAGTTTTGTGCGCAGATTTGTTAGCACCTGAAGGCTACGGTGAGATTATCGGTGGTTCACAAAGAGAAGATGATTATGACAAGCTTTTGCAACGCATCAAAGAGCACAAATTACCAGAAGAAGCTTTCAAATGGTATTTAGATTTGAGACAATATGGCTCAGTGCCACATGGTGGCTTTGGTTTTGGTCTAGAGCGCATTGTAGCTTGGGTCTGTGGTTTGCAACATGTCAGAGAAACAATACCGTTTGCGAGAACCATCAATCGTTTAAATCCTTAATTAATTTTAAAAATAAATCTATGGAATTAAGAAGAGAAGGTAATTTTGAACCAAGAGAAAAAACAGATGAAGAACTCAGCATGAGTGTGATCGAAAATCAGAAAATCGGAGAGGCTCATGCCATGCTGGCTTCTTTGAATGCATTATTAGACAATGGTTTATTGCCTAGCGTAGAAGCTACTCAAGAGCTAGATCGATTGTATGGACAATTACAGAAGGTAATAGAAAAAATTACAGAAGTAGAACAATCTAGAAATAAGTCTGAATAATTTTTTACTCGCTTTAAAGCGAGTTTTTGCCGAGATAGCTCAGTTGGTAGAGCAATGGTATCGTAAACCATGGGTCGCAGGTTCAACTCCTGTTCTCGGCTCCAGAATTAAAAAATTTGATTTAGAAATTAAACTTATGAAAAATTATATCAAAGAAACCGTCAACCTGAGTGTTGGCACAGAAGTAATATTAAAAGGTTGGGCGCATGTTTATCGTCGTATGGGAAAACTTGGTTTTATTGAGCTTAGAGACTCAACTGGTATTGTCCAAGTGGTTTGTGTACCAAATGAAATGACTGTGGGTGGGGATATTTTAGATAATATTAGACCAGAATTTGTTTTGAGTATCAAAGGTGTGATTCAAGCTAGAGGAGAAAAACAACAACGTGAAGATCAGCTAACTGGTAAGATTGAGATTTTAGCCAAAGAATTAGAGATTATTTCAGAAAGTGCTACACCACCATTTGAAATCAATAACGAAGACCGACAAGCCAATGAAGAATTAAGATTAAAATATCGCTACTTAGATTTGCGTCATGAACGCATGGCAAAGAATCTTACTTTGCGCCATGAAGTGATCAAAAATTTTCGTGAAGCTTTGTATGCGCAAGGTTTTCGTGAAGTAGAAACTCCATATATTTCTAAATCTACACCAGAAGGCGCAAGAGATTTTTTGGTGCCATCTCGTAATTATCCAGGAAAATTTTATGCTTTGCCACAAAGTCCTCAACAATACAAACAAATGTTGATGGTAGCTGGCGTAGAAAAATATTTTCAAATTGCTCGTTGTTTTCGTGATGAAGATCAACGCGGTGACAGACAAGCCGAGTTCACTCAGCTAGACATGGAGCTAAGCTTTGTGGAGCAAGAAGATATTTTGCAATTATTAGAAGCGATGATGATCGCTATGGTCAAAACTGTTGCTCCAGAAAAAAAGATCATGCAGATTCCTTTTCCGCGCATGACTTATGATGAAGCAATGTCAAAGTATAATTCTGATAAACCAGACATCAGACAAAATAAGGAAGACAAAAACGAATTAGCTTTTGTTTGGATTCTTGATTTCCCAATGTTTGAATACAAAGAAGGTGATGAACGCTGGGGTGCTGTCCATCATCCATTTACCGCTATGCAAGAAGTTGATTTGGAAAAATTAAAAAATAAAGAACTCGCCAATATCAAAGCTTGGCAATATGACTTAGCTTTAAATGGTTATGAAATTGCCGGTGGCAGTATCCGTACTCACTCAAGTGAAATTTTACAAAAAGTTTTTGAAGCTTTGGGTCATACCGAAGCAGAAGTACAAGCACAATTTGGTCATTTATTAGAAGCTTTTAAATATGGCGTGCCACCACACGGTGGTGTGGCGGTTGGCTTAGATCGATTGTTGATGATTTTGGCTGGTGAAGATAGTATCAAAGAAGTTATTCCTTTTGCAAAAACTTCAGACAATCGTGATCCATTGATGGAATCACCAGGTACTGTCACTCAAGAACAGCTTGATGAACTAGGTCTAAATTTGAAGAAATAGCATGCCCAAAGAAAATACTCACATATATTTTGCTGATCAGGTTGCTAAAAAAGTAGATAATCCGGATTTATCATCTTTGCTTGAGAAATATAGTAAGTATTTTTATTTAGGTAGCATTACGCCGGATACTTTTTATTATAGTCAAAAGAAAGAAGTAGAAGAAATCTCAAATTTTATTCACGGTAATTTTGGCAATTTGACCAATGAATTAGTTTTTAAATTTTTGAGCATTGCTAAAAATAAAAATAGTGAAAAAGATTTAGTTTTTGCTTTAGGTTTTTTGACACATTGTGCGATAGATATCATCACGCATCCGGTAATTTTTTATTTCACTGGCGATTATCATAGTCAGGATAAAAAAGTCGCTGAAGAGGCTAAATATTTACATCGTTATTTTGAAACTTATTTTGATAATAAAATTAATAAAAATTTTAGTATTCCAAAAAATATTGATTTAAATATTTTAGAAACTTTAGAAACTTTACCAATTTTTTATCAAGATTTTCCCAATGTTAGTAAAGAAGATGTAGTGGCTGTTTTTCAGAGACATTTTAAGCTAAATAAATTATTTAGAAATGATTTGCTATTTTTTGCTGTGTATTTTTTGAATAAAATCAAAATTTTAAATACTCACGGAGAGTTAGCTTTATTTTATGCTAATTTAAAAGTAGATAAAAAAACTTGGCCAGATGAATTTGAGTATAAGGATTTGATTTCTGGTGAAGTGTCACATGACACTTGGGAAAATTTATTAAATAAATCTTTAGACTTATCGCTTGAGATGCTAGAAGCGGCTTATAAATATTATTGTGGTATAATAAGCGAAGAAGAGTGTAAAAAAATTATCCCTGGCCAAAGTTTATTGACCAGTAAATTTGACACCAAAGTCGAGGATATGCGCTACTTTGCTCAATCAAAATAAATGCATAAATTTTCTTTAGAACAATTTGAAGGTCCTTTGGACTTGCTACTACAGCTGATAGAAAAACAAAAACTACAGATTACCGAAATTTCTTTAGCAACTATAACTGATCAGTATTTGGATTATATTGATCAAAATGAAAATATCGCCAATGAAGAAGTGGCTGATTTTTTGTTGATTGCTTCAAAATTGATTTATTTGAAGTCAAAATATTTATTGCCAAATTTAAATTTGGAGCCTGACGCAGAAGCAGAAAATTTGGAAAAACAACTCAAGATTTATCGCCAGTACTATGAGGCCAGCAAAAAGATTGATGCTTTGTGGTCTTTAAATCGACAGACTTATTTTAGACAAAATCCTTACAAACTAGAAAAACCAGAGGGTTTTCAGCCACCGCTCAATGCGACTTTAGCAGCTTTGCAAGAAGCCTTTGCTATTGCTTTGAGTAAAATAAAACGCGTGGTAGATTTGCCCAAAGTTTTGATTAGCAAGGCAGTTTCTATTGGTGAGAAGATTTTGCACATCAAAGATCTGATAAAAAGTGGCGCGAAGCTAAAATTTAGTCAGCTTTTGCAGGATAAAAAAAACAAAATGGAAACTATTGTCAGTTTTTTGGCAATTTTAGAATTAGTCAAACAAAGAGAAATAGAAGTTAGTCAAGATTCATTGTTTGGCGAAGTAGATATTTTGGGGGCTAATAAAGAAATAGAATTCTAACCCCTCGACTGCGCTCGGGGCAAACAAGTAATATTTTTTAATTAGCTATTTGTTATTAGTTATAAATATATGGAAGATAATAAAAACATTGAAATTTCTAGCTTAGAAAGCCTATTGTTGGCAGTGGGAAAAGCGATTTCTACTAAAGAAATAGCGCAATTTTTTGAAGTCGGAAAAGACAAAGTGGATGAATTGATTAAACAAGTACAAGAAAAATATAATCACGAAGAAAGTGGTATTCATCTAGCAGTCAACAATGACAAATTACAGTTTGTGACTAATCCAAAACACGCGGATTTTTTGCGTAGTTATTTTCAAGAAGAAGTCAGTGGCGAATTAAGCAAACCGTCTTTAGAAACTCTGACTATTATCGCTTACCGTCAGCCGATTGCCAAAGAAGAGTTAGAGCAAATCAGAGGTGTGAATTGTAGTATGATTTTACGCAATTTGATGATTCGTGGTTTGATAGAAGCTAGAGAAGAAAAAAATGATTTATCAGCCAAATATTCAGTTACTATAGATTTTTTGCGTCATTTGGGTATTGACTCCGTGGAAGCTTTACCAGATTTTGCTAGTTTAAATAGCGATGAAAATTTAGCCAAATTATTAGATGCCACCCAGGAAAAAACTTCAGAAGAATTATCATGAAAGAACGTTTAGCAAAAGTTATTGCCAACAGAGGACTCGCTTCACGCAGACAAGCAGAAGTTTTGATTAGTGCTGGCAAAGTCAAAGTCAACGGTGTCTTGGTCAGAGAAGTGGTGACTTTGGTAGATGCAAATGATGAAATCGTCGTGGCTGGTCAAAAAGCTGAACTAGTAAAGAAAGTTTATTATTTATTAAACAAACCTGTCGGTTATATTTGTTCCAAAAGTGACCCTCATAATCCCAAAAATGTTATGTCTTTGTTGCCCAAGCAACTAGCAGTTTATCCAGTGGGTAGATTAGACAAAGATAGCCAGGGTTTGTTGTTGTTGACTAATGACGGTGATTTGACTTTTCAGCTGACGCATCCAAAGTTTCATTTTAGCAAAACCTATTTGGTGGCAGTAGATAAGGACGTGGATGCCAAAGTGCTGGCTAGATTAAAAAATGGCGTGCACTTAGAAGAGGGTTTGGCAAAAGCGGACAAAGTAGTATTAAAAAATAAGCGTAGTTTAGAAATAGTTTTACATCAAGGTTGGAATAGACAAATTCGTCGGATGTTAGAACTCTGTGATTTGAAAGTTTTAAGTTTGACGCGCATCAGTGAGGGTAAGATGAATATCAAAAATTTGCCACTAGGTAAATTTAA
>JAGORJ010000030.1 GCA_018062885.1 Patescibacteria group bacterium | reverse complement strand
AAAACATAATCCGCCACAAATAAAGGAATTACCTGATTATTCACTGGATTAATCACTTCTAAACCTTCGATTTTTACTCCGGTTTTTTCTTTATTTAGCTCGCCTCTTTCTAAATCAGATTTTTTACTGCTGACACTAATATACCCTTCTATTTCTGCGTAGTTTTTAATTTTATTTTTTAATCTACTGAGTATTTCATGCTCAGGAGACAAGGCTAGATAAGTCACTCCAAATAAAGTATCAGGTCTAGTGGTAAACACCTTTAATTCATCACCTGTCTCTTTAATTTTAAAAATAACCTCCGCCCCTTTACTACGACCGATCCAATTAATTTGTTGTGCTTTAATACGATCTAAAAAATCTACTTGTTCTAAATCATCGATTAAACGATCGGCGTATTTAGTAATTTTCAAAATCCACTGCTCTTTTTCTTTTTTCACTACCTCTCCACCGCAACGCTCACAAGCCCCAGATACCACCTCTTCATTGGCTAAACCTATTTTACAAGATGTACACCAATTAATCATTTCACTAGCTTTGTAAGCAAGGCCTGATTTAAACATCTGAATAAAAATCCATTGGGTCCACTTATAATACTCCGGATCAGTAGTTGAAAAAGAACGGCTCCAATCAAAGCTAAAACCAGATTCTTTTAGTTGACGAGTAAAATTTGCAATATTCTGTTTAGTAATAATTTGTGGGGCAATATTTTTTTTAATTGCATAATTTTCGGCTGGCAAACCAAAAGCATCAAAACCAATTGGATACAAAACATTAAAACCTAACATTCTTTTATAACGAGAAATAATGTCCATCGCTGTATTAGAGCGTAAATGTCCTGTGTGCAAACCATCTCCTGAAGGATAAGGAAATTCAATTAGCGCATAAAACTTTTTTTTGTTTTCATTTTCAAAAGCAACAAAAGCATTGTGCTCTTCCCAATGTTTTTGCCATTTGCTTTCAATCTCTTTTGGCTGATACTCTGTATTCATAAAAAATCAAATAATTATAGGAAAATTCTAACATTATCATCATAAAAAATCAATTTATTACTATTGACAAAAAGCTTGAAAATTATTCCTATTTATAGTATAATTGTTTATGCTAACTAAAAATTTAGTTTAAACATATCAGTATCATCTTTAAGAAAATCTTAACGCGTCTTTTACTCAAAACAATTGACGCTATACTTAAGCTCAAAACACCACTGACCTGGCTTGGTGGGTTTTTATATGTTTTTCTAAAGTACACCGCCAAAATTTTCTTTTTACCGATTATTTTACCGCTATACCGTTTAATATTAAGGATCAAAAGCTATTATCGTCGTTTTGATGTAAAACAAGTCCCCTATCTAATTTTCATTAAAAAATATTTACCGGGCTTAAGCATCGTTGTTATTATCATCACTATTACCAGTCATAATATTTTGGCGCAAACTTATGGTATGGATGACTACACCAACAACAACTTGCTATCAGCTTTGGTGACGCCAACCGAAGCTGGCTGGAGTGAGCTGATAGAAGAAACTGGCCCAGCCACTTCTGAGCCCATTGCCATGAATAAAATCTTTGAAGAGCAAGGCGCCTTACAAGAATTGATCATCCCTACACCTTTTCCTGAAGAAGTATTCATTGAAGCTAGTACGGATACCTCTCCCGACCAAGCAAGTCTCGTGCAAATCAGTCCACAAGACACCGAAATCCCTCAACGCACCCAAACAGTTGTCTACACTGTCAAAAATGGTGACGTCTTAGGTTCTATTGCTGAACAATTTGGTATTTCAGTCAACACTATTTTGTGGGAAAACAATCTCACTTGGAACAGCACTATCAAAGCCGGCCAACAACTCAGCATTTTACCTCAATCAGGTATAGAACATGAAGTAAAAAGTGGTGATACGATTTTGGCAATTGCTAAAAAATACCAAGTTGAAGCTGATAGCATTATCAAGAATAATAGCCTAGCTGATGCTACCGATATTCGTAGTGGAGATTTACTTTTTATTCCTAACGGCATCAAACCAACTGCTATTACTTCTTCTTATACACCAAAAACTCCTGTCAAAAACACTCCCCCTAAAGTGGTGGATGTTTATAGCGACGAAGAAGTTGCCGGATCTGACAACGAAACCAACACCAAGTTACTCTGGCCAGTCATAAGCCAACGCATCACTCAGTATTATCACTGGGGTCACAGTGGCTTAGACATTGGTGACAAAACTGGCAACCCTATCTATGCCGCTGAAAGTGGTAAAGTAGAACGCTCTGGTTGGTCAACTGGCTACGGCTACAATGTAGTGATTAATCACGGTAACGGCCTCACTACTCTATATGGCCACGCCTCTAAGCTCTTGGTCAAAGCTGGTGACACTGTCACCCGTGGAGAAACGATTGCCTTAGTCGGCTCTACCGGCTGGTCAACAGGACCACATATTCACTTTGAAGTCCGCACCAGTGATGTCAAGAAAAATCCTTTAAACTATATCAAATAAAAAAAGCTCCGTTTTATAAGGAGCTTTTTTATTTAAAAAATCAATTCTCGTATCTTGGCACATAAACCCACCACTTTTTATCAAGTTGTATCAACTCAATTGAATCGTCTCGAAAAAATTCTCCATCAAGTAAAGTTCTTACTTCTAAAGCTAAAATATTATCTGCTTTATTTTCCCTAGAAATAATCTCAAAAGTAATTGATTTGCCTCCATAAAATCCTCTTACCCAAGTAAGATAATCATAACCCTCATCATATGTTAAGGGGTATTTAGCATTATTTGACGTTGCTATATTTAAAAACAATTTAACATCCACATCGTGAATAGACTTAGCCCAGGCTGCTAAGGTATCCTCTGGTGTAGCTAAAGAGAAATCTGAAACTTTCAAAAATCCATCACCCAAAGGATTGTAGCCATTATTAACTTCTTGTCCATCTGAATAAGTGTCATTATCTGAATCTGGATTATTTAGATCAGTGCCGTATTTTAATTCATCAACATCGGACAAACCATCTTGGTCAGTGTCCACTTGACTAACTTGTTGCTCATTTTTATTTTGTTTACCATTCTCAATAGACTCTCGACAATTCTCCTGTCTACATCCACTTTGATCACAAAAGATGTCTAAATCACTTTCATGATAAATACAATAATTCCAGGTCATTTGTACAGTGTCACTACCATATTCCTGACTCCATTGATAGCCATTTGACAAGGTAGGCCAAGTATTTGTTTGTGCGTCACAAATCAAAGCCCCACTTACTGGTTGAGATAGTTCTTTTTGAAAATCTAAGCACAAAACAACTGGTACAGCCAGACTCTCTAAAGTCTCCTGCAAATCAACATTCACACTAGGCTCGTCTTGACCAGAATAACCAACTGGCCCATAATTTTGTAAACTATCTATTACTTTATCTAATACATCAAAAGCACCAGCTTCTGTATTATCAAAATCAATGTAAGAAATAGATGTTAAATGCCCATTTTTTAATAATCTCACATGATAATCGTCAAATTCTCCACCGCCAATTTCAATCTTAGACTTAGATAAAGTAAAATCCTCTCTATACAAAAGTAAATTTTTATTCTGCTCAAATTTATACTCGCCATCCTCTAAAACAACAGCATAGCTGGACAAATGATCCCGATCAGTCTCACCTTCTATTTTATAAGACATGACAGATAAGGCCAAATTTGTATCATTCTTTTTGAAATATACAGTGGCTCCAGTAAACCTTGTCAGTTCCATTTCTTTAGGGAGCAAAAACGAAAACTCATTTATTCTTTCATTGCTATCATTTACCTCAATTGTTCTAGTGTCAAAAAATGTAAAATTATCCACCGCCTGTTCATCTACAATAGAGTCAATATCAACTATTTGTTTTATTTTATCTGACGCTTCTGTATTAGATGAATAATTAGCATAAAGCCACCAGGCGCCGAAAACCAATAAAACAAAAATTACAACTAACAAAGCATAAAGCCACCACTTACGTTTTGGTTTCACACTTCCTACCTGCTCGACACTTGGCCTAGTGTCAGTTACTGGTACTACATTGGGTACTGGTGTTTGAAAATTCTTATTTTGATCTTGATTGTACTCTAGCATATTTTTATTCTCAAAATGGAAAATATATTTTAAAGCTCTAATAAGCCATCACCCAAAGGATTGTAGCCATTATTCACTTCCTGTCCATCTGAATAAGTGTCCGAATCTGAATCAGGATTATTTGGATTAGTTTTAAAACTAGAAATTTCTAAACCATCATTGAGACCATCATTGTCTGAATCGGGATTATTTGGATCTGTAAAATGCAAAGATATTTCATCGCTATCGCTCAAGCCATCACTATCACTATCAAAAATATTAGTCTCTAAACATTCTGTGTCCACACAATCACTTTGTCCTATATTTTCTAAACAAGCTTTAGCATAACAACTCTGCTCGCTTCCAGAATATGAGCAAGTCACACCCAATGTATTTGGGCCATAGAAACAAAATTCAAAAGCTAAATTTTCATTTACCATGCTTGAGACAAAAGTCTGGCTCCACTGATACTCAACTGGTAATTCTGGCCACAAAGGTGCATCGGCTACATCGCAAATTTTGACACCCTGGGCTGGTGCAGTCAAATTTTGACCAGCTTGTTTACAAACTTCTAAGCCTCCTTGAAATGCCATCAAATTTTCTAGTGAAAAAATACTAGTTATATCAAAAGATTCTCCTTCAGCCAGACTTGCTCCTGAGGATTCAAACAAAAGTTGCATAAGCTCCTCCACACCAATCACTTCACTAGGTGTTTCGATAGCCGGTTTTGCAATCTCCTCCATCATTTGCGTAAAATGAAAATTAATGTCAACAATTTTTTGTTCACCCTGCATAAAAGCAAAATTATCAAAATTCACTTCTAAACCAAAAATTTCTTTAGTATCTGTGTCCACCCAAAGATTGAGATTGAGCTGATTCAAAAGATCTTGTGAGCTTTGCCAAGCTTTTGGATCTTCATTTTTCAGAGCTAATAATTTTTCCTGTAAGCTTTCAAGCGGTTTATCATCAAAAGCTTCCCAGAAAGCTAAAATAAAGTCTTCGTTTTTTTCTGGACTGATGCTAAAAGATATTTTTTTGAGTTTTTTATCCTGCCAATCTTTAGTTTCATGAGGATCAGTTATGCTAACTAATTTCCTTTCTTTTATAAGCGACAAAAAATTATTAAATTTATTATTCAAGCTTTTTAAAGATTCGGTTTTACCCCACAAAGGCTCTAAACCAGCTGTCAATAAATTTTCTTGCTCCAAAGCCCCCTTATCAATCGCCAACCAAGTATTATTCACATCAAAAGGCACTTGAGTAGCAAAATTTTCTGGTAAAATTCCCGACAGATAAAAAATATCTGCTATTTTTTTGTACCTTAGGGTTGCCTCAAAAGATTGTTCATCAGAATTACTAAATATTTTGGCTTCACCAGAAAAATCTTTAACACTTACATCCACAAAGGCATTGATATCCAAAA
>JAGORJ010000029.1 GCA_018062885.1 Patescibacteria group bacterium | reverse complement strand
GCGATAAATTTATCTTCATCAAAAAGAAAATAATTATTGTTCTTAAAAAATAAATATCTACCACGGTCCATATGCTGATCAATAATCTCTTGCAAGTCAGCTAGTTGAATGTCTTGGTTGTTAGTCAAGGTGAATTTTTCTAAGCGCAAAAATGGCCACTGGAATACAGATTGTCCTAACAAAACAATAAAAATAACTAAAATTATTTTTTTGATTAAAACTTTTTTATCAGTATTTTTTTTAACATAATAATTCCTAGTAATTTTATAACCACGACTAGGTAGATGTTGACGCCAAGATTTTTTGCTATTAATCATGATATTAATACCCTCTTCCCTCTATTTAAGATCCTCTATTTTGTGTCGTTTAATATTTGATTAAACTATTACTCTTTTTATATTTGGATTGATACGAGTGACAATTTCATAGTTGATAGTATTGGCTAAAAGAGCTAGCTCATCAGCGCTTATATAGGCAGAATCACTTTGGCCTAATAAGACCACTTCATCATTTACTTTAGCTTCACAGCCCTCTGCTAGCTCCACCATCGTCAAGTTCATACAAATATTGCCTCTTACTTTGCATCTATAGCCATTGATCAAAACTTCTGCTTTGTTAGAAAAACCGCGATCATAGCCTTCGTTGTAGCCGATGGGCAAAATAGCAAGCAAGCAATCTTTATCTGCCACATAAGTTCTATTGTAGCCAATGCTTGTGCCAGCTGATATTTTTTTGATTTGAATAATTTTGGTTTTCCAAGTCAAGACCGGCTGTAAACACATTTGATTTTGCCAGGCACGACGTCTACTAGCTGGACTAGGTGACAAACCATACAAAGAAAGACCTAAGCGAATCAAATCACCATGAGAATCTGGCTGACTCAAAGTAGCAGCTGAACAAGCAGCGTGTTTTTTAAACTGGGGCCACTTGGCACACAAAGCCAAAAAATCATTTAGTTGCAATGTTGTAAACTCTTGCTCCTCTGCTTCACTTTCAGCAAAATGAGTATACAAGCTATTAATTATCAAATTATTTTTTTGACTAATTATTTTGATAGCTTCATCAGCATCATCTAGCAAAAAACCCAAACGAGAAGTGCCGCTGTCAATTTTTATATTAATTAAAAATTTGACTTTCAGACTTTCAGCCACTCTGTCTAGTGTATCTGCTGTTTCCAGATCATAAATTGGTAAAGAAATTTTTTTCAAAGCTACTTGCTCTAATTGGCTTTGATCAAAATCAAAATAACTCAAAACCATGATGTCTTTGCTAGTCAAAAAACTCAAAGATATCGCTTCATCCAAGCTCACAACCGCAAAACCAGCTACTAAATTTTCTTTATCTAAAATACTAGCGATTTCTGCAAAGCCATGCCCATAGGCATTACTTTTTATCACTGGCCAAATTTGACTATTGGCGGCAATTTTTTGAAACTCTCTTATATTGTGAACAAGATTTTTTTGATTTATTTCTATCCAAGTTAAAGGCATCTTGATTTATTTAGCAATTTTGCTAAAAGATAAATATTTTTGCAAAACTTCTGGCATTTCAATCTGTCCATCAGCAGTCTGATAATTTTCCATGATAGCAATCAAAGCTCTACCAAAAGCCATACCAGTACCGTTTAAGGTGTAAACAAATTCTTTACGACCATCTTTGTCGTACTTGATATTTAAGCGTCTGCTTTGAAAATCAGTGGTATTGGAGCAAGAAGTGACTTCTCTGTACATATTTTGCGCTGGCAACCAAGCTTCAATGTCATATTTTTTGGCAGCTGGCTGACCGAGGTCTCCACTAGCTATATTTAAAACATGATAAGGAATTTTTAATTCTTGCCAAATTTCTTCTTCAATACTCAAAATTTCTTGATGATATTTTTCTGCTTCTTCACCGCGACAAAAAATCACCATTTCTAATTTATCAAATTGATGTCCACGCAAAATGCCTTTAGTATCTTTACCATAAGAGCCAGCTTCGCGACGATAAGCCGGGCTAAAAGCAAAATATTTTTTAGCTTCTTTGACATCAATAGTCTGCTCAGCATGATAGCTGATCAGAGAAACTTCGGCTGTACCAATCAAGTACAAATTATCTTCTTCTTGATTGACGGTATAAATTTCATTTTTGTCGGCTGGGAAAAAACCAGTACCAAACATGGCATTTTCCTTGACCAAATGTGGCACCATCAAAGGTTTAAAGCCTTTAGTGATCATCTTAGCCCAAGCAAATTGCATCAAAGCAAATTGCAATTCGGCTAATTCATTTTTCAGATACCAAAATCTCGCCCCAGAAACTTGAGCGCCCTGCTCAGTGTCAATCAAATCCAAAGCCTTACCAAGATCAGCATGATCTTTGACGGGAAAATCAAATTTTGGGATTTCACCCACAGTTTTTTCTACTTTACTATCACTTTCAGAGCCAAGTGGTACATCAGGCATATTGATGTTTGGTAATTGCCACAAAAGCAAATTGAGTTCTTGCTCCTTATCTTTGAGCTCTAAATCAATTTTTTTTAGCTCCTCACCCAAAACTTTCATTTGTTCAATTATTTCTGGAGTTGGTTTGGTTTTGGATTGCTGATTACGCAAACTTCTTTTTTCTTCTGCTTTTTGCAACAAAGAATTTCTTTCTTCATACACAGCTAGCAACTGATCAATATCAAGTTTCACTCCTCGGCTAGCATTGTTTTGTGCTACCAAGTCTTTGTTGTCTTTGATGAATCGTATATCCAACATAAAATTATTCTTCTAAAATAACAATCTTTTCTATTTTATCACCTTGAGCAATTTTGTTTACCACTTCAATTCCTTCTACCACTTGACCAAAAATTGAGTGCACGTTATCCAACCATGGTGTAGCAGTGTGGGTGATAAAAAATTGAGAGCCATTGGTATTTGGACCAGAGTTTGCCATGGATAAGACACCAGCTTTATCATGTTTCAAATCAGGATGAAACTCATCAGCAAAAGCATAGCCTGGTCCACCAGTACCAGCTATTGGTAAATTTTGAGAGTTTTGCTCGTAGCTAAAGTCCACACCAGCTGTTCCTTTGGCTTGAGGATCACCGGTTTGGATCATAAAGTCTGCAATCACGCGATGAAAATAAACACCATCATAAACACCCTCTTTAGCTAATTTCACAAAATTAGCCACTGTATTTGGCACTTTGTCACCATAAAGCTCTACTTTAATCTCTCCTTTTGTTGTTTGAATTGAAGCTTGCATAATTTTTCCTTCGGTTAATGTATTTTCTAAATAATTATTTTGTTGGCCTTGCATGGCCTCTAATTGCTTTTGCATATTTGGCCACCAAGTTTTAGTGAAGCCAAGACCTTGGCAAAATTCTTCTGTCTGACAAGACAAAGAGCTTGCCTCGATGCTAGGTGGACAAACCACACAATTTGACGCCATACAGGCATCAACACTTTCTATACTGACACAATCTGTCTCAGGATTTTTCGCTGTCTCCTCTGCTTTGGAGCAGCCACTCAAAAAAATCACTAAAAATAAAACTAAAAATATTTTTTTCTGCATACTTATTATTTATCTTTAGGCTTCATGGTAGGGAAGAAAATAACTTCTTTGATATTTTCTACATCACCCAAAAGCATTACTAATCTATCAATTCCCATGCCCAGGCCCGCTGTTGGTGGTAAACCATGTTTCAAAGCTTCCACAAAGTCACCATCAGCGCCCTGAGCTTCATCATCACCGTCGTCTTTCAAACGTTTTTGTTCTTTGAATCTTTCTTCTTGGTCCAATGGATCGTTAAGCTCAGAGAAAGCATTACATACTTCGGCTGTTTTGACGACAAGTTGAAATCTTTCTACATAGTTTGGTCTGTCGGCTAATTTTTTGGCCAACGGTGATAGCTCCAAAGGATGATTGATAATAAAATGTGGCTGAATCATTTTGGCTCTGACAAACTTTTTGTACAATTCATCCAAGAGTTTACCTCTGCCCCAAGACTTCTCAACTGGTATTTTAGCATTTTTAGCTAAGTCAACTAAGTCTTGATTGCTAGCTTTATCGATATCAATATTCAAAGCTTTATCTAGCGCTTCTTTGAAATCTACTCGTGGATAAGGCGCAGTAAAATCGATCACATCTTCTCCGTTTTTGACTTGCAAACTGCCATTGTTTACTTTTTTGACTAACTGCACAAAAAAGCCTTCGATAAAATCCATCAAAAATTGATAATCTTTGTAAGCCCAATAAAATTCTATCTGGGTAAATTCTGGATTGTGCTGATGGTCAATGCCTTCGTTACGAAAACAACGAGCGATTTCATAAACTTGTTCATAGCCACCGATGATTAAGCGTTTCAAATATAGTTCTGGGGCTACACGTAAATGTAAATCAATATCCAAAGCTTTGTGGTGAGTGATAAATGGTGCAGCGGTTGCTCCACCAGCAATAGTTTGTAAAATAGGAGTGTCCACTTCCACAAAACCAACGGCATCAAAATATTCTCTAATATTTCTGATAATAGTAGTACGCAATTTAAAAACTTCTTTTACTTCAGGATTGGCTAACAAATCTAAATAGCGTTTTCTAAATCTCAAATCAGTGTCTTTGAGACCAGCATGCTTATCAGGTAAAGGCAATAAAGTTTTGCTCAAAATTTTGATACTATCAGCTAAAATAGTTGGCTCTTTAGTTTTGGTTTCAAAAGCAGAGCCCGTGATTTCTATAAAATCACCCAAATCATAGAAATCGCTAAATTCTTGGTAATTTTTTTCACCAACATTGTCTTTGCGGATAAAAGCTTGCAATTTTCCACTCTCATCTTCAAAGTCCAAAAAGGCCGAACCACCCTGCAATCTGAGGCTACGAATTCTGCCCGCTAAAATCACTTTTTCCTTGCTTTCAAGTATTGCAGTGAACTTGCTCAAAAAACCGCTTACAGAGCCGTTTTTGGCGGTCTGAGAGGGGTAAGGGCTAATGTTTTGTGCTTGTAAAAGCTCGGCTTTACGACATCTTTGTTGAAATTCATCATTGATGCTGATTTCTTCTTCTGGCATATTTTATTTCAATACTTAATTTATAAACTATTTGTCCTTAATTTTAGTAAAATTAGGCAAAATAAGCAAGTAAAATTAAGCTAGTATTGACAAAAATAGCAAACTATGCTAATATACATAATCGCTCAAAAAGCGTGGTTCATCGACAATTTCACTTCATTTCCCAAAAACCGGAGAGGTTCCCATCATGCAGAGCATTTTTTCCCGTCTCTTCACGGCCATTTTCGTGGCCATTATCCTCGGCTTCGGCATCTTCAACAGCGCCCAGGCGCAGTGGGGTTCCGCCCACTTCGTGGACAACCATCCCGAAGACATCTACTTGTTGCCGGGTGAACAGATCGTTGATGAGCAGTATCTGACTGCCAATGAATGGCTCGATCGAGTCGTAACCTTCGAGCTGTACGTCAGCCAAGGGAACATGAGTTTCAACCAGAACTTCAGCTTCACTGGCTGCGAAGAATGGCTCGAGGACATCGGCTCTGTCATCGACAGCACCGATCTGTATGACTACCGTGCCAACTGGATTGCCGATGACGAAGGAGCGACATGGTTCCGAGTCTTCATGATCCAATTCACCAACAACCTCCCCATCGGGCAAGAAACCTACTACATGTCCAGCATCAGCGGACACGTCAGAACCCCTCAGGGTGGCTTCGAAAGTTTTTCCGACTACCACCCCAGGACGATCCACAGCATCGACGGAATTCGTGGCGATGTGAACGGTGACGGCGCAGTCAGCCAAGCAGATGTCGAACTTCTGCAGGAATACTGCTTCTCACCCCAAAGTCACGAGGATTGGCGCTACAGCGCCGACGGTATCAACGTCGGCCGTGGCATGATCATGTTCGGCTGGCCCACGCTG
>JAGORJ010000028.1 GCA_018062885.1 Patescibacteria group bacterium | reverse complement strand
GTTAGAAATTTTAAATACTATTTATTTACCCTAATAGAAATTTTCTATGAATTTCTAACGGGCATCATTACACTAAAAATTTAAACTATTTTTTAAGGGCTAATTTAGGATTAAACCAAGCTCCACAGATAGCCAAAGCCAAAGCATCAGCAGCATCATCGGGTTTTGGTACCGCAGATATTTTCAAAACCGCTTTAACCATCAAACCCACTTGTCGCTTGTCAGCCTTACCTGAACCTGTCAAAGCTTGCTTTACTTGCAAAGGTGTAAACTCCAAAATTTGTCTTTTGTCTTGTGCTAAAGCCAGTAAGGCAACTCCTCTAGCCTGACCGACATCTAAGGCAGTGCTGACATTGCGGGCAAAATATAATTTCTCAATAGCTACCAAATCTGGTTGCCACTGCTTAGACAATCTTTTTATTTCTTCATAGATTATTTCCAGACGCTGAACAAAATCTAGCTTCTTATCTGTCTGAATACTGCCAGCTAATAAAAATTTTAAGTTATTATTTTCTTTACTGATAACACCAAAACCCGTATCGGCAAAACCCGGATCTAAACCTAAAATAATTTTAGCTGAGTTTGAATTAGACATTAAATATTGGCATTAGTATGAATACTATCCACATCATCATCGTCATCTAAGGCATCTAAAAGGCGCAAAAGTTTATCTTCATCTTGCACAGAGACTTTTTCTTTGGGTAAATAAATAATATTTGACTCTTCAATCACAAAATTGTTGGCTAACAATTTTTCTCTGACTGAAGCCAGCATTTCTTTGTCGGTAATCACGCTAACTTGCTCGTCTTTGATGATGTCTTCAGCGCCAGCTTCAATAATTTTTAGCTCTTCGTCATCGCTTAAACTAGTGTTTTTCAAAAGCAACTCTCCTTTGATAGCAAACATCCACATCACACTACCACTAGAGCCCATGTTGCCGTTAGCTTTGTTCAAAATATGTTTGATATTTGAGACTGCTCGGTTTTTATTGTCAGTCAAAACCTCAATGATCATTGCAACGCCCTCTGGTCCGTAAGCCTCATAAATCAAGTGCTCAATGTTTTCACCGCCACCGACACCAGCTCCGCGTTTGATAGCCCGTTCAATGTTTTCTTTTGGCATAGACAAAGACTTAGCTTTATCAACTGCCATTCTGAGTTTAAAATTAGCATCCAGATCTTGACCATCACGAGCAGCGATAGTGATGTTTTTAGATAGTTTGGTAAATAAGCCACTGCGTTTGGAATCTTTGACCTCTTTAGCTCGTTTGGTTGTTGCCCATTTAGAATGTCCGCTCATAGTTTTATCTTAATGTATTTAAAAAGCACAAATATTCTCAATTTATGCTTTCCCTACGGGCAGTGTAGCAAAGATTCAGACAAAAATCAACCCAAATTATGGATAAAAAACAAAAAAACTTGACGAGTTTAGGTATCCATAATAAAATAAAGAAAGTTAATTTTCTCAAATCCCCGCCCCCATGCTTGGCGAGGATTTTTTGTTCTGCTAAAATAAGCTAATGATTAGTAGAAGTCTCAAAAATCAACTAAAAAAATGGCCAATTGATTATTTATCACTATTTTTGATATTCTTGTCTTTTTATTGGTGGTGGCAAAAAAAGGCTGTCATAGGCGACCCAGATGGCTTTTATCATGCAAAAATAGCCAAGATGATTGCTCAAGGTCAAATCTTACAGACTTTACCGTGGATGCAATTTAGCACGCTTAAGGATAGCTTTACTGACCATCATTTTCTCTACCACCTTTTATTGTCTTTTTTTACTCATTTTTTCGATCCGCTCTGGTCCCTAAAAATAGCCACTGCAATTTTTGCTACTTTAGCTGTTTTGGCTTTGTATCATTTTTTTAAAAAACTCAAGCTTAATTTTGCTTGGCCACTTAGCTTATTGATCCTTAGTCTACCAAGTTTAAATTTTCGCTGGAGTTTAATAAAGGTAAACTCCCTTAGTTTTATAGTCTGCCTAGTTTTTATTTATGCTCTAATCAAGCAAAAAAAATACTTACTACTTCTTAGTGCTTTCATATTTGTCTGGCTTTATGGAGGCTGGCCAATAATATTTCCTATTTACTTGGCCTGGTTTGCTAGTATTTATTTATTAAACAAACTCAAAGTTCAAGAAAAAATTAAATATCAATGGTCAAATTTGCTCTGGAGTCTAGGCGGTATTTTATTCGGCCTTGTTTCTCATCCAAACTGGCCACAAAATTTATATTTTTACTACCAACAAGTAGTTCAAATAGGTATTATTAACTTTGGCCAAAAATTTACAGTTGGTAGCGAATGGTATGGCGCTGGCTTTTTGGAAATCATGTCCTCTGCGCCACATTTGTTTATATTGGCTATTTTATCTATGGCTCTATTGGTTTTTAATTATCAGGCCATCACAAAAAAAACACTGTTTACTTTTTTATTATCTTTTGGCTTTTTATTATTAAGCATCAAATCCAAAAGATACGCCGAGTATCTCTTGCCTTTTATGCTAATTTTTATTGCTTTTAGCTGCTCTGATTTAAAAAATATTTTAAAGCTAAAAAATTTTTATAGCTTTTGGCTTAGTCTAAAATTAAAACTAAAAATATTTATAGCAAGCTGCTTAATCATTTTAAGCATTTCAATGATTTATCTTTTATTCAATCAAATAAACAACTCATCTTTATCCAATAAGTGGCCACTTGATAAATTTCAAGCAAGTGCTAGCTGGCTCAAACAAAATACAGCAGCCAAGAGTATTGTTTTTCATGATAATTGGGACCAATGGCCTATGCTTTTTTATCATAATGATCATAATTATTACTTAATAGGCCTGGATCAAACTTTTATGTACAATTTTGACGCTGACTTGCAACAAGAATACTTTGATATTATAGAGGGCAAAATAAACAACCCAGACCAAATAATTCCTACTAAATTTGGTGCTCATTATATCTTTTTGGAAAAAGATAACAAAAGAGACGCGTTTAAAAATATTCTCCTGGCTAATGAAAATATTAGTCTAGTTTATGAAGATGAAGAGGCAGAAATCTATCAAATCAATCAACCTTAGCATTATAACAACACTTTTAATTACACTTCAAAATAGAACTCAGGCCCTTAGATTTGACAAAATTTCATAAATAGAGTATAATATACTGTTAATGTTCTTGCAATCAATCATCCGACACAAGGAGAAAGACCTGTGAAAAAGCACAAACTCTTTTGGCTGGCCATGATTTGCCTGTTAGTGACCGGCTGTGCCACTCACCAAGGTGGACCTGGCGTCAATTATGACCCAGATGTCTGTCAGTGGGACATCACAACACTAAAACAAAAACTCATGGTTGAAGTAGTAGAGGCCAAAGGCAATGTTCAGAGGGAGCTGAAGCCTGGAGAGCACTACTACGTGACAACACCCAGACGAGACGAAATTCATATTATCGTCAAGATTTGGGAGCCCCATGGTTGGTCTTCTGGCAAGCAACTAGCCCCCATCAAACGCTACGGCCGTTGGTCTGGCATACAACAGGTCATCGTTGACAAACATCTTGTGCTCAACATTGTCAGGCAAAGAGGCATGGTTCTCAACCTGACCCCATGGACCATATCTGTCACTGATGATCGACTCACTAATTACGGCGAAATTCCCCCTTGGGGTAAAAGTGCCGTGCAAGAACTTGCTCCTGGTTCTATCGAGTTCTATTGGCACAAAAAAGGCAGCATAAACCAGGTCAGGATCAGAGGTCTCATTGACTGTGAACAGAATGATGTTGAGATCGAAGGTGAGCTTTATGATTGGCGTTGCAAATGCGAGCCATAGCTCACATGCAAAAACCCCCGTCGTGCTCAGCGCGGCGGGGGTTGATTTTTTTGATATAAACAGCTTAAGGTGTTACTGAACCACCACCTGAACCACCACCAGAGTTCACACCTTGTAAAGCATCAAAAACAAAAGTAACGATAGCATAGGCTGCTAAAACTACTACTAAGCCAATGACTGAGTTTACAATGGTGGATTTGGCCTCGTCTATCTTAGTAGAATTACCCTGTGAAGTCATCCATTTGAAACCCGCTAAAACTATCAACACAATAAAAATAATACCGACCAAAGATAAAGCACCTTTGATCAAAATAGCAATATAAGCTTGAATATTTTTACTAGTATCAAAATTATCACCAGCGGCTGTTTGCAAACCACTTTGAGCATCACTCAAACCCGCAGCCATTACCAAATTAGCAGGTAATAATAAGAGAAGAGATAAAAAAAGTTTTAATTTCATATATTTATAATCTACGCTCTAGTAGGTCAGAGTTTTGACCTACTATAGTCTAGACTATAATAACTAGTATTTATGATCCATTACCTGTAGTTGCATCATAAACACTGGTCAAAACAAATTGAGCAATCGCATAAGACGCTAAGATGATGATCAGGCCAACTATACCAGCGCCAATCAATTTTTTGGCTTCTTCTACTTTTTCAGAAGATCCTTGTGATGTCATCCACTTAAAACCACCTAATAAGATGATCAAGACGGCGATAATACCTAAGAAGCCCAACACCACATTGATCAATTGACCGATAGTATCTTTTAAGTCTCCTTTGCCTAAATCAGTATTCAACTCATCTAAACCAAATTGACCAGCGGTCACCGCTTCTTCATTTTCTGAGTTTATTGATTGAGCAGAAACTAAACTTGGCATAGCCAACAATAAAGCTGTCATAATTTTTTTCATTTTTTCACCCCCTTTCAAAATAATAAAAAGATTAATTCGTAAAATTACCACCAGTTGCCGTATAAACTTCTTCTAAGACAAATGAGGCGATGGCGTAAGATGCTAAAATAATCACCAAGCCAATCACACCGGCACCAATCAAATTTTTTGCATCATCCACTTTACCAGAGTCACCTTGTGAGGTCATCCACTTAAAACCACCTAGTAAAATAATCAAGACTGCTAAAATTCCTAAGAAACCCAAAACTACATTAAGTAAACTAGCAATAGTGGTTTTAAGATCATTATCTCCTAAGCCACTGTTATCAAAAGTATCTAAGCCAAAATTGATCGAAGAATCAGCAGCAGAAGCCATTGCTGGCATGGCTAGTAACAAAGCTATCATAATTTTTTTCATTGTTCCACCCCCTTTCAGAGTAATAAAATTTTAATAATTATACCACAATATTTTTAAGCTGCTAAAGCACCTAAAACAAAATTAATAATAGCGTAACTTAAAAAGATAATCAATAAACCTAAAATTGACCACAGCAAAGTATCTTTGCCACGCCTGACTCTATCAGCATTGCCAGCTGAAGTCATCCAAGTAATACCACCAATCACAATCATCACTAAAGCAATAGCACCAGTAATACCTAAGATCCCTCTGATAGCGCTATTTACCAGTTGAGGGAAAGAGTTAATACAATCTTTAGAACCCTTTTCACACAAAGGATTATAAAGCTCAATCGCTTTTGCCTGAAAGGCTAGCAGGAAAAGGTATAAAGAACTAATTATTATTTTTATTTTCATATTTTAATTATTTAATTACAAACTGACTGCAAAGAACAATTTGTGTTAGCTAAAAGCGAACCATCACAAATAGAACCAGCTGATAACTCCTGACAAAAATATTCTGCGCTGCCATCAGATGCTATATCTTGACTAATACAACAACCCGCTTGGTCTTGCCAGTTTGGATCACATTGAGGAACCGCCGAACAACTACTATGATAATCTTCTTCCCCCTCATTGCATCTTGAGCCGGCAGAAATTTCCCGACAAATTGGATTACCAGAATTATAAAGCACACAACATTCTTGACTCTCATCGGTCATTATAGGGAGAGAGCCAACTTGCACACACTTAAGTGTACCTGGGCAAAGATTTGATTCTGATTGAACACCTTGTCTGTCGGCAATATCTTGAGACAAACAGGTCCAATTTGCCGCATTGTCCTCTAAGCTCTTAAGCTGGCACTTGCTAATGCAAGA
>JAGORJ010000010.1 GCA_018062885.1 Patescibacteria group bacterium | reverse complement strand
GGGACAGTCACGCCGAGCTGGTCGCTGAAGACAGCGGCCGTATCGGCATGGCCAACAGCGGAAGTGAATCCACTGTTGAGCATCTTGATGACCTCGTCAAGAGCGAGTTCCCTGACATTGATCGTGGACGGAAGGGCCGCAACCATGTTCAAGGAGAAAGCATTGGACAGAAGCATGAGCTTCTCCTTTGCTTGCTCGCCTAGCCATTCTTATTCCCCTCACTTCGACACAGACTATCTGTGCCTTATAGAAGGTATTTGAACGACTGACGATGTTGACAAACACTCTTGCCAACTAGAGCACCGTTTTTGACGGCGAAAAACAATACCCGCCAGAGCTTTTCTGTTCCCAAGTAAGCTCTTAAAAACTCGGCCAGACTAACTTCTACCCAAGCTACTGGGTCACAGAAGTTTGGACTGACAGGACGCCTTGACCTAGATTAGGCCGGACGACGGCTGAGCAGGTGACCGTACACCGCAGCTGCCACCGCGCTGTCATACAGCGGATGGTGCGTGGTGCCAAAGTCAGGCACACTCAACCCGTGCTTCTGCACGTACGCGTCCACCGACGTCGGGTCCTCTCCAGCTTGCTGAAGATTGCCCGCGATATCGATGAGCGGGTAGGGTCCGTCCCAATCACCGATCAGCCCACGCTCATGAGCATCGCGCAAGACTTTCGTCTCCACGATGTAACCCATGTGGACCACGATATCGGTGTCAGCTTTCTCGGCCAAGTAGAACTTGGCAAAGGCCGCCAACAGCGAATCATAGTCCTGGTGAGTGACCGGCACATCGGTCAACTGCGGCAGGACGTTGTCCGCCACCCACTTGTCGACGTCACCCACGATCGGGCAACGACCAACAAAGGCAGTGGTTGCCTTACCGTTCTCGTCATAAACGAGCGCAGCAATGGCAAACGCCTGACCCCAGAGACCGTTGGTCTCGGCGTCAAAAGAGAAGACACGCTTCATCTTTTGACCTCCCAGATCTGCTATCAATCTTAGTATCACGGGGTCACTCCCGCTTATTCGATTGATAACCTTGTGCTGACAAATGATCCTGTCAGCTAGACTCTACTCCCTATGAGCAGTATCTTGCTTAATAAAATAATCTACTAAACAAGACACTACTCACAAAGAGTAAAAAATATTTATTTTTTAAAAGAACAGTTTCTGTTTCGCTGTTTCCAGCTCATCAGTTGAGATATACATCTCAAGACAGAGAGAGAAAATGTTTCCAGCACTTCCTCTCGTTAAACCTTGTTTTGCCATCATCTACAGGCCGATGACTTAGCCTGAGTGACTAACGTGGAGCACCTTCTGCGTTAGCCACCTCTTCTACCCCACACGACTCATACGAATACGAGCCGTATGGAGACACGCAAGACAGGTAGCACCGGTACCAGCCCGACGCCAGCCCCAGCGTGTCTTGTTTATGACCATCCCGAAAGACGGCCACACCAACCTCAAGCTGCCGGCAAACGCCAACAGCGTAATTCATCATCATCGTCTCCCCTGTGAGGGAGACAAGGACGTGGCCAATGAAACACTTGTTCATCTCACCCTCCTTTTTCACCTCTGCTCTTTTGAGCTTTGATGAAATTGTTAATAGTTCTCTCCTTGAGAACTTCAATCCTGATTTCTAAATACTAAAAATCAAAACTGAAATTCTCAAAAAGAACTAAGAGGAAAAGAATATTTATTTTTTAAAAGAACTAATTTTTGTCCTAAGCTACAAAATATTCAAGGACATTCCTGCTGACAAAATTGGTTTAAGGTTTTATCAGCAGACGATCTCCCTAAATTTTTTTAAAGAAAGCGTGCGGCAGCAAATTATGCTTTAGAGTTGTGCCATTTTTTCAAATGACCAAAGCTACAAAAACAATAATTTTTTAAATAAACATTTTTAGCCGTTCGTTAGGCTGTAAATATTTATTTTAGAATCTACCAAAGTTTAAAATGATTTTTAAACTACGAACTAACTAGCTAAGGATCTTAGGAAATGAACTCTCTCCTCTTTGTTTTTTGACAAAGACTAATGTTACATTTTGATTACCAAAAACTCTTAGTGCTAGCTGGTTAAAATTTGTGTAAAGAACTGCTTGACTCTAAAATATCTTTTAGAGAAAATGGTGAAGATGAGTTTTTGACAACATCTAGTCTGAAAGTTTTTTATATGAGTTCAACTTCTCTATGATGCCGCTCTCTCCTCTCCACTATTCTCCCTAAACAAAAAAGATAACAAATGTTTTGACTACCTATCTATTAGGTAGAGGTTGTAGAAAGCCAAAACGCTTATTATCTTTAAATTTATTTAAAAGGCTCTCTCCTTCCTTTGAAAAAAATATTTGATTGTAATGTACGGGTCTTTGCTAAAGACTGGGGTCTGCTCAAAATGCTTTTTAAGCAGATGGCCACTATTTAGCAAATTCAGGTGTTTAAGCCGCTTACTTCTTATGGACTGGACTCTTTCCATCAAAACTTGATCTCTCAAGCTCTCTCTCCGATGAAACTAGCCACTCTAGCCCGCTAAAGCTTTGCTATTCTTAAACTAAATTTGATTTAAAGTACAAGTGTTTGAAGTGTTTCTGCTGTCGCTGTCTTATCTGTAATAGAGCATCATAGCATACTTGTCCAAACTTGTCAAGTATCTACAATACATAAATATAGCAAATGTTAATTAAATACTTTACATACGGCACTAAAATAGGCATGAAAACTAAATAAAATTGTCTTTATTTTACTTGACAAAATATTTAGATGTGCTATAATACAAGTATAAATAAAATAATATGTTTAAAGAAACTTTATTAAAAGCCGGTCTAAATAATGTCCAAGCCGAGATTTTGGACTATCTTTACCAGCAAAAAGAGGCAAAAGCCTCAGTTATTGCCCAAAAAACCAAAAGATCACGGGCTATTGTCTACCAAGAGCTAGATAATTTGGCTAATCTTGGCCTAATCACTAAACAAGAAGCCAAACAAAAAATAGCCACCTTTGCAGCTGGCCACCCTAGTTTGCTCAAAAATGTCATGGAAAATAGGCTAAAAAGCCTTAATCAAGCCCAACAGAGTCTAGAAAGCTCTTTGCCTGATATTATTTCTGGTTATAATCTCATCAATGACAAGCCTGGCGTTAGGTTTTTTGAAGGAACTACTGGTCTCAAGCAAATTTATGATGAAATTCTCAAAGAAAACAAAGATATCTACCTGGTCCGCTCTATCTTTCACTCAAACTACGAAAAACAAATTGTCCCTATTATTGAGGAATTTATCAAAAAAAGAGTCCAAAAAAACCTCAAGGTGACCGCTATCACCCCTAGCGATGTAGTAGTTGACCAATCAAAAGACCAAAAACACTTGTTTACTAGGATTATCGTTGATCAGGAAAAATATAATGCTCCAGTGGAGATCAATATTTTTGGTAATAAAGTAGCCATTCTCTCTTTTGGGGAGGAATTAATCGGCATGATCATCGAAAGCTCACAAATAGCTTTGAGTTTAAAGCAACTATTTTTACTGGCCAGTTTTAAGCCAACAAAAAATCCGGCTGAAAAACCGGATATTCGTACTATTTATCTAAAGCCTCGAGATACACAAACAGAACGGCCAAAATAAAATTTATCCTTTATTTACATATTTACGCTCTATAAAATCTTTTATTTGTTCTACTACTTCGGCAAAAATTTCTGCTTCTCCCAAAGTCTGATAAAAAGATTCTTTGTTATGATAATATTCTGGTTTTTTACTTTTAGCTTGAGCGTTATAAAAATTACCCACTGAAATCACGCGTGCCAAGACATTGTTTTGTTCTCCGCTATCAGTGAAGGCGCTACCAAAATCAAGTGCTGCCCTGCCCTGGGCGCGAGTATTGTCTCTATCTACTACTTTGCCTTCGTCATCAAAATTTAAACACTCTCTATCCAAACGAAAACTCAAAGCCTCCAAACGGCTTTTTTCTTTTATGTCCACAGCTATTGGTTGATCGCTAAATAAAAAATTTATTCTTGCTTCACCATCAAATTCTTTTTCTGCTAGATGTTCGTTAGTGCCCTGCGGACGCAAACTCAAATTTGCAAAGCTTTTCTTTTGCGTAGCTTTGTCTAATACTTCAAACTGATAAATATCCAAGCCCTCTAAATTGCTAGTTTCCAGATGGGAAAAATCATAAGCACCTTCTTGTAAAAATAAAGCTTTTAGTTTTTCCAAAAAGTCGGCAAAAATTTCTAAAGATTCTAAAACTTCTTCAATTTTTTCTACCCTTAGTTTTTGTCCTTGATAAAACTCCGCTTCAGCCGATTTATTTTCTGCAAGCTGACAAGCAGTGCTTAATATATCACTTGCCCGAGACATGATAGCGTCATAAAAACTATCTTTAAATTGACTGTCACCTATCGACTCTGCTAAAACTTGGGCTTTATTTTGAATTTGTAAATATTTGGCAAATAATTTTTTAAAATCTTGAGACTCTAATTTTCCTTCTAAAAATAAAATTGCCTCGCCGTTTTGATCATTGTATTCCAAAGATAAAAATGATTTCAAACCAGCTTCTCCGTTTTTTTTGACAAAGTCAATTAATTTGGCTTTTGTTTCTTCGTCAACTTTTCGATAATACATCAAAAACCAACCCTGCTCTTCAAACTCTAAGTTATTAAAACGCACCCCAGTTTGCGCAAAAAACTTATCGTCATAAAACTGAAAATAATTTTCTTTAAACTCTTTTAAATATTGCTCGCGTTCAAGGCGCTCTTGTTCAGTTTCATTGGCGCGCGGACGAAACAAAGTCTCATAAACAAAGTCATGTACTTTTGGCTTCAAAATTTGCTCTGGGGCGGCTAAATCTCCTAGCTCAAAATATTTTTGTAATACTCTGTTTTCATCAAAAATACCGATCTCGCCAGAAGCAGTAAGGCGCTGAGCAAAATAATCCGGACGATTTAAGTCTTCTAGATCATACATCTTTTCTAGATACTTCACACCATTTTCTGAAATACCGATTTGACCAAACTCCAAACGATAAAGCAAAGCAGCTAAATGATTTTTATCTCCTTCGCTAGTATTTAATAATTTTAATAATTTGCCCGCTGCTCCGGTAGAGTCTATTTTATTTAAAAGCTCAGAAATTTTAGGCAAAATAATAGAGACTCCATTTTCTTTCCAAAAATTTACCAAAAAATTCAAACTATCATCTACTTCTTCTGGCTTAATCTCTAGCTGCTCAAATTTATGCAATAGATCCATAAGCACATCTATTTCTACTCCTGGTTCATAGCCAAAATCATCGTAGGCTTGCAATTGTCTATCTGCAAATTCATAGTTAGAAAAAATTTTAGCACCAGAAGTACCTATCTTTTGTTCTTGAATAGCAGAAATTGCCAATTTTAAAAAAGCAGACTTTTCTTCCTCATTCAATAAGCTATCAAATTCTGGATGCAAATAATGTTCAGCTGGAACTGGGCATAAAAATTCTCTCTCAAAGCCTTCTTCATCAATCAAAGCTGACCAAAAATAATCTCCCACTTCAGCAAATTTTTCAAAATCTATTTTTTCATAGCTTTTTTTAGTCAGCTCAACATCTTCTGATTCTTGCTCTGGCAATGCTAAATCTAGCGCTGATTTTTCTGGATCCTGAACCGCTTTTAAACCAAAATTTTCTTGCATAAATTTTTAGCTAAAATTTATCTCCTCTGATTTAGAGGATTTTCTACTTCTTGAATATTTCTATCGTCTTGCTTTTGTTCAAGTCTAGGATACTTAGTCAAATCCAAATCCCCGACATACAAAACTGGGTCCATCAAAGGACCAGCTGGGGCTTTTGGCATCGCCGGTTTGACTTCAGCCTTTTTGGCCTTGTCAGCTTGCTTTTTAAAATGATGGTTTGGCTGCTTTTTGAAAGCCATATAAAATTCATTTAATATTAAAAACTTCCTCAAATATAACAAAAATAAGGCTATTTGGCAATCTAAAAACTAGATTAGACTTTTTGCTAAAAAACCCTTATAATGAAATTCAAAAGAGCGTCAAAATAAACATAAACATAAAATTTGGTGAAACACTATCTTGTGTGCTATAATACTTTCTAGCACTAGATATAGTGTCAAACCGCGAAAATTAGCCAAAATCTTAAAAAAATGGCTTTTTATTTTTGCCCGTTCGCCTCTGGCGAGCTCGTACTAATGTATAAAATAAACTAATTAGATAAAAAATAAAAACTATGTTGCAAGTCATCACTAGGCGCAATGGTCAAAACGAAAAATTTGACCAAACTAAAATCACTCAATCACTCACCGAAAGCATGGTCAGTATCAGTTTAGCTGACTCAAAAATCATCAACACTCTTTCTGATCAAGTGATTGAATATTTAGAGCAAAATCATGAACATAGCGCCTTAAGTACCGATGACATTCGCAGTGCTGTTAACATAGTTTTACTAGAAAATGACTATCCTCAGGCCGCTAAAGCCTACTTTAAACACCGTGACCAAAAAAAAGCCGAAGCTCGCTTGAGTATTGATGTCAAAAAGATCAAAAAGCGTGATGGCAACATCGTAGACTTTGATAGAACCAAAGTCGCCACCGCCATCCAAAAAGCTGGACTGGCTACTGGTGAGTTTGATGCCGCCGAAGCCCAAAAACTAGCCGATATCACTCTCAGTGTTTTGGATCACAAATTTGACGGCCACACTGTCCCTAATGTCGAAGAAATCCAAGATGTGATTGAAATCATCTTGATCCAAAGCAACTGGGCTAGAACTGCCAAGGCTTTTATCCTTTACCGTGAACAGCGCAAAAAAGCCAGACTTGAATACGGCAAAGAAATCACTTGCCAAGAAGTCAAAGACTTAGAAGAAAAAAACATCTTTTTATCCAAACAAGCCAAACATATCTTAAACCAATCCAGTAATTTTGATACTTTAGGTCGTATCATTTTCTTGGACAGATACTCTCTCAAGGCCAAAAAAGACGATATCCAACGCGGTGACTTAGTCATCGTCATTTCCAAAGAAGACCGCAAATACCCCAAAAAAGATTTAGGCGTGATCAAAGAAATGTTGTCAGGTGACCGCGTCACTTTACACATGTTGACTGGCATTTATGCAGACAGCGAAAACAACTTTGAATTTACCCAAGATTTATACAAATGCGACAAACCACTAGAGTCTATTGACGACTCTCATCGTCGTATCGCCAAAGCCATTGCCTCCATCGAAGTCGGCGAAGAAAAGAAACAACAATACTTTGAAGAATTTTTTGAAGAGCTCCACGAAAAACACATCCAGCCAGCTGGTCGTATCATGACAGGCGCCAATGTGGACAGCAAAGACCACTACACTGCCAATCTGACTTTATTTAACTGCTATGTCATCCCTTCGCCTGCTGACTCCCGCCGTGGCATCATCCAAGACACCCTCTACCAGATGGTTGAGATCATGTCTCGCGGTGGTGGTGTCGGCATGTCCTTGAGCGCGCTCAGACCACACTATGCCTATGTCAAAGGCGTCCATGGCAAATCTTCCGGCTCGGTTTCCTGGGGTGGCCTATTTTCCTATACTACTGCGCTGATTGAGCAAGGCGGCTCCCGCCGGGGGGCTTTGATGCTGATGCAATGGGATTGGCATCCAGATGTCATAGAATTTATTGAAAGCAAAACTCAAGCTGGTCAAATCGAAAATGCTAATATTTCCGTCATGGTCTCCGACAAATTCATGGAAGCTGTCAAAAATGATAGTTTATGGAATCTAGAATTTCCTGACTATGAAAACCCAACTGCCAAAGAAATTTATGAAAAAAATTGGACTGGTGATTTGCTAGCTTGGAAAAAAATGGGCTACCCAACCAAAGTTTACAAAACTATTCGTGCCCGTGAACTCTGGAACAAGATCATCGCTTCTGCCCACAAGTCTGCTGAGCCAGGTGTCGTCTTTATGGAGCGCTACAACAAAATGTCCAACTCATATTATTTCAACCAAGTGATTGCTACCAATCCTTGCGGTGAACAAGGTTTACCTGGCTGGGGTGTCTGCAATCTTGGACATTTGTACCTCGCTTCTTTTGCAGAAGACGCCGGTGTCGATTCACAAGGACCAATCTACAAAATGAATTGGGAAGCTTTGAAAAAATCTTCCAAACTTTTGACTCGCTTCTTAGACAATGTCATTGATCTGACACCATACTACTTCAAAGAAAATGAAGACAACCAAAAATCTGAACGCCGTATCGGTGGCGGTACCCTGGGCTTGGGTGAGCTCTTGATCAAATTGCGTATGCGCTACGGCTCCGAAGAGTCACTTGAATTCATCGACAAAATCTATAGCACTATTACCCAAGAAATGTACAAAGCCTCAGCCGATCTCGCGGCTGAAAAAGGTGCCTTCCCTAAATTTGAAGCCGAAAAATTCCTTGAGTCTGGCTTTATGAAAACCATGCCCGAAGATGTCCGCCAAGCTATCCGTGAAAAAGGTATTCGCAATGTCACTTTGACTACTCAAGCCCCTACCGGTACCGTCGGCTCCATGCTCGGCACCTCTACTGGTATTGAACCATACTATGCTTTCAAATTCTTTAGACAAAGCCGTTTAGGTTTTCACGAAGTGCTGATTCCACTCGCCGCTAGCTACCAAGCTGAAGGTGAAAAATTACCAGACTTCTTTGTCTCTGCGATGGACTTAAGTCCGATGGACCATATCAAAGTCCAAGCGGCTGTCCAAAAATGGACTGACTCCTCCATCTCCAAAACTGCCAATGCTCCAGCCAACTTCTCTGTCGAGGAAACCGCTGAGCTCTATGAAAAAGCTTACGAGCTAGGCTGTAAAGGAGTGACTATTTATCGTGATAACTCTCGCACTGAGCAAGTACTCTCTACCTCAGCTGATACGGAAAGCAAAAACTTGTCCTATAACGGCAAAGATGAAAAAGGCAAAGGCGCGATAGAAGCCAAAACCGAAACCAAAGAAACAGTCAAAGCTTTTGCTGAGCCAGATAAAGTAGAGATGACGGAAATGCAAAATCCTAAAAAACATTTTGACATCCAAGCCTCTGCGACTGAAGTCACAGAAAATCCCGACCTGACTTACGGCTCAAATGTCGGCAATGTCTGCCCACAATGCAAACAAGGCGTGATGGTAAAGCTAGGAGGCTGTACAGAGTGTAGTAAACAATGTGGATTCAAAGGATCTTGTGATATGAAATAAAGCGCCCCTCGCTTCGCTCGGGGTAACAAGGCAAAATCCCCAGCAAAATAAATTTGCCGGGGATTTTGATAAATAATTTTAAATTTATGGTTGATGAAAAATCTACTAAAGGACACATTATTAGCAGCATAAAAAGTCCACAAATAGCTTTATATTTAACAAATTTTTTAAAAGCTCCCTCCGTTCAAAAAATAAAACATCAAATGTTGCTTAACGAAGAAATTTTTCTTCACTCTGACGGCACTTTTCAACTAGAGAACGAGATTACGCAAATCAATAGCTATAAACTACGGCTATATTTAAAACAGCTAGATAAAATCAATGTGTTCAATGATATAATGCACATGATAAAGCTAATCAAAACAATAGATTATTTAGAACAAAAGATACTACAACCTAACTGTCAAAAAGTATTTGCCTCCATGAATCTAGAAGAAGAACAGCTTGTTGAAATGGGCGAACATTATATAGTAGATATGAATATGAAAAGCTTTTTATTTGATTATAGGATACTAGTAGACAAACTATTATTAATTTTAAATGAGCTATACTTTATACTCAAAGAAGATACTCAAACACAAAAAAATGAACAATGTACGCAGCCTAGTAGGGACTTCACAACATTCTACAAAGGATGTTCAGACAAAAAACATAGAAACTTAAATCCACTAATTATTAAGTTTTTAAAAAACAACTTGAACTATTTTTTAATCGTAAGAAGTATAAGAAGTCAAATAAAAGATGGTGAGTGTTTTAAATATAAACATACAAAAATAGAAGGCGCCAATCTTTTACTTTGTGAAATTAAAAATAAAAAGTATGACAAAACAACGATTGAGTTTATGAAAAAAAATCAAATGGACTATGAAAAACAAATTATTGGTTTTGATATGCTAAGTTTTATAAAATGCAGAAATACCGCTATGATCGAATTTGTAAATTTGATCTACTCTATTTTATCAAAAAAAATAAATCTTAAACCACAAAAAACAATTTTAATCGATGCAATGAATACTTTCATCATCAAAGACCAAGGAATTTTTCAAGACATGTATACATTGCTTGAACAATATTATAATCCAAAAATTATTTTAAGTAATGCCAATGATGAAGAAATGGAAACTTTTGGTTTAACAAATGTTCCTTATGAAGTCTTTACTTTAAAACATGAACCAAATAAACCTGATCCAAAATACTTTGAAACTATGCTCAAACATTTTGATTTTAAAGCTGAGGATGTAATTTATTTTGAACATGATGGAGAAGCTGTCAAAAGTGCTCAGTCACTTAATATCACTTCTTATCATTATGATAAAGATAAAAAAGATTTAGTTGCTTTGAAAAATTTTCTTGATAATAATTTGTAAAAAAAGAAGGGCCTCCACAGATGCGGAAGCCCTCAACTTGTGCGTCATAGACGCGATAGTTCACTTGGGCACGCCACCGTACCACCAGAAGTCCTTTCCACCATCGTCAACGATGCTATCGATGCTCACATAGCGCTCGCCAGAACAACTGTACGCTGCGAAACACCGTTTGCCATCAACAGTCCTCCACCGATAGCCGTTGGGGTATTCGTCAGCGAAGGCCGGATCATCGATGTTGACCTGTGCCTGTGCGGCAAAGTCCGGACGAAGCTTGAAAAAATCGAGCTCTTTTCTCACTTCATCTTCATTGAGCGAACGACGAGTGGGAAAAAAGAAAACATCCACTTCCTCGCCATGACCAGGAGGAATGGTTTCAAGCAACGATTTGTCGCGGACATGTTGCTTACGACCGGTCGCATCAAGCAAAGCCTGATACGAACGTGCACGGTCAACCTTGACATGACGCACGATCATGTCGCTGATCAGTTGTACACGATTGGAAAAAACAGACAGCAGTTCGGGTCCGAGTCTGTGATGGCCAATGGCCAGCCGAACATGTTTCTGGTCAAAATCACCCCGGCACTCACGCAACTCCTCACGAAAGAGATTGCCGAGCAAGTTGATCTGATCATCGGTCATTTTGGTAGACATGAGGTCCTCCTAGCGTGTTTGTTGACTCAAAAAGACTCTTTTCATATAGCCTCAGTATTCAAGCTAGAATATTTTTATTCTAAACTAAACACTAAAGCCATATGCTAAAATAAACTATAAATGAACTAATTAACGTAAAAATATATCATATATAAGCATATTTGTCAATAATACAACAGCCTAGCTCTTTTTCACAAAAACTTATAGAATACACTTATAAAAAAATAATCTATCAAAATGTCAAAACTTTTAGTCATTATTATCACTGGCTTACCAGCCACTGGCAAAACAACTTTAGGCAAAAAAATAGCCACTGAATTAAACTTACCCTTTATTAGCAAAGACGAAATCAAAGAATTACTTTTTGATAGTTTGAGCTACACTGATTTAGACTGGTCCAAAAAAGTTGGTAGTGCTAGCCATGACTTACTGTATTATCTGACTGAGTTATTTTTAAAAAGCAAACAATCACTTATCATTGAAACAAACTTTAACCCAAAATTTGCTAATCAAAAATTAGCAGATTTAAAAAATAAATATGACTTTCAGCCTATACAAATTCGCTGTTTCGCTGAAGGTCAAACTCTTTTTGAGAGATTCAAAAAACGCGCATACTCCCAAGAAAGACACCCTGGACATTTTGACAAAGAAAATTTAGACGAATGGGGAAAAAGTTTATTAGCAGGCACCATCGAAGCACTCGACATTGATGGTCCGCTATTTGATCTAGACACCACTGATCTTACTAAGCTTGATTATCAAAAATTAATCGATGAGCTTAAATTAATTCAAGAAATAAAATAAATTTTTATGTCACAAATTACTTTGGGCAAATACCAACACTACAAAGGCAAATATTATCAAGTCCTAGGTGTTGCCAAGCACAGTGAAACTTTAGAAGAATTAGTTGTCTATCAAGCTTTATATGATGAGCAGGCTTTTTGGGTCAGACCTTTAAAAATGTTTGAAGAATTTGTAGAGCTTGAGGGCAAAATAATACCAAGATTTAAATTTGTAGGAAAATAAAAGCCCCGCAGCTGCGTGCTGCGGGGATATGCCAATACTTGAAGCGAGTCAAGAAACTCTCTCGAGATCACACTCCCTGATCAAAATCTCCAAGTATTCACGAACGCTGGTCCTGTCTCTTGAAACAGGAAGAGCTGCGAGGATTTCCCGCAAGCTGACCACAATCGCACTCGCTTCATCACGAGATAAGATCGAGGCGCTGAAAATAGCACCATACTTACGAAGCTCAGCTTCAGCTTGGGAAGAAACCCAAGCCTCTTCAGACTGCTTATTCACCTTTTGTAAGATCACCAAATACCATGCTTGCCTTTCCATGGTCCTGTCCTCTCTGTTGATGGAGTTTTCTGGAAACTCACTGGAAATAACGATTTAAGCAAAGCTTAATACAAGCTAAGATTTTGGTCAATATCAAACAAATAAAAAACGGTCGCCGCGGGTTTCAAAACCCTGCGACAACCGCAATGAACTATACCAGGCAATGCACCAGCATTTCCCGACTCAAAACCTGGACCGAAGGCCAGCCTTCGACCACCATACGAAAAGTTTCCTCGAAACCCTTCGCAGGCTTCACCATCATGAGCATGATCTCATCGCCGTCAAGACAATGATGTTCTGAACCTGGCACATGCTCAGTGACCACCATGCTCACCTGAAAGCGTAAGAAGGTCCTGGTTTGCAGAGTATGACTTATCACAGTCCCTTTAGGCTGGTAATCAAAGTTTAAGCTCAGAGCCCTCACCAGACCCCTACACTTATAGCAAAGAACGTAAAACATGACGCCCTCCGAGAATTGATCTTCGTTGACTTCACACAATAAGCTATTTAAACATAAAATAAAGTTTTGGGCAATAGCTGAGGTTTCAAAGAAAATAAAAAACCAGTCCGCTCACCTCACAAGTGAAAAGACTGGCCTTGCTTCAGGTTTACCCGTCAAGATGCCCAGAAGCAACTCAAGCCTCAGTGTCCATCTACTCTCCTTTCTGATGTAAGGTGATGAGTAAAGCACTATCAGCTAAGCCTATTGCGTGGCAAGCACCGATTTACACTTGTCAGTGTGCCCCGGTACCAGTTGCCTTGGACTGTTCCGACGCGAAAGGAACAACTTTCATTGTTTTCTTCTGTTCAGCGCCTTTTTCGCAATGGTCCCAAACACCGATGCCGAGATACACCACATCATCGTGTGGATAGGCCGGCACAAGGCTCTCGTCACCACTGATGTGGCGGCAACCAGAGAATTTCTTCACAACCCCGTCATCGAGCTTGACGTATCTGTGGGAAATAGGAATGTGACGACCTCGCGCCGCATCCATCTGATCCTGCAGTTGTTCAAGCTCTTTTTCAGAACAGAAAAAATGCATGCGCCGTGGCTCATCATTTTTTCGAGAAGTTTTCTCTGTAGAGACACCCTCTACTTTGGTGTCTCCAGCAGGAATACCCCCTGACGAAAGGTTCATTGAAAGCCTCCTCAACAATGAGTGATTCTTGCCCGCAGTACGGACGATGAAAGGTTCAGTATTTAAAAAAAATATTACACATTTTCCAGCTTTTTGTCAAGAAAAAACTGCCCCTAGTCAGAAAGTCCTGTGGACCTCTTGACTAGAGACAGCTTGTGAGGGAACTCATCACTCCAGGCTGATGCCAAAGAGGATGAAGATTGGGTAGACCGTACAACCATTGTTTGCGGAAATGATCGCCTTACAACGCTCAACAGCCGCCTTCAAAGCTTCTTTTCTGTCTTCGTTGTTGACAGTCTCTCCTGCTTGCAGTAAAACTGTCATTCCGTCACTCACGGTGCTAACGCGTGCATTGAGATCAATGCGCCTGCTGACATAAGGCATAATCACCTCCTTGCAGTTTATGGCCACTCACTCTTTCAAGTGGATACCAAAACGGTACAAGACATCAGGCACATGAGCTTTGTCGCCACTGTTGATCAGCTCATCACAACGACCAATCGCGTCAGCCAAAGCTTTTGCTCGGAATTCAGCATCATAAGCTTGAGCAAAAGGCGTTTCCATGTTATCCGCCAGCGCCTGCTCCTCTGCTTGTTTGTCACGCAAAAAAGCTATGCCAGCTTCAACACAAGAAACATCTTGTTGGTATTGAGTGCGATTCAAATCCGACATGGTCGCCTCCTTGCGGTTTATAGCTGTGTAAGAATCAGGCATAATCTTGCTCTTTCACGTAGATGGCAAAAGGCAACAAGACCGCAGGCACTTCAGCTTCTCTGTGTTCATTGATCAATTGATCGCCAAGATCAATCGATCCTTTCAGACATTCACCCAGTAAACGAGCTGCAAGACCTGGTGCGTATGGCACAGGGCTTTGCTCTGCTTCCTCATTGAGAGACTTGAGTTTTTTCCGCATCAAATCCAATCCCTCTGCGATTGAAGAGACCGGCTGATCAAATTGGAAATATTTATCGGCGCGCATGGTGTGCTCCTTCAATTGCTTGCGAGTTCAAAGAACGGGGACAAAAATTATCTTAATCCCAAAAAATGATTATGTCAATCAAAATAGCTAAGATATCAAAAAACTTGTAAATTAAAGCCTGAAAGGCTAAAATAATCTTATGAAAAAAACCCTAGGACAAATACATATTTACAGCGGCAATGGCAAAGGCAAGACCACTACTGGCCTAGGCTTGACTATGCGTGCCATTGGAGCAGACCTAAAAGTGGCTTTAGTCTTTTTTGATAAAGGCGGAGACTTTTATGCCGAAAGAAAAGTTTTGACTCAACTCCAAAAACTTTATCCAAAAAACTTTAGCTGGCAAGCTTTTGGGGAAGTACGCATGGAAAAAGGCAAAGGCTTTCGTTTTCAAAACATCCCTGCTGATTTAGCCCAAGCACAACTTGGCGTGAAACAAGTTATAAAATTATTAAAACAAAAATTTGATTTACTAATTTTGGACGAGATAAATACCACGGTCAAAACCGGCTTATTGAAAATTTCTGACTTACAAAGTATCATTGATAATAAACCCGTTAATACTGAACTAGTTATGACTGGTCGCTATTGCCCGCCAGAGATTATCAAACAAGCAGATCTCGTGACTGAGATGCAAGATATCAAACACTATGCTATGAATGGTGTGACTGTCAGACCGGGCATTGATTATTAACCCCGTTAGAAATTCACAAAACATATGTGGCATTATGTATATATTTTACAAAGTGATAAAGACAATAATTTTTACACTGGATGTACAAAAGATCTAAATCGTAGATTAAAAGAGCATAACGAAGGTAAAACACTATCTACTAAATTAAGAGTGCCTTTTAAATTAATTTATTATGAAGTCTGTTTAAATCAAAAAGATGCCTATGCTAGAGAAAAATATTTAAAATCTGGTATGGGTAAAAGGTATGTTAAAAATAGATTAAAAACTTATTTAAATTTCTAACGGGGTAAACCTAAAATAATTATGAAAAAAAAGATTATTTCTATTCTTATACTAATAGCTCTTATCTTAGTTGTCGCCATAATATGGCAATGGAAAGAAACTAAGACCAAATATTTTACCGGAAAAACAAATATACCTGGGGATACTACGACAGTAGCAAACAACATCAAAGTCAATTTTCAGTTTGACAATGACTCTACATTTTCGCTACAATACCCCTACTCTCAAAGTGCAGAAAGAAGCCTAAATCTGCTATCTTTGACCCAAAAATTAGCCGAACAACAAAACTGGGCTTTTGCTACTGAGGATTACGCTGAAATGGGCATTTTGGTCAGCCAGATAGACAGCAAAATCAACGGCCAAGAGCAAAAATACTGGCAATACAAGATTAATCAAAAAACACCGCTAATTTCCGCTGATAAATATATCTTACAAATTGGCGATGAAGTGACATGGGAATTTAGAGCTTCAGAATTATAAAAAAACTATGTTGAATAAAAATAATATTTTATTAATTGTGATCATCTGCGCGATTGTTTTCCTCAGTCGTCTTTTGCCTCACACGCCAAACTTTTCTCCTCTGCTAGCGGTTGTTTTATTTACTGCGGTTTATGCTGATAAAAAATTATTTTTCTTACCTTTTGCTATTTTATTTTTATCCGACATCTTCTTGGGCTTTTATACTCTCGGTGTGATGCTGAGTGTTTATTTTTCTTTATTACTGACTTTGTTCTTGGGACAGATTCTTAAAAAACACCACAATGCTATCAACCTGCTTAGCTCAAGTTTATTGAGTGGTTTAGTTTTTTTCTTGGTGACCAATTTTGCCGTGTGGTATTTTGGTGATTGGTATCCTCATACTTTCAATGGTCTGATGTCTAGCTATACTTTGGCTATTCCTTTTTTCAAAAGCACCTTAGTCAGCAATCTAGTTTACACTGGACTTTTGTTTGGCTCTTATGCTTATCTACTAAACTTACAAGAAAAGAAAAATATCTTGTTAGCCAAATAATTTTAATTTAAAAAAACAAGCTCCCGACAAGAGAGTTTGTTTTTTATTTTCATGATAATTATGTTATAATAATCTTAGTAATAAAAATAAAACTGTAAAAAATAAATACACTCTCATGATTATCAATGATCTATTTAAAATCGCTTCCCAATCAAATGCTTCGGATGTACATCTGATCGCTGGCAAGCCACCTATTTTGCGTTTGGACGGTGAGCTCAAAGGAATTCCAAACACCGAAATCCTCACTAGAGCTTCCATCGAAAAAATGGTCTTTAGTATTATCACCGAAAAACAACGCGACAAATTCATCAACGAAAGAGAGCTAGATATTTCCTATGAGATTGCTGGCTTTTCTCGCTACCGCGTCAACTTGCATTGGGAAAAAGACAATATCGGTTTAGTCGCTCGTGTTATTTCCCAGACTATTCCGACTATGGAAGATTTGGGACTACCACCGATTGTCCATCGCTTGATTGAGAGAGAACAAGGTTTGATTTTGGTGACGGGCCCCACCGGCTGTGGTAAGTCCACCACTTTGGCGGCCATGATCAAAAAAATCAACAGCATCCGTTTTTCCAATATCATTACTTTAGAAGATCCGATTGAATACATTTTCCAGCCAGAAAAAAGTATCATCAAACAACGACAACTAGGCACCGATATGTTGACCTTTCAAGATGCCTTGAAACATGTCCTAAGGCAAGACCCAAATGTCATCATGGTCGGGGAGATGCGTGATCTAGAAACTATTGCCGCTACTATTACTTTGGCTGAAACCGGACATTTGGTCCTTGCCACCCTACACACTCACAATGCCGCTCAAACGATTGATCGTATTATTGACGTCTTTCCTCCACACCAACAAGCTCAAGTGCGACTACAACTTTCCATGTCCTTAAGCGGTGTTATTTCTCAAAATTTATTACCAAAAATTGGTGGCGGTCGTGTGGCTGCTCGTGAGATTTTGATCAACACACCGGCCATTGCCAACATTATTCGTGAAAACAAAGTTCCCCAAATAAAAACTGTGATCCAAACTTCAGCTGATGTCGGCATGTTTTCGATGGATCAAAATATCAAAGAATTATTACAAAACAATTTGATCGATGAGCCAACTGCTCTAGCCCATCTCACTACCACGCAAAAATAATCACCATGAATAGCTTTAAGCTAGAACAAGTTTCACTTTTTAAAAATCTCAGCAAAAGCGAATTAAAAATCGTGGCTGATTTTTTATTAAGCCAAAAATATTCTCAAGGTGAAAAAATATTTCAAAAAAACTCAGTGCGTGACAAAGTGATTATCATCCAAGCAGGCTTAGTCCAGCTACAAACTGAAATAGCAGAACACCAACAAGTAATTGCTTTATTTAAAAGTGGAGACTTTTTGGGAGAAATGGCTTTGTTTGAAAAAGATAGCTTGCATCAACACAGTTTAGAAGTAGCTAGTGCGGTTTTGGAAACTTTGGAACTCTCAGTTTCTCATTGGTACAAAATTTTAAAAAAATATCCTGGCATTGCTCATACTATTCACCAAAATGTTGTCGTCAGTCTCAAATCTCGCCTTGATCACGCCAACAACAAACTAGTCACTCTCTTTGCTAGCGGACAGATCATCGCCAGCTACAATGACTTTGACAAAATGAACGAGCAAATCATAGAAATAATCCAAAAAATTATTCCCTGCCAAAAAAGTCTCATCGCTACTGGCAATGGTAGTGCCGAAAAATTTATCGTGCGCTATGCCAAAAATTATCCAAAAATAAAAAAATACGATATCTTAGATATCAGCTCTGATCCCCTGCTACATGATTTCAGTGAAAATCCTATCAGCAAAATTTTGAGCAAAGATAGCTGGCCAAGTGCTTACAAAAAATTAGCTTACTTTAGTGATTCACTGATTATCACACCTATCAAGATTTATAAACGCTTAAATGGTTTGATTATTTTGGGAGACAAGCTAAATGGCCGACCATTTAGCACTAATAATCAGATTTTATTGGATGCTTTAGCTAGTCTTTTGGCACCAGTCATTGTCGAGGAACAAAATAAGAGCCTAGAAAGTTCCAAAGAAGACCTCAAAAGAGTCTATATTGAGCCTTTACTTTGATTTGATTTATTAGGCTTTTTGTGTTAATTTGAGTCTTGTGCTCCTGTGGTGAAATGGATATCACGCTTGGCTTCGGACCAAGTATTGTGGGTTCGATCCCTGCCGGGAGCACCAAATAGCAGCTTGTAAAAAGGCTGTTTTTCTGTTAGATTTAAGCCATGAAAATACAATATACTGGCGACAATAAAGAGCGTTTAGATAAATTTTTGACCGAGAACCTACCCCAAGAAACTCGTAGTCAAATCAAAAAGCAGATTCTAGCCGGCAAGGTCTTTGTCAATAAAGAACTCGCTTCTGTGCATCGCTGGCTAAAAAAAGATGATACGATAGAAATCAAGACTGACAGCAAAAAAACCAAGAAAGTCGAAATTCCTAGCGCACTACAGCCAAATGTCATTGAGCAAACCAGCGACTATCTTATCTTAGAAAAGCCAGCTGGACTTTTGGTCCACCCTACTGCCAGACAAGAGACAGATACTTTGGCTGATTGGTTGAGGGACAATTTCCCTCAAATAGACAAAATCGGTGACGACCCCATGCGTCCTGGCATTGTGCATCGTCTTGACCGTGATGTTTCAGGCCTGATGGTAGTTGCTCTGACCAATGATTCTTTTGATGCTCTCAAAAAACAATTCCAACAAAGAACCACCAAAAAAGAATACTTAGCGCTGGTGCATGGTGCTATGCAAGAAGACGACGGAGAAATAAATACTCCTCTGGAAAGAAATCAAGACACTGGCCTTATGCGTGCACAAAGAGTTTTGCCTTCTGGCAAAACTGCTATCACTCTTTATCAGGTAGTAGAAAAATTTATTAACCATACTTTGATCAAAGTGCAAATCAAAACCGGTCGTATGCACCAAATTCGCGCTCACCTCTTTAGCATCGGCCACTCCATTGTCGGTGACAAGCTGTACCAAACCAAAGATTTGCGCAAAAAAAATAAAACCGTTGATGATGCCAGAATATTTTTGCACGCTCACTTTTTATCTTTCCAAGATTTAAATAATGTCTGGCAAAAATATCAATCACCCTTACCAAAAGAACTAAAAGATTTTTTAAAAACTATTAAATAATGTCAAACAAAATTTTTATCATCACCGGACCATCGGCTGTTGGCAAAACAACTATTGCCAAAACTATTTTTGAGCGTTTCCCCAAACTCAAAAGTGCTATCACTTATACTACTCGCCAAAAAAGAAATTGGTCACAAGAAGATAAGTTGATTCACTATGTCAGTCAGGACAAATTCAAAGAACTGATAGATGAAGATCAGTTTATAGAATGGGCAGAAGTCTATGGTGAGTTTTATGGCACTGGCAAAAAAGAATTATTAGAAATCTTAGAAAACCATTCTGTTTTACTCAACATTGATGTCCAGGGTGCACAAAATATAAAGCAACAATTTCCTGAAAGCATTGTCTTTTTTATTCAACCCGATAGTCTAGAAATTCTGAAAATCCGCATTGACGAGAGACCGATTGAACAAAGCATCAAAGATAAGCGTTGGCAGGCAGCCAAAACAGAAATGGCCCAAAGTCAAAGCTTTGACTACCAAATCACCAATGTTGATGGCCAGCTAGAAAAGGCTCTGGCACAAATATCGGAAATCATCAGGCAAAACAGCAAATAAATAAGCCCTATTTTAGCTACTTTTTCCTTTTAGACCAATTTAGACTAGGGTTGACAAAAAATCACTTTTAGTCTAAAATAGACGAGTATCATTTAATCACTTTATTCATTTTTTAGGCAAAAATATGTCCGAAGAGAAAAAAATCAGCACTGCAAAAGACTTGGAAATCAAACCGGGTATGACTGTCAAAGTGCATGAAAAAATCAAAGAAAAAAATGCCAAAGGCGTAGAAAAGGAAAGAATCCAAATCTTTGAAGGTTTGGTGATCGCCCATAAACACGGCAAAGAAGTTGGCGCTACTATTACTGTACGCAAAATGTCTGATGGCATTGGTGTAGAAAAAATCTACCCTCTCAACTCTCCTGTGATTAGCAAAATAGAGCCTGTCAAACAAGCTAAAGTTAGACGTGCTAAATTAAACTACTTACGTACTCAAAAAGTTAGACTTAAAGAAGTTAAGTTATAAATCATCGATTTGCGGGCATGGTGAAATTGGTAGACACGCAAGCTTGAGGGGCTTGTCCTGACTTTCGGGGTGGAGGTTCAAATCCTCTTGCCCGCACCAAAACATCTATGATGTGTTTTCCGCAAAGCGGAGCCCGCTCATCAACACACTTTATATATTTGAGGGCTGTTAGCTCAGTTGGCTAGAGCGCCTGCTTTGCATGCAGGAGGTCGCAGGTTCGATTCCTGTACAGTCCACCATTCTTGGACGGCTAGCTCAGTTGGTTAGAGCACCTCGTTTACACCGAGGGGGTCAAAGGTTCGAATCCTTTGCCGTCTACCAGCACAAAAAATAAAGATATAAAATATCTTTTTTTGTTTGCCAAAAAATATAAACTCTAAATAAAAAATATAACTACAAAAAATAAACGCTAAAAATATTTTATTATTTTATTTTTTCTAAAAAACACTTGCAAAAAAATAAAAATGCTTCTAAAATTAATGTAGAGAAAATATTTTTAGAAAAAAATCCACCAGCTGGCGGAAAAAAATAAAAAAACTATTTTCTTTTATAAAAAATTATGTTATAATTTATTTGTTAAGAAAAGATTTTTTTCTTAACAAGACCATTAAAAATTTATGACGCTTGGAAAATTTATTCTTGGAATCATCATAGCAGCTATCGGATTCTTAATCACTTGGAAATCTGAATGGCTACTAAATAATTTTGGCCGCATCTCTTTTGCTGAAAAACATTTACACGGTGAAGGTGGTAGCAGACTAATGTATAAACTAATTGGTATATTAGTAATAATCATCGGTCTACTTTACGCCACTGATCTGACGGACAACCTGATAGCGATAGTAGTCAATACGGTCTTTAACACTCAAATCAAAGTCGAATAATCCTCTGTCTGTGGCTTAATTGCTTGCAAATAGAGCGAAAATAAAAACAATATCTAAACAAATGAAAGGGGGTGAAAATAAAATGGCAACAAAAAAGAAAGCTGCTCCAAAGAAAAAAGCTGCTCCAAAGAAAAAGGTAGCAAAGAAAACTGTTAAAAAAGCTGCTCCAAAAAAGAAAGTAGCAAAGAAAACTGTTAAAAAAGCTGCTCCAAAGAAAAAGGTAGCAAAAAAGAAAGTAGCAAAAAAAACCACAAAAAAGAAATAATATTTCTTTCGAAAATAAAAAATTCCTTTATCTACAAAAATAGTGAAGGGATTTTTTATTTACTCTAAATTATTTAGAACAAAACTTTTTGATAATTATTTTTAGCAGACTCTTGCTCTTTATCAGAAAAAATTTCTACTCTGCCATATTGACCGTCAAAGCCAGGAATAAGAGTCACTTTGTTTTCTCGCATCTTGATAATACCTTGAGCCAAATTTTCTGGCATTAGTTTATCCAGCTCAGATAAATCTAAATCAAGCAAAACTCTAAACTCATTACCGGATTTTTGAATAATATCAAAAAATATATTTTGCACTTTTTTGCTAGAGATTGTTGTGCCAAAATAATTAGCAATCAAATCAGGCAAAGGCATAATGCTTTTATAAGGTATGTGCCTAGCTAAATCAATATCAGCTACTTTGATGTCCGCTAGAGACTCTACTCTGCTAGCCACACCAATTGTCATTGTTTTATGACACTTGGGACAAATGTTTTGCATTTTCTTGCTTTCTACAGGTGCACAGCTAAAACCACAAGCGCGATGCCCATCAAAATGATACATACCATTTTCGGGAAAAAACTCAATCGTATATAAAAATTTATTTTTTCCGCTAGCTGACTGCTTATTTTTCAAAATATTTACTATTTCATCATAAGTAATTTCAGCTAAATCCAAAACATTTGCCTCTCGCCCAATGTTTGGGCCAGAGTGTGCATCTGAGTTAGATACCAAAGTGATATTATCTAGCTGTGATAATTGCCAATTCATAACTGGATCTGAAGAAAGACCAGTTTCCACTGCTCTGATATGTGGAGTCAAATCCTCAAAGCACTCTGCCAGACTATCAAAACCAGACTTAGAGCCAAAGACTGCAAACCAGGGTGTCCAAATATGTGCCGGGATCATCATCGCTCTTTCATCAACTTGCAACATCAGTTCCAAAACTTTTTTGGCTGACATGCCCAAAATTGGCCGACCATCAGAAGCAAGTTTCGCTCCATGTTCAGTCAAAACTTGATTAAATTTCTCTACCGCCTCCAAAGATGGCATCAAGATACACAAATGCACCCGACGAGTCTGCTCATTTTGTCGATAAATACAAGCAATTTCAGTCGCCAAAATAAATTTTACTTTAGTTTGTGAATCTCGCAAAGCATATAGGCCAGAATCATTAAGTTCAAGTAAATTATTTTTTAATTCTTTAAACCAAGCCGGATGAGTAAAATCTCCACAAGCCACAATATCAACTCCTTTGATAGCTGACCATTTAGCAATTTCGGCTAACTCAAAATACTTAGAAGTAGCCCGCGCGTATTTAGAGTGTATGTGTAAGTCAATTATTTGTTGCATCGTCTTAAAATTTATTCTTTGGCAAAGAAGCCAGCATGCTCACCTAAACGTATACCATTTATTTTCTCGCCGACATCAATGGCTATTTTTTTGTTATTTATATTAAGCTCTAAATAATGATGAATAAGAAAATTTAAAAAAATTAATTTTATTTTTATATCTTCTTCTTTAAAAAATTTACTCTTTACTAAAAAAATTTTTAAAACAAAACTACTTTGGTGACAAGGCACAAAACCATTTATCTGCCAAATATCTGTTAAACTTTTAAACCGATAATGTGGCTTAAATAAAGT
>JAGORJ010000009.1 GCA_018062885.1 Patescibacteria group bacterium | reverse complement strand
TCTGATTGGCTTTTGGAAAAAAACGCTGTTTTTTCACAGATAGCTATTCACAAGGCTTTTGGTGGTGTAGTGCCTGAAGTGGCGGCGCGTAAACACGCTGAAACTATCATTCCACTACTGACTGAAACTCTAGGTGAAAATAAATTAGCTGACATTGATTATTTAGCTGTCACTGCAGGCCCAGGACTGATCACTTCTTTATTGCTTGGCGTGACGGCCGCTAAGACTTTGGCCTACGCAACACAAAAGCCGCTCTTGCCAGTCAATCACATGGAAGGACATATTTATAGTAATTGGTTAAGCAATGAAGAGTTAAGAAAAAATGATCAAAACTATTTTCCTAGTTTAGCTTTAGTTGTTTCTGGTGGACACACCGAATTAGTTTTGATGAAAAGCCACGGTGATTATCAGCTACTCGGCACAACTCTTGATGATGCAGTTGGTGAGGCTTTTGATAAAGTAGCGAAAATTTTAAATCTTGGTTATCCCGGTGGGCCGATAGTTTCTAAACAGGCGCTTGAAGGTGATGAAAAATTTTATGATCTGCCAAGACCGATGTTAAATTCTGGTGACTATAATTTTTCTTTTTCCGGACTCAAAACTGCTGTGCTGTATACTTTGGAAAAAGAAAAAAATATATCTCAAGTCTCGGTCAAAAATATGTGCGCTAGTTTTCAAGCGGCCGCTGTTGAGATTTTAGTCAAAAAAACTATGAAGGCAGCGCTGGAGTTTAAAGTAAAGTCTGTATTATTGGCTGGTGGAGTAGCGGCTAATCAAAAATTAAAAGCAGATTTACAAAGTGCTTGTGAAAAAAATAATTTACCTTTCTTTTTCCCCGAGCTCAAATACACGGGAGACAATGCTGCTATGATTGCAGTGGCTGCCTATTACAAACTGCAAAATAATGGCTCTGCCCTTAGCGCAGTCGAAGGCTTGAGCTTAGGAGTGAAATCTAATTGGCAAATTTTTAGTAAATAAAAACAAAAATCTCATATGCAAGAATTTATAAGTAATAATCTAGCAGACACAGAAGCAATTGCTCAAAATTTATTGAGCAACTTAGCCGATAAAAATATTTTGGCTTTGTCAGGTAATTTAGGCGCCGGCAAAACTACGTTTGTAAAATTTTTAGCCAGTGCTTTGGGTGTCAAAGAAAATATCACTAGCCCAACTTTTGTTTTGTTGAAAGTTTATGAAATAGAAAAACAAGTTTATAAAAAATTTGTGCATGTTGATTGCTATCGTTTGGATGGAGATGAGGATTTGGCTGATGTTGGTTTGCAGGACTATGTGTTTGATAAAGAGAATTTAGTTTTGATTGAATGGGCGGACAAGATTAGTAATTTACCCCAAGACAAGGTATTAAATATAAAAATTGAAATTTTAGGCGAAACTAGCAGAAAGTTCATAATATCTTAAGAGTTTTTAACCCGTCTCGAGCGAAGTCGAGGGAGGGTTGACATTTTGGCTAATACTGGTATAATAACAATCTCTTTCGCTCTTTCTGGCTGACTATGTAGTCAGCCTTCGTGTTTCAGCAGTTGCAGCAGTTATGAAACAGTCGGAGGGTTCCCCCATGTCAGCAGCAGCAGTTTTGGATCAGCAGAGCGTGTCCGAGACGAGGATTTCCTTGGTTGACATCAGCCATGAGCGTCTACGGTACATGTTTGCCAACGGGGCTCGTGTCAGGGATGACTCTGGTACGATATATGTATGCAGTGTGGAGGGCTACAAGCCTGACTCACACTTCGTGCATGTTTCCCCGCTTGGAAACTTGGGGACAAGACTCAGTCTTAAGCCCGCCTCGCTTTTCCTGGTCTAGCTGTCGATGCTCGAGGTCAGCCCCACTTCGGTGGAGCTGACCTCGTTTTTTTATTGACTAAAAGCGTAATAAAATATACTATTTTAGTAGTAATTTATTTATATATTCTCTCGTATGAACAAACAAGATAATTTTTCTTTAGCCAAGGCTTATGAGCCACAAGTCTATGAAAATGATATTTACAAAATTTGGGAAGAGTCTGGTTTTTTTAATCCAGATAATCTAAGTGCCACTGAAAAGCCATTTGTGATTTCTATGCCACCACCAAATGCGACTGGCATTTTGCATCTTGGTCATGCCTCTGCCCTTGCTTATGAAGATTTGATGATTCGCTACAAGCGTTTGCGTGGTTTTGAAACTTTGTGGCTACCGGGCACTGATCATGCAGCGATCGCTACCCAAACAAAATTAGAAAAGATTTTGGCCTCTGAAGGCACAGACAGACACGCTCTAGGTAGAGAGAAATTCATTGAGCGCGTCAAAGAATTTATTGCCGGTTCTCGTGATACCATCAAAGAGCAAACTAAAAAAATGGGCTCAAGCTGTGATTGGTCTAGAGAGGCTTATACTTTTTCTGATGAACTGTCTCGGGCTGTAAATACTGCTTTTGTGAGTATGTATAATGATGGTTTGATTTATCGTGGTTTACGCATTGTGAATTGGTGTCCACGCTGTGCTTCTACTTTGGCAGATGACGAAGTGGAATACCAAGAGCAACTAGGAAAATTGTATTATATAAAATATGGTCCATTTACCGTGGCTACTACTCGTCCAGAAACTAAACTGGCGGATACAGGAGTCGCTGTTCACCCAGAGGACGAAAGATACAAAGCTTATCTTGGTCAAGAATTAGATATTGATTTAGCTGGACACAAGATCAGGGTTAAAGTTTTCGCAGATTCACAAGTTGATCCCGAGTTTGGCTCTGGTGCCATCGGAGTGACGCCAGCGCACAGTGCAGTTGACTATGAGTTTGCCCAAAAAAATAATTTGAAAAGCATTAAGCTCATTGATGAGCAAGGAAAAATTTTGGCTAGTGGTGGTAAGTATGCTGGACTAGATGTGCAAGAAGCTAGAACAAAGTTTGTGGCCGATTTAGAGTCAGCAGGACTTTTACTTAAAGTAGAGGACTACGAAAACAATTTGTCTGTTTGCTATCGATGTAGTGCTGCTATTGAGCCGCTCACTTCTGAACAATGGTTTGTAGCTGTCGATAAAAAAATACCAAGTCGCCAAAATAAAACTCTCAAAGAATTATCTATTGAGGCAGTCAGGTCTGGAGAAATCAAAATTTTACCAGACAGGTTTGAAAAAATTTATTATCACTGGATGGAAAATTTACATGACTGGTGTATTTCTAGACAGATTTGGTGGGGGCACAGAATACCAGTTTGGTATACAGCTGATCAAAAATTAATCGTAGCACATGATGAGGCGGAAGCTGAAAAATTAGCTGGCGGCCAAAAAATCAGTCAAGATCCAGATACTTTGGATACTTGGTTTTCTTCTTCGCTTTGGACTTTTTCTACCTTAGGCTGGCCCAATGAGACAGTAGATTTGAAAAAATTCCATCCAACATCAGTGATGGAGACAGGCTATGATATTTTATTTTTTTGGGTGGCACGCATGATTTTGATGTCTGAATATTTATTGGGTACCAAGCCATTTGAGACAGTTTATTTGCATGGCATGATCAGAGACAAAGAAGGTAAAAAAATGTCAAAATCTTTGGGCAATGGCATTGACCCGATCGATATGATCAATCTGTATGGCACTGATGCTTTGCGTTTATCTTTGATCAGTGGTGCAGCGCCTGGGGCGGACTTGAAACTCTATGAAGAAAAAATTGCTGGCTCTCGTAATTTTGTAAACAAGCTTTGGAATATTTCTCGTTTCATTTTTTCTCAAACAGAGAATATTTATCAAGTAGTCTCCGAGCCTCAAGTGACTGATAAATTAGACCAAGCGATTTTGTCCAAATTTAATAAATTAGTCAAAGAAGTGACTGAACATTTAGATAAGTATGAGTTTTCTATCGCTAGTGTAAAACTCTATCAATTTACTTGGACAGATTTCGCTGATTCTTATGTGGAGATTGCCAAAAAGCAAGGCAATAAAGAAGACATTTTATTATATATTTTAGAAAGATTATTAAAACTTTGGCATCCATTTTTGCCTTATGTGACTGAAGTCATTTGGCGACAATTTGATACTAAGACTTTATTGCTGGTAGAAACCTGGCCAAAACAAGGGGCTCAAATGAGTGAGGATGCAATTTTATATTTCGATGGCTTGGTGGAGATTATTTCTCGTTTGCGGGAGCTAAAGGCAGAAAATAAAATAGCACCAAGTGAATTTCCACTTTGTAAAATTGTTTCAGAGCAAGCAAGCTCAGAACATCTGCAACTTATCGCTGATTTAGCTAGAGTCAAATTAAGCTCTGAGGATATTGATGTCGAGCCAGAAAAAATTTGGGAGTGTAGTATTTATATCAATCTCAAAAAAGCCATGTCAGCTAAAGAAAAAGAGGAGCTAGAAAAGTATATTAAAAATTTAGAAGAAAAATTAAGCAACGATAGTTTTGTGAAAAATGCTCCAGCGCAAGTAGTGGGGGAGAATCAAAAAAAATTAGCCGAAGCTAAACAAAAATTAGCAAGTAATTAAAAAAATATCCCAGTACACACTGGGATATTTTTTATTAAGCCTGAGCGAAGTCGAAAACTTATTCAGCTTTATCAAATATTTCTTCTAGTGATGTCAGACCATCAAGAGCTTTGAGCACGCCGTCTTGAAGCATGGTGATCATACCGTCTTCAATGGCTAATTTTTCAATACTATATTCAGACACGTCAGAAGAAAGAATAATCTTTTCAATTTCAGGTGTCATAATCAAAATTTCATAAATACCGATACGACCCTTGTAGCCAATATTATTGCACTCTTCACAGCCGATGGCTTTATAAAACTTTAAGTTACTCAAATCAGTGACTGTTGCTCCTGATTTGGCGTTGATGCTATTTAGAGCATTCATCACAATGGTCATTTTTTGATTATCTAGAGTTGTTTCTGTTTTACATTTTTGACACAAACGCCTTACTAAGCGCTGGCCAATGATAGCGTTGACAGATGGTGCTAGTAGATAAGCCGGTACTCCCATGGATAAGAAGCGAGGAATGGTGCCAGCGGCTGAGTTGGTGTGCATAGTAGAAAGCATCAAGTGACCAGTCAAAGCAGCATTGATAGCTGTTTCAGCAGTTTCTAAATCACGGATTTCACCTACCATCACGATATCAGGATCTTGTCTCAAGATAGCGCGTAAGCCTTTGGCAAAAGTATAATAATTTTTTTTACGCACCACGCCATTAGTAGTCACTTCATCATTTTGTTCTTGCATGTTTTCTACTTGGCTTTGGACAATGCCTTTGATTTTGTATTCTATTGGATCCTCTAAAGTGATGATTTTAGTTTCTGGTTTATTGAGCTTATTTAAAATCGCATACAAAGTAGTGGTCTTACCAGAGCCAGTCGGACCAGTAGTGATAATCATGCCATTTGGTTTTTGGACTTCATGTACTAAGTCATTGAAGGCCTTGCCTCTTAAGCCTAATTTTTCAAACTCCAAACCAATTTTGGCTGAACGTAATAAACGAATAACTATACTCTCACCAAAAGCCGAGGGTATAGTAGAGACTCTGACGTCAACTTTGTCGTCAGCTAGATGAATAGCAAAGCTACCATCTTGAGGCTTGTCGGCAATATTGAGTTTTAAGTCAGCTAATAATTTGATACGAGAAACTATTTTTGGCCAATCTTCTTTTTTTAGGCTGGCAACTTTTTGTAAAACGCCGTCAATACGAAAACGAATAGTAATTTCATTTTCTTCGCTTTCAATATGAATATCAGAAGAGTCAAATTTTAAACTAGCCGCTAAAATGACAGATAAGATTTCTGTAAGATTGCCATCAGCTAGTAAGCCTTGCAAAGAAGTAATGTCATGTAGATTGGCCTCATGTTTTTTGAGAGTTTCTTCGTCAATGTTGAAGCCGTCCATTTGCTCTACACTCAAAACTTTGTCGTATAGCTTGATGACTTTTTCAAAGCTATCTAGTGAAACCAAGTATACTTTGACGTTACTATGAAATTTTTCGGCCATTTCTTTTGCCAAAAAAGTAATTTGAGGATTATCTGGGTTGATAGCGCCTAAACGGATTTCAGATCCGGTGTATAAAAAACAAATAGCTTGTAGGGCCTCGGCTTGCTCTTCGGAGATAAGCTTCAAGGCTTCTTGAGAAATAGGAAAGCCAACCAAATTGATATAAGGCCAACCACCTAAAGCTGCTTGGCTTTTGGTGTCTTCTTCTTTACCTTGATCACTTAGACTGCTGAGTTTGCTTTGTAGTTTTTCTTGGGTTTCTTGATCGCCAACCTGAATGCTAGCTGCTTGTAAATCATTATCCATAAGTTTATTCAATTATTTGTTTTTATTATACTTTTCCAGGCCTTTTAAGTCAAACAACTCTGAGGCAAGCTCAGAGTTGTAAGGATATTTTGAAGATGTTGTTTTATTTGGTTAAAGCGGGCATATGTTTAGCGGCTAGGCGGTGAATTTTGCTATGTTTTTTACTGCGCTCAGTTAAACGAATAAATAGCTCTGTCCAAACGATAGTGTAGTAAGCAGCAAAGATAGCGATGCCAGCCATGAAAATAATGATACTTAGTAAACCGCAGACAATCATAAGTAGCCAGAAAGCTGGCGCGCTGATATTTACCACCAAGAAACCAATGATCAAGAAAGGAGTGATGACAAAAGCTAAAATGCTAACCAAAGCAATGCTGTATAGAGCAGTAAATCCCAAAAGTAAAACGGCATTTTCTAAACTGATAATCCAGTTTACTCTAAACAATGTCCAAGCATTAAAGAATGCTCGTACGGTGTCTTGTTTTTTGATGATCACATAGGCAGCGCCATATCTAGTGACAAAAGAAACAATCACTGCTATAGGTATGATGATAAAAAATAAAACTAGAGCAATGAAAAAGTTTACAAAGCTGTGTGTTTGACTCATGGCTACTAAATGAGTGATAGGAACGATGGCGCCAACGATGAAAAGAAAGGCGATAATTTTATTTAAGATATTGAGGAAAAATAATGGCCAAAAATTTTCTACACCAACTTGTAAATGACTGTTGAGCGGATTTTTGAAAGTATTGTTTTTGTGACTTTGATTAGTCGCTTCTATCAAAGCACCTTGAGAGGAGATAGCCATCACCAAGATAATCGCTAGTCCCAAGAGTAAGAATATCAGGGTCAAAACGGCAGGAAACTGTGCCCAGGTAAGTTGAGCGGTAGAGAAAGAATAGAAAATTTCTATCCAACCGGTAATAGTAGAAGAAACTATATCTTGATTTTGTAGATTAAAGATAGCTTTGAAATCTCCAGTCAATCCTAAGGCTGCTACAAAGATACCAAAGAATAGAAGATGCCAATTTGTTTTGATTATTTGCCAGGAATGCAAATAAATTTTACGATAAAAAAATTCCATATTTTTATTTTATTTTTACCTTTATATTATAACACATTTTTTATTTTCTTGGAATATAAAAAACAACCCATCGGGTTGTTTTTTAATTTAGGCAACTAGACTTTCAAACTCTTCTTTTTCAATCGTTTCTTTTTCGATTAAGACTTTGACAATCTTTTCCATTTGTTCTCGATATTGAGTGATAATTTTTTTGGCAGTTTCAGAAGCTTCTTGTACGTATTTAGAAATTTCGTGGTCAATATTTTCAGCGGTCTTTTCACTATAATCACGACGCTCATGAATTTCTTTACCCAAGAAAACCATCTCTTCTTTTTTGCCAAAAGTTCTAAATCCCAAAGTCTCATTCATACCAAATTGAGTGATAAGACTACGGGCAATAGCGGTGGCTCTTTCTAGGTCATTACTAGCGCCAGTGGTCACTTCATCAAAAAAGATTTTTTCCGCCATGCGACCACCAAGTAAAACTGCCATGTCGTCAATAAAATCAGCATAGCTATGCATTTTTTTGTCAGTATCAGGTAAGTTGATGGTATAGCCAGCAGCGCGACCACGAGAGATGATGGAAATTTTATGTACGGGGTCAGCATTTTTGAGATAGTGAGCAACGACAGCATGACCAGCTTCATGATAAGCGGTGATCTTTTTTTCTTTCTCAGATAAGATATGACTTTTTCTTTCCGGTCCAAGCATCACTTTTTCGATGGAGTCCAAGACAGTGATTTGACTGATAACTTTTTCATTTTTACGAGCAGTCATGATAGCAGCTTCATTCAAAACATTAGCTAGATCTGCGCCAGAAAAACCAGGAGTTCTTTGAGCGACTCTTTTAAGGTCAACTTCTTTTTCTAGTGGTTTGCCTTTGGCGTGAATGCTTAAGATTTCTTCACGGTCTTTTATGTCAGGCATATCAATAATCACTTGCCTGTCAAAACGACCAGGACGCAATAAAGCTGGATCCAAAACATCGGGACGATTGGTAGCCGCTAAGACTATGACATTGGTTTCGTTATCAAAGCCGTCCATCTCGGTCAAGATTTGGTTTAAAGTTTGCTCACGTTCATCATGAGAACCACCTAGGCCAGAACCTCTTTGACGACCGACAGCATCAATCTCATCGATAAAGACGATACAAGGAGAAGCCTTTTTGGCTTTTTTAAATAAGTCACGGACACGGCTAGCGCCGACACCGACAAACATTTCCACAAACTCAGAACCAGAAATATGGAAAAAAGGAACTTTAGCCTCACCAGCAACTGCTCGAGAAAGTAAAGTTTTACCAGTACCAGGACTACCTAAAAGCAAAACACCTTTTGGTATTTTTGCACCCAAGGCAATAAATTTTTGTGGACTTTTTAAAAATTCTACTATTTCTTGCAAGTCTTCCTTGGCTTCTTTAGCGCCAGCAACATCTTTGAAAGTTACTTTGATTTTTTGATCAGCAAGTTTTGCACCACTTTGACCGAAAGTCATAGCGCGATTGTTGACGCCTTGCACTTGGCGCATCATAAACCAAATCAGGCCGATGATAAACAAAGCAGGAATCAAAAATGGTAGCAAGGTGGACAGCATAAAACCAGAATTAGCATCTTCACCGACAGAGATATTTATCTTACTGATTTTCTCGGCTTCTATGCCATAGTTAGTCAGGAGAGTACTAAGAGACTCACCGTTTTCTTTTTTGCTAAGGCGCTTACTATCGTCATTGAGAGTGATCTCAAGTTGGTCGCCTTGAATTTGGATTTCTTTGACTTGGTCATTTTTTATTTCTTGTACCAGTTGACCCAAGTTTATTTCTTGGATTTTTTCAGTCTGATTGCTATAGAAACTAAAAATAGCGGCAATGATGGCAAAGACCAAAAAAAAGGCGGCAAAGTTTTTAAATATATTCTTCATTTCCCTAGAGATTTACTTAATTATATGTTTACTAAGTATAACTTATTATTTTAATTTAGCCCAACTCTTAATTTAAGACTTGGGCTAAATTTTTTATTCGGTTTTTTCACTTACAATTTCAGGCTCAGCTTGAGTTTCAGGAACGTCTTCTTTGACAGGCTCACTTGGATCTGACTCACTGACTTCTTCAGTTTTCTTGACTTCTTCAGCAGGCTTCTCTTCTTTTGCTTCAGCTTTAACAACTTTTTCCGAAGCAGCTTTGAGTGATAAGCCTAAGCGATGTTCTTTTGGTTCAATGGAGAGAATGACAAATTCATAAGTCTCACCAATTTTGACTAAGTCTTCTGGCTTATGTACTTTTTTATCACTTAATTCAGAGATATGTACCAAACCATGAATGTCTTGGTCTAATTCTACGAAAACACCAAAAGGATTAACTTTCAAGACCTTGGCTTTTACTTTTTGGCCAGCTTTGTATTTGCTAGCTACTTGGGCCCATGGGTCTAATTGTAATTTTTTGATAGATAGAGAAATCTTGGTGTCATCAATTTCAATGATTTCAGCTTCCACTGGATCGCCGACTTTGATAATGTCGCGTGGATCATCAATTCTTTGCCAGGCAAGTTCAGAAATATGAACCAAACCTTCAATGTTGTCGTCAAACTCCACGAAAGCACCAAAGTCCACGACACCAGTGATAATACCTTTGACCTTATCACCAACTTGGTATTTAGAAACTCTAGCTCTTTGCTTTTCGTCCCAAGCAGATTTTTCGGAGACAATCAATTTCTCTTCTTTTTCATTAAGATCAATGATCTTAGTGCGTAAGTTTTGATTTACGAAAGATTTTAAATGAGATAAAATTTTTGATTTATCGCCACCTTCAATACGAGGATAATGTTCGGTGGTTAATTGTGAGACTGGTAAAAATCCCATCACATTGCCAATTTTGATCATCAGACCACCTTTGTTAGCGTCAGTGACTTTGCTTTCCACCATTTCACCGTCTTTGTACAATTTTTCCAAACGATTCCAAGCTTTTTTATGACCAGCTTCACGGAAAGATAATTCCATGTAGCCATTTTCATTTTCCAAATCAACTACTGTAGCCGTAGCTATGTCGCCAATTTTTAGCTTAGTTGAATCTTCTGACTCATCATAGATTTCACGGCCACGGATAACACCAGTGGTTAAGCCGTCTAAATCTAAGTAGATTTCGTTTTTAGAAAGACTGATAACTTGTCCTTCTACTAAATCACCAACTTTTGGTATGTTGACAGCACCTTTTTCTTGCAAAAGGGCATTCATAGCATTGTTAGCGTTTGTTGTCTCTTCCATATTAATTTTTAAGTTTAACCTACCTTTTCAGGCAAGCCTCATTTTCCGCTTGAATTTATGCTAAAAAAATGAGATTTATTAAAATAATAGCCGCCTTACATTAACATAATTTGAAAAATAAATCAAGACCAGCATTTCTGCCTATTCAGAGCCTTGCTTTGGCCAAAATTTGTCCGAAATTGTGTGCCATTTTGACTTTACTCAGCTAGTCTTTTATGCTAAAATTAAAGCAAATTAATTAACTTATTTTTGTAAGATTATGCATATTAGTTGGCAGGGTTTTAATTATTTTCGTCTACAAAATAATCAAATTACCATTTTGTTTAATCCTTATGCTTGGGATGACAATACTACTTTTAGTAAGGTCAAAGCTGACTTGGTTTTGTTTAGTGACCCCAAACATTTTGCTGCCAATAAAGTCAGTGAACAAGCTTTTATTATTTCTTCACCAGGTGAATATGAAGTCAAAGACGTGTTTGTTTATGGCCAACAGCTAAATGGTGCTAATATTTTTTTACTTTCTTTTGAAGATGTGAAGATAGCTTTTTTGGGAGAGTTTGGTCACCAGACTTTGAGCACCAAAGATTTAGAATTGATTGAGGGCTGTGACATTTTGATTTTACCTATTGGTGGCGGTGAGCTGACAACAGCCAAAGAAGCTGCTAAAATTATCAATCAAGTAGAACCACGCGTAGTTATTCCTAGTGCTTTTGCTGGTAGTGTAGGTAAATTATCCGCCGACCCACTGGATTTGTTTTTGAAAGAATTTGGTGTCAAAGCCCAGGAAGAAGAAAAATTTAAAGTAACTAAAAAAGATTTACCACAAGAAGATATTAAGCTGGTGGTTCTAAAAGCACAAAAATGATTTTTTATAGCGAAAACAAAAATAAATTTATCTTATTAACTATCTTGACAATTTTTTTTGGATCTTTGATTTTTTGGCGCTGGCTAAATTTTATGAGCAAACTAGAAATTGCCCCACTAGAAGAGCCGATGATACAAGAAGTGACTCAAGAAATAGACAGCTCTTTGACGGATGTTAAAAACTCTGTCTCCCAAGGCACTCAAGAGTTTGACACAGTCAAAACAGAATTAGAAAAAGAAGTTAAACAAGAAGAATTATTAGAAGCAACTCGTAATTATTTAGAGACTAAAGAATAATATAGTGTATGGTAAGAAAGATAAAAAATATTGTAAATGAAGACGCTCCACGAGAGTTTGATAACAATCGTGGTAAGGTAGAAGATTTGTCGATTGTCCAAGAAATGGAAACCTCTTATTTGGATTATGCGATGAGCGTGATTGTGGCTCGTGCTTTGCCAGATGTCAGAGATGGTTTGAAACCAGTTCATCGTCGTATTTTGTATGCGATGTGGACCATTGGTTTGCGACACAATGCCAAGTTTAGAAAATCAGCCACCGTTGTCGGTGAGGTTTTGGGTAAGTATCACCCTCATGGTGATGTAGCGGTCTATGATTCGATGGTGCGTATGGCGCAAGATTTTGCCATGCGTTATCCGCTAGTCAATGGTCAAGGTAACTTCGGTTCCATGGACGGCGACAATGCGGCTGCTATGCGTTATACCGAGGCCAAACTACAAGCTTTGGCTGAAGAAATGATGCTGGACATTGATAAGAATACCGTTGATTTTGTACCAAACTATGATGGCTCACATCAAGAGCCAAAAGTAATGCCAGCCAAATTACCAAATCTTCTATTAAACGGTACTACGGGTATTGCCGTGGGTATGGCGACCAATATTCCACCACACAATTTAGGTGAATTGATTGACGCCATTAATCTTTTGATTGAAAACCCAGAGTCTTCGATTGATGATTTATTGACTTGTGTTAAAGGACCGGATTTTCCTACTGGCGGTGTGATCTACAATCAAGAAGATATCAAGACTGCTTACGCGACTGGCCGTGGCGGCATCGTCACTCGTGGTGAAGCAGAAATTTTAGAAAACAAAGCCGAGCAGTATCAGATTATTATCAGCTCTATTCCTTTCCAGGTAAACAAAGCAACTCTCTTAGAAAAAATTGCGCAACTAGTCAAAGATAAAAAAATAGAAGGCATCAAAGATTTACGCGATGAGTCTGATAAAGAGGGTGTTAGAATTGTAGTTGATCTAAAAAAAGATGCTTTCCCAAAAAAGATTTTAAATAATCTTTACAAACATACTCAGTTGCAGGAAACTTTCCATGTCAACATGTTGGCTTTGATAGACGGTTTGCAACCTCGTGTTTTGACTCTCAAAGATATTTTGGAAGAGTACCTCAAACATCGCCAAGAAGTCATTGTGCGTCGTACTCAATTTGATTTGGACAAAGCCAAAGATAGAGCACATATCTTAGAAGGTTTAAAGATTGCTTTAGATAAAATCGACGCGGTCATCAAAACCATTCGTGCTTCCAAAGACAAAGAAATTGCTAAAACAAATTTGATTAAGCAGTTTAAATTATCTGACAGACAAGCAACGGCTATTTTGGAAATGCGTTTGCAAAGTCTAGCTAACCTAGAAAGACTCAAAATTGAAGACGAGTTGAAAGAGAAATTAAAATTAATCAAAGACTTAGAGGCTATCTTAAAGAGCAAGCTAAAAGTTTTGAGCATCATCAAAGAAGAGTTGGCCGAACTCAAGAAAAGATTTGCCGATGAGCGTCGTACCAAGGTAGTCAAATCTGCGATTGATAAGATGACCACTGAAGATTTGATCCCTAACGAAACAGCTATTATCACCATGACTCATGATGGCTACATCAAGCGAACTGATCCGGAAAATTTTAAACAACAAAGTCGTGGCGGTAAGGGAGTGATGGGTTTGACCACCAAAGAACAAGACGAAGTAAAATTCTTCTTTAGTACCAACACCCATGCTGACTTGATGTTCTTTACTTCACGGGGCCGAGTGTTTCAACTCAAGGCTTATGAAGTGCCAGCCCAAAGTCGCACCTCCAAAGGACAAAATATCGTCAACTTTTTACAGCTGTCTCCTGAAGAAAAAATTTCTTCTATCTTACAGAGCGATGATTTTGCCTCTTTCAAATTTTTTGTCATGGCAACAAGCAGTGGTCTAATCAAGCGAGTGGATGTCAGTCAGTTCTCCAATGTCCGTCGCTCAGGACTTATCGCTATCACTCTCAAAGACAATGACGAGTTGCGTTGGGTCAGACCTTCTAGTGGCAAAGACGATGTTATGTTGGTGAGTAAGTCTGGTCAGTCTATTCGTTTCAAAGAAACTTCAGTCAGAGCGATGGGTAGATCAGCGGCTGGCGTACATGGTATCAGACTCAAAAAGAGCGATGAAGTAGTTGGTGTTGATTTGATAGCCGATGGCAAGATCAATACTGGTGAGCAGTTGTTAGTCGTGATGGCCAATGGTTTTGGTAAGCGTACAGAGCTCAAAGAATACAAAGTCCAAGGCCGTGGTGGCTCAGGTATCAAGACCGCTCAAGTGACGAGCAAGACAGGTGATATTGCTTCAGCTGGCATAGTGAGCGATCGCATGGCTGATGAAGATATGATCATCATTTCCAAAAAAGGCCAAGTGATTCGCTTGCCTCTCAAGACTGTTAGTGTCTTGGGTCGTGCTACCCAAGGTGTGCGTTTGATGCGTTTCAAAGATGTGTCTGACAAAGTATCCTCAGTAACTTTTATTTAATAAAATTATTAAGACCCAAGGTCAATAAGTCATGTCTGAAGACAGAATTATTTCCTCAACGGAACAAAAACAAGATAAAACTTGGGATCTTAGTTTAAGACCCCAGAGTTTGGCTGACTATATTGGGCAAGAGCAAATCAAGGCCAATCTAGATATTGTTTTGACGGCGGCTAAAAATAGGAAAGAACCACTTGATCATGTTTTATTGTTTGGGCCTCCGGGCTTAGGCAAAACTACTTTGGCCCATATCATTGCCAAAGAGATGAATGCTGGCATCAAGGTCACTACTGGACCAGCTATTACCAAGGCTGGCGACCTGGCTGCTCTGATTACCAATTTGCAAGAAGGTGATGTTTTGTTTATTGATGAGATTCATCGCTTGCCAAAAATCATAGAAGAAATTTTGTATCCAGCCATGGAAGATTTTGCGCTGGATATTATTTTAGGCAAAGGTCCTTCAGCTCAAGTCTTAAGATTAGATTTACCGAGATTTACTATTATCGGGGCGACTACTCGCTACAATTTACTTTCTGCCCCTTTGAGAGATCGTTTTGGTGTGACTTTTAGATTGGATTTTTATAATCCAGAAGAGCTAAATATTATCATCAAAAGATCAGCTGATATTTTGACTACACAAATCAGAGAAGAAGCGATCGGGGAGATAGCTGGTCGCAGTCGCGGTACACCTAGAATTGCTAACCGTATTTTAAAACGCGTCAGAGACTATGCCCAGGTCAAAGGTGATGGACATATTTCTTTGGACATCACACAAAGTGCTTTAGATCTTTTGTCCATTGATAAACATGGTCTAGACACTCTAGACAGAAGATTGTTAGAAATTTTGATCAATAATTTTTCGGGAGGACCAGTCGGCTTAAATACTCTAGCCGCTGCCCTTCAAGAAGAGGCGGGTACAGTAGAAGAGATAGTTGAACCTTACTTGATGCAGTTAGGTCTGCTTGCTCGTACCACCAAAGGTAGAGTGGCGACTGATAGAGCCTATCAGTATTTGGGTTTAGAATTACCAAAAGACAGTAAGTTGTTTTAGCATGAAGCCAAAGTTATTATTGCACTCTTGTTGTGCGCCATGTTCAATTTATGTTTTGCAACAGTTAATGTCCACTTGGGATTTGACTGTTTATTTTTATGATCCAAATATTCACCCACGATCTGAATACAATCAGCGTCGCGATGAGATGAGGGCTTATTGTGATAAACTAAAATTAAATTTTATTGAAGGTCCTTATGACACTGTAAATTGGCTGGAAAAAACTAAGGGCTTAGAACATGAGCCAGAAAAAGGCAAAAGATGCGATATTTGTTTTGATTTACGTTTGGGAGAAACTGCTCGTTTTGCAAAAGTTGAAAAGTATGATGCCTTTGCTACAGTTTTGACTATCAGTCCTCATAAAGATGCTAAAAAAATTAGCTTGATTGGTCAAAAATTAAGTCAGTTTTTTGGAGTAGATTTTCTGGATCGTGATTGGAAGAAAAATGATGGTTTCAAAATAGCATGTGTTTTGAGTAAGCAAGAAAATTTTTATCGTCAAAATTATTGCGGTTGTATGTATTCTAAAAGAGATAGTAATTAATTATTATGAAAATAGATTTATTTGATTATCATTTGCCAAAAAATTTGATCGCACAAGAGCAAATCAAACCTCGCGATCATTCTAAGCTTTTGCTGTTAGACAAAACTTCTGGTGAAATTCAAGATTCTTATTTTTATAATATATTAAATTTTTTGGATAGCAAGGACGTTTTGGTTTTGAATGAAACCAAAGTCTTTCCTAGTAGGCTATATGGACAAAAAATCACCGGTGCTAAAGTAGAGGTTTTTTTAGTCAAAAAAATAGATGATTTTTCCTGGGAGTGTTTAGTCGGTGGCAGGGGCTTAAAGATCGGTGATAAAATACTTTTTGATAAAAAATTAATAGGAGAGATAGCTAGTGATGAAGGCAAAATAAAAAAAGTAAAATTTAATTTGGCAAATCAAGATTTTTTAAAAATTGTAGAACACATTGGTCACACGCCTTTACCGCCTTATATCAAAACCCCAGATAGTCGATTAATTAAAAAAGATTATCAAACTGTCTTTGCTAAAAATACTGGCTCAGCCGCCGCACCTACGGCTGGCTTACACTTTACTCCTGCCTTATTAAAAAAAATTGAAAAGGCTGGTATCCCTATTTTGAAAGTGACTTTACATGTCGGCTTAGGAACTTTTGCGCCAGTGGAAGTAGAGGACATCACTAAACATGAGATACATAGTGAGTGGGCCAGTGTAGACAAAAAAACCGCTGAAAAACTAAATCAATATAAAGAGCAAGGCAAAAATATTGTCGCTGTCGGCACGACCGCTGCCAGAACCTTAGAAGCCTTTGCTGATAGAGCAGGTGTTTTGGTTTCTGGAGAAAAATGGGTAAATATTTATATTTATCCAGGTATAAAATTTAAATTTGTTAATAGCTTGATTACTAATTTTCATTTGCCCAAAAGCTCTTTGTTGTTTATGGTCTCGGCCATGGCTGGTAGGGAAAATGTCATGCGAGCTTATAAACATGCAGTGCAAAATAATTATAGATTTTTTTCTTTTGGTGATGCCATGTTGATAAAAGACTTGAAAAACTAAATATCAAAATTTAAGCAACGCATAACTCCACCCCGAAGCCCTTCGAGGTGGAGTTTTAAAATACTTCCATGTTCTTGTTATTTAGTTGTAATACTTTCTTTTGTTACTTTTGCCAACTAGATTTATTATTTCTTTGCCAAAGCTAATAAGCTGGCTTTTTTAGTTGTGCTGAAAAGTAATGATTGATTCGAAAGTCAGATAATGAACGATGACAATAGTATAATAGCATTTTTTGAGATTTTAATAAAATAAAAAACGCCGCCAGCAAGTTTGCTGACGGCGCTGATGCCTTATGAGGGCACGATTCTGCGAATCATTGAACCACAACAATCGATCCTATAGCCGAAAGAGAGTTTTGAACTTGAGATCAGAGCATCTAGTTCTACTTCTATTTCAGCGACTGGCTCAGGTCTACGCAATTTGGCATATTCACGTAGAGAAGAGAAGGTGAACCATCGGTCAGAGGGCTCATCCTTGGTGTCAGCTATAGCATTTAACAGGAAGCTTTCTAGGCTACTTGTTTTATTTAGCTTATCCATAGAGTCAAGTAGAATGACATCATCACTGACGTTTCGCATAGAAGGATGCAAATCAGAGTCTAAAGCATAAATGCTAAAATGATAGCCAAACAATTGTTGTAAGCTGACTAGCGTCATGTGAAAATCACCATCACCACTCAGTAAGACGATGCGGTCTATGTTGTCTTTTTTATGACAAGCTTCTGTCCACATGGCATTGATGATCATGAAATCACTGACTTCTTTACCATTTTTATGTAATGGTACGCTTTGGACAATGACTCCTCTGGCCCGCAAAAATCTAGCCAGAGCTCCAGATACAGGGAATAGAGCACTTGGGTAAAACTTAGCAAAAGCGATGATCTTGCTCGGATTATGTCTTTCTATAAGTTGACGGAGTAAGGCCTTCCAGTTGATATTATACCCATAGGTATTGTAAAAACCGTAAGCGATATTCTCAATATCCATAAAGACAAGAGTGCGGTCGGAAAAGATGCTGCTACACATAATCGGGTCTCCATTTTGTTGTTGGTTGTGAAAGGTGCGCTACAGTTAAATTTAACTGGATGATTATTTATAGGCTAACATTTTTGTCTTTTTTAGTCAATAAAAGCATAATATAAAACTTCCCTGTAATTTCGGGAAGTTTTATAGAGATAATATTTGAAAATTTTTAATTAAAATAAAAATGCACTGTATCGCCATCTTTCATGATATATTCTTTGCCTTCCATGCGCATGAGGCCTAGTTCTTTGGCTTTGGTCCAAGAGCCAGCTTCTGATAAATCATGGCAGTTGATGACTTCAGCGCGGATAAAGCCTTTTTCAAAATCAGTGTGAATCACACCGGCGGCTTGAGGGGCTTTGGTGCCTTGGGTGATAGTCCAGGCCTTTGTTTCTTCGGGCCCGGTCGTTATAAAGGTGATTAAATTTAGTAGCTGATAACTTTTTTGAATCAAATTATTTAGGCCAGTATTTTTGATACCTAATTCTTGTAAATAACTTTGAGCTTCAGCCTCATCTAGCTCGGCTAATTCAGACTCTAGTTTGGCACAAATGCTGACAGCATTTTCTGGCAAGTCTAAATCTTTATTCAAATCATTTTCAGCAATGTTATATAAATAGATAATAGGTTTGATGCTCAATAAATTGAGTTGTTTTAAAATTTGGTATTCTTCAACTTCCCAAGTTTCGGCTGATAATAAAGTTTCGCTTTCCAAAATATTTTTCGCTTTTTCTACCACTGCTTTTTCTTGGTTTAATTCTTTTGGATAAGAACCCTTCATCTTGCTAATTGTTTTAGCCAAATGTTTTTCTACAGTTTCTAAGTCAGCTAAAATTAATTCTAGGTTAATCACTTGTTTGTCATCTTCGGGGTCAATTTTACCACCAACATGAATGACGTTTGGATCAGAAAAATGTCGAACAACTTGAACAATAGCATCGGTTTCTCGGATGTGTGATAAAAATTTATTGCCCAAACCCTCACCGGTAGCCGCGCCTTTGACTAGCCCTGCTATATCTACAAATTCAATAGTAGTAGGGACGATTTTGGCAGACGCTGACATCACGCTTAGTTTATTTAAGCGCTCATCAGGAACAGCCACCACTCCGACATTGGGGTCGATGGTGCAAAATGGATAATTAGCTGCTTCAACCTTATTTTTGGTCAAAGCTTGAAAAAGAGTGGATTTACCAACATTTGGTAAGCCGACAATACCTAAGGAAAATGACATAGTTTATTTTAGCTTGATTAACGTGTTTTATTTAAACATAACAAGAGACTTTCTGTCAATCTAAGTTTTTCACTAGGCGTTTATGGTTATTAGCCAAGGCTAATTTTTTAGGATATAATATGGTCACTTATTTATGAATATACAAATGTCAAAAATTGATTTTAAAAAAGAATTAAACGAAGAACAATACCGAGCAGTGACAGCTACCAAGGGTCCGCATTTGGTTTTGGCGGGCGCGGGTTCAGGTAAAACTAGAACCTTAGTTTACCGTGTAGCTTATTTGGTGGAGCAAGGAGTAGCTCCGGAAAAAATCTTGCTTCTGACTTTTACCAACAAAGCAGCCAACGAAATGATGCAGAGAGTGGCGGAGCTTTTGCAGTGGAATGACAAAAATAAATTGCCACTTTGGGGCGGAACTTTTCATAGTCTAGCTAATCGCTTGTTAAGATTTTATGGAAATAAAATCGGAGTCAAAAATAATTTTAATATTTTGGATGAAGATGATGCCAAATCATTGCTAAAAAATATTAGCGCTGAAGTTTTTGCGCATTTGCCGACCAATCGTCGCCCAAGCGCTGGCTTACTCAAAGAAGTGATTAGCTTTGCGACTAATTCGCAGATAACTTTAAAAGAAAGTTTGGAAACAAAATTTCCTGAATGGCAAAGCATGGCTGACTTGTTTGAAAAAGTTGCTAGTCAATATACTGTCAGAAAAAAAGAGTCCAATGTTTTGGATTTTGATGATTTGCTTTTGTCTTGGAAAATGATGACGGCTGATCAAGACTTGGAAAAAGTGTTTGCTAGAAAATGGGATTATATTTTGGTGGATGAGTATCAGGACACCAATACTTTGCAAGCAGAGATTATTTTTAACTTAAGTAAAAGTCACCAAAATGTTTTGGTGGTAGGGGACGATGCGCAAAGTATCTATTCTTTTCGGGCGGCCAATATTCAAAATATTTTGGATTTCCCCAAAGTTTTTCCTCAGTGTCAGACATACAAATTAGAAACAAACTATCGCTCTACACCAGAGATATTGTCTTTGGCTAATCAAATTATCGCGGCCAACAGCAATCAGTTTGCCAAAAATTTAAACGCAGTTTTATCATCTTATGCCAAACCAGAGTTGATAGCTTTTGAAAATAATTTGCGTGAAGCCAAGTGGATTGCCGATAGAATAGAGAGCTTGCAAGCTGAAGGTTTGTCAGCCCAAGAGATAGTAGTATTATTCAGAGCTTCTCATCATTCGCAAAACTTAGAAATGGAGCTAAACAAAAGAGGGATTGCTTATCAGATGCGGGGAGGTTTGAAATTTTTTGACAGAGCTCATGTCAAAGATGTTTTGGCTTGGCTAAAAATTTTAGCCAATCCCCAAGATGAAGTTTCTTGGGCTAGAATTTTAAATTTATATCCAGGCATTGGGCCATCGACTGCGCAAAAGCTTTATCATTTGGTCGCTACCTTAGAGTCACTGGCAGACTTAGATACCCTTGCAATTAATTTATCCAGCAAAGCTTTGACTAGTTGGCAGCAGATAAATATTTGTTTAAAAAATTTGTTTAGCCAAAAAGATTCAAATCCCTCAGAACTTATCAGACTAGTGCTCAAAGAGTATCAAGATTATTTACAGTCACAGTATCCTGATTATCGTCAGCGTCAAGAAGATTTAGAGCAGTTGGCCATCTTTGCTTCTAGCTATCAAGATTTAGCCCAATTTTTGAGCGAGGTCACTTTGCAAGAAAAATTTAGTATTGAAGACGTCAAGCATTCTGCTAAAACCCAGACTGATGTAGTTATCTTAAGTACTATTCATCAGGCCAAAGGCCTAGAATGGCAGGCGGTTTTTTTGATGAACTTGACTAACAAATCATTGCCTCATCCTTTGGCGCAAACAGAAGTAGAGCAAGAGGAAGAAAGACGTTTGTTTTATGTGGCAGTCACCCGGGCAAAAAAATATTTGTATCTTACTTATCCGATGTCGCAGTTTTCTTATGATGGCTACAAGAGTTTTCAAGTCAGTCCTTTTGTGCAAGATATTGCTTTTGATTTTTTAAATTTGAATCACTTAGCTCGTACCAGCATAGTTTCACAAACAGAAAGATTAGAATATTCTTTTGAAGATGTTACTGACAATTTTTGGGAGGAAGACAGCGTCGCTTCTTCGTCTCAAAAGAATAAAAAAATTAAGCCTGGGCAGTTTTTGCCTGATATTGACGAGTGGTAAAAAGAGCATGATTTGCTCTTTTTTATTATAGCTAAAAATGTTATACTAAGTTTAATAAAATGAAACATTTTAAGCTAATAGAGGATACTTTTAAAAACAGAATCATTGTCAGTCTGCTGGCAATTTTAGTTTTTTCTTTGTTTAATATTTGGTTTTCTTATAAAGACCAGATACCACTTAAAGCGGCTTTAGCATCTCAGACTTTTTATATCGATAATCAGTTAGGTGCTTATTGCACGAACTATGTTGTTGCTTCTAGATCTTGTGGTGTTTCTTCGGGAATTGAAGCTTGGCCAAGTTTCAAAGATGGTTTAGTGGCTATCAAAGCACTACAAGATAATACTACTATTGAAATCGGTGGGCATACCATATATATCCGTGAAGGCACTTATTATGGCAGAATTACTACTTGGCCATTTGGTGCTAGCGATGATAGACGTAATACCATCAGGGCCTATAACTCGGAAAAAGTCATAGCCTCTGGAGCAGTTATTTTGGATGACTGGCAAGCAGTTGGATCTGATGTCTATACTAGTGCAGATATTTCTAGTGTGGTAAATTATTTTGAAAATAGAAAAATTTATCAAGATGGAGAAATATTAACAGAGGCTCATTATCCAAACTCTGGTAGTTTTATGATAGACGCTCGCGGTGATGGCACATATATAGAAGACGCCGAGTTAATAGATTTATATAATCAAAGTCCAGAACTAGTCATAGATGCTACAGTAGAATTTTTAGGCAGAGACCTCTATGGCGATCGTCACAAAATAGAATCAGTAGATACCCAAACTGGTAGAGCTTATTTTTATGCTGATGATGTTTTAAGCGCTGGTCCTTATACAGATGCTATTTATCATTTGATGGGTAAAATAGAATATTTGGATCAAGCTGGAGAATTTTATTATCAAATAAATGAGAGTACTGAGGCAGGGGAACTCGTTTATTTAAAATTTGCATCAGGTGATACACCGGGGAACCATTTATTAGAAATACAAGGTGAAGAAGTTTTTCGTTTTGGCTATGGTACAAATCGGCCAGCGTATTATTTGAATTTGATTAACATAGAGTTAAAACACGGTACGCAAGGAGTGATGTTAGATGGGGACAGGGCAATGTTTAGCGCTCACAGTAATGACTTTGTGCATCACATTACTTTTGATAATGTAGATAGCTATGATCATGCTCGTTTTGGCTATGTCAGCGGTGGCTCTGCTCATCATATTGTTATCAAAAATAGTTTGATAGAGAATAATCAGTTGACGGGGTTATATTTAAATGGTTTTATCAAGCCAGTTTGTGGTGACGGTGTTTTGGATAACTGGTTAATAAGTTCGGATTACGAAACTAATCCAGAGCAATGTGATGATGGTAATACGACCAATGGCGATGGTTGTTCATCTATGTGTGGCTTAAGTGGGGGCTATGATGGCCGAGCAGTTGAGCCTTGGGATGACTATTATAAAGCTTACTTTACAGTACAAAACAATACTATAAGAAATAATAAATCTAATGGCCTAGCCTTTAATTATCTAGCACAAGGCATTATCAGTGGTAATACTTTGGAATATAATGGAGCTCACTCAGCTAACTCTGGTATGGGTTTTCAAAAAGGGTCTGACAATCAAATTTTTAATAATTCTGTTAGCTATCAAGGTGGTAATGGTATTTTACTTGAGGGCTCTTTCAATAGTAAGCTTAGAAGATTTGATGTTTATAGTAACACAGTACGCTACAGCTCTTATAACAATCATCCAAATATTTCAGCTTACTTTGCCATATGGCTAGATGAAACAGATGGTATCAATGTGTATGATAATACTTTTTATGCTGAAAACGGTAGAGGCTTTGCCATCGGCGGTACAGATAATAGTAAAATAATCAGAAATAAATTTTTAGATATTTTTTCTGGCGTCGAAGACTCAGAAAGAAGAAAGGCTGACGCAGGCTACATGTATGATGGTGAAGGCCAGACTTTAAAAAATAATGTTATTGCGCATAACATTTTTGCAGGTAAAATAGCTATGGGCTTGGATATGTTAGCTCAAAACACAGATACATCTTTATCTTCGATGATTAACAATAAAGTAGTAAATAATATTTTTTATTCTACGCGTTCAGATAAAGTACAGATGAATGATTTGGCAATAGACATTGACCATTCATCAAACGTGTATCAAAATAATATTTATTATGCTCCAAGCGCTAGTTCAATAGTATATATTTATCAGGATGAGGAATACCCTAGTTTAGCAGCTTTTAGAACAGCCTCTGGTAATCAAGAATCCTCCTCTCTCCAAACTAATCCACTATTTACTGACTTTGCTTCCAATAACTTCAACCTACAATCCAACTCTCCAGCCATAGATAGTGCCATGACACTTGCAGGCATCAATAACACTACTTATCAAGGTCAAGGACCAGACATAGGCTTACTTGAATATGCTTCAGGCCCTACCTGTGGTAACTATCTGACGGAAAGTGGTGAACAATGTGATGATGGTGATACTAGCAATGGTGATGGTTGCTCTTCATCTTGTCAGACAGAAGTAGCTCCAGGTAACAATGGAGGAGGCGGTGGCGGCGGAGGTGGTGGTCAAGGTGGTACTCCACCCCCACCAGTAGAAGTAGAACCAGAAGTAGTTTGTGGTAATGCCATTGAAGAAGAAGGAGAAACTTGTGACGATGGTAATA
>JAGORJ010000027.1 GCA_018062885.1 Patescibacteria group bacterium | reverse complement strand
AACCATGACTTTGGGCTAGAATAAATTTTACCTTAGTATTATTGTTTTTTATGGCAAACTTTAAAGATCAAGAGCAAGAAATATTGGATTTTTGGGATAAAGATCAGACTTTTCAAAAATCAGTCGAAAGACTAGCGCCTAAAGGTGACTATCTTTTTTATGATGGCCCGCCCTTTGCTACTGGCTTGCCACACTATGGACATTTGGTCTCTGGCCTGATGAAAGATGTAGTGCCTCGTTTTTGGACTATGCAGGGCTACCGTGTGGAGAGAAAGTGGGGTTGGGATTGTCATGGTTTGCCAATTGAAAACATTGTTGAAAAAGAATTAGGTTCCAAAACCAAAAAAGAAATCGAAGCTTTGGGTGTTGATAAATTCAACGAACTTTGTCGCGCCAATGTTTTGAGCTATGTGCCTGAATGGGAGAGAACAATGAATCGTTTTGGTCGTTGGGCAGATATGAAAAATGCTTACCGCACCATGGATTTAGACTTTATGGAATCTGTTTGGTGGGTGTTCAAATCTTTATGGGACAAAGATTTGATTTATCAGGATTATCGCTCCATGCACATCTGTCCTCGCTGCGAAACTACTTTGTCACAATATGAAGTAGCTGATGGCTACCAAGATATCAAAGATTTATCAGTCACGGCTGAATTTGAATTAGTCGATGAGCCAGGTACCTTTGTTTTGGCTTGGACTACCACACCTTGGACACTGCTGGCTAACGTCGCTTTGGCTGTCGGCGCTGAGATAGATTATGTAAAAGTAGAAAAAAAAGATGAAGGCACTGGAAGCTTAGTGAGATTTATTTTAGCCAAAGCAAAACTTGAGCAAATATTTGCTGGTCAAGAATTTAAAATTATTGAAGAGTTTAAAGGCCAGGCTTTAGTTGGCAAAAAATATAAGCCTTTATTTGACTACTATTCTGCTGACGAAAATTTAGCCAATAGAGAAAATGGTTGGCAAATAGTGACAGCTAGCTTCGTCACCACTGAAGACGGTGTCGGCGTGGTGCATATTGCTCCGGCTTTTGGTGAAGATGATATGAACTTAGGCAAAGAAAAAAATCTGCCTTTTGTGCAACACATTGGTATGGATGGTGTCATCAGGGCAGAGGCGACTGATTTTGCAGGACTGCATGTCAAACCCAAAGATGATGTCCAAAGCACAGACGTGGCTATCATCAAATACTTAGCCAGCAAAAATCTATTGTTTGCCAAAGAAAAATATGAACACAGCTATCCACATTGCTGGCGTTGTGACACTCCTTTGATCAACTACGCCACTTCATCTTGGTTTGTGGCAGTGACCAAAATAAAAGCGGAAGCTTTGAAAGAAGCAGAAAAAATAAACTGGACACCAGAGCATATCAAAGCTGGTCGTTTTGGTCAGTGGCTTGAAGGTGCTCGTGATTGGTCAATTTCTCGTCAAAGATTTTGGGCTTCTGTTATGCCGATTTGGGTATGTAGTGAGTGTGATGACAAGGTAGTCTTTGGCTCAGTCGCAGATCTCGAAAAAGCTAGCGGTCAAACAGTGATGGATATTCACAAACACATTGTTGATAAAATAACTTTTGCTTGCAATAAATGCTCAGGCACAATGAAGCGTGTGCCTGATGTTTTGGACACTTGGTTTGATTCCGGCTCTATGCCTTACGCCCAGATGCATTATCCTTTTGAAAATAAAGAAAAGTTTGACCATTCTTTCCCAGCAAAATTTATCGCTGAAGGTGTAGATCAAACTCGTGCTTGGTTTTATTATTTGCATACTTTAGGTACTGCTCTCAAAAATGGTCCGGCTTTTGAAAATGTGATCGTCAACGGCATTGTGCTGGCTGAAGATGGTAAGAAGATGTCCAAGAAGTTAAAAAATTATCCAGAACCAACTTTGATGATTGATAAATATGGTGCTGATGCTTTGCGTTTGTATCTTTTGTCTTCTCCTGTGATGTTGGCAGAAAATTTATCTTTCTCGGAAAAAGATTTGTCAGTGGTCTATCGTCGTTTTACGGCTTTGTTGCAAAATGTTTTGAGTTTTTATCAGATGTTTAAGGCAGAAAGTAAAAATAGCGAATTTGTGATAGCTGATCTAAAAAATATTTTGGATCTTTGGATTTTGGCAAAATTAAATAATTTGCACAGCGAAGTGGAAACCGCGATGAAAGAGTACAATCTTGTTCGTGCCACTCGTCCAATCTTTGATTTTGTGGATGAACTTTCTACTTGGTATTTGCGTAGAAGCAGAGAAAGATTTAAAGGTGATGATGAAGCTGATAAACAGCAGGCTCTAAACACTTTAGCTTTTGTTTTAGAAAACTTTGCTAAAATCATTGCTCCTTTTACTCCGATGACGGCAGAAATTCTCTGGCAAGAGTTTCATCCTCAAAGTTCTGTCCATCTAGAAGCTTGGTCAGCGGGTCTTGAGATCGAAAATACGGAAAATCTTTTGACGGAAATGCAAGCCGCTCGTGACATTGTCGAAGCAAGTCATGCCTTGAGAGCAACGGCTAATCTCAAAGTCAGACAACCATTAGCTAGTTTAGAAATCACCGCAAACTTAAGTCAGGCTTATTTGGACTTATTGGCTGACGAGCTCAATGTCGAGCAAGTCAAAACAGTGACTGAGGTGTCCTCAGCTAGCGGCTGGCTACAACAAGAAGTAAATAATCTCAAAATATCTCTAGATAGCAATTTAAGTGATGACTTGAAAGACAAGGGCATTTTGCGTGAGCTTATCCGCTCTATCAATGCTTTGCGTAAAGAGTCAGGTTTACAACCAAGTGACAGACCCACTGAAACTTATCAGACAAACTCAGAAACTTTATTGCGAGTGATTGTTAAATATAAAGCTGAGCTGATTAAAAATACTTCGGCCGCTGATTTGATTGCTATCACGGATAGCGAAAGCCTCACGCAAAAACAAAGCTGTGAAATAAATGGTGAGCAAATTATTTTAGGATTAAAATAAATGACTTTCAAAACTGACGCTTTTGTTTTGCGTGCTATACCTTGGCATGAGGCAGATAAATTGTATTATTTATTTACTCCTCACGAAGGTGTCATTACAGTCTTGGTGCGAGCAGCAGCTAAATCAAGCTCAAAGTTAGCTGGACACCTTTTGCCTTTTGCCAAAGTACGTGTCATGATTGGTCGTGGCAAAATGGATCATTTAGCTGGCGTGCATTTGCTTAAAGACTATAGTAATTTGCGCACGGACTTAAAAAATTTATCTTTAGCCTCATCAGTAGTTGAACTATTTTTGGGAGAGCTCTCCAGTGGCGCCAAACTCGCTGAGTTTAATCTTTTGGAGGAGATGTTTATTTTGCTCAATGACACTCAATTAACCAATGAAAATAAAATGATTTTGGTGCGGGTGTTTCTGTGGAAATTTTTATCTTTGAGTGGCTGGCAACCACAGCTTGACCATTGTTTTATTTGTCAGCAAGCGATAGACAATGGCGCTTATTTGCCGGGCAGAGGTTTGGTGTGCCACAAACATGATTTGTCGGGCACTTTTTTAATTAGCCCAGATCTGCTACAATTCTTAAGAGGAGTGTTGAAATTAGCACTTAAAGATTCCCTGGATTTAAATTTAAATCCAGAATTAAACAGAGAATGGTTGCAAGCTTCCCAAGCGTATTATCAGGAAGTTTATGACCGTCCATCAAAAGCATTAAAATTATTTATTTATGGTTAAAAAACAAAATTTAGACTCAGTCAAAAGATCAGCTCCACGTAAACAATCTCAATCTTATGAAGCGCCACCATTGAGACGTGCTGCTGTCAAAAAAGATGTGCCTCAAGAATACCGCACTTTCAAAAAAGCGCCTAAAGGCAGAGGTGGCTTATTGTTTTTCTTTTTTCTTTTGTTTGTGGCAGCGGCCACGGGATTTTTGTATTGGAATGGCCGAAATGACAGCAATGTCACAGAAAGTTTGAAAATGGAAGTTTCCGTAGCTGACAAGATCGTGTCTGGTGATGAAGTTGTTTACAAAGTAGAGTACAGCAATTTAGACAAAGTCGCTTTGACTGCGATGGAGCTGAGTGTCTACTGGCCAGCTGGCTTTTATTTTGATGAGGCTTCAGTTGCTCCTGAAAATGAAAATGCCAAAACTTGGTTGCTGTCAGACCTCAATCCTGGACAAACACAGACTTTGGAAATAAAGGGCCAGCTTGTTGGTCGTAAAGATGATACACATGACGCTGTTTTTAGTCTTGGTTATCAGCCTACAAATTTTCACTCAGACTTTGTCGCTAAGCAAACAGTGTCTACTAAAATTATTGACCAAAAAATTGAGCTAGAAGTTTTTGCGCAAGATAAAACTTTGGTAGAAAACGAACAGGAAATAAAAGTAGTGTACCGTAATCTGACTAGCGAAGCTTTGACTGATTTGTATTTGGATATTTTGTATCCAGATGATTGGAATACTGTCAGCGTCGAGCCAGCCAAAGAAACGCAGTATTGGGTGAGCTCACTCGAGCCTAATGAATCAAAAGAAATTATCTTGAAAGGTAATTTTGGTATAGACAGCAAGACTGATCAACTTTTGGTAGTTGAGGTCGGTAAAATGGTTTCAGAAAAATTCCGTCGTTTGATGAGAGCAGAGCATCCAATCATCGTAGTCAATCCAAAATTTGAAATGAATTTGAGTATCAACGGCAAAGCTGGTGATCAGCAAGCCGATTGGGGTGATGATTTGCGTTATCAGCTGGAGATCACCAATGTCAGTGAAGGTGATGTCAAAGATGTTGAGGTGACGGCGCTTTTAGCTGGTGGCTTGTTAAACTGGGGAAGTTTGGAAACAGTCGGTGAATACCTAGAAGACAGAATCGGCTGGTCCAAAGACCAAGATGCCACTTTAGCCGAATGGAAAGCTGGCGAGAAAAAAGTCTTTACTTGGTCAGCTGACTTGGTTACCACTCCTCAGCCAGAAAGAATTTTGGAAAATATCATCCAAATGAATATTAGTGGTTTAGAAAATTGGGAGCAGCTAGAAAATGTTTCCCAAGTCAATGTCGGTGAAAATCTGACTTTTAACAATGGTATTTATTGGCACCTGGGTGGTCGCCGCGTCGGTACGGGTATGTTGCCTCCACAGGTTGGTGAAAAAACTCAGTACTTAGTAGTTTGGTCTTTGCCACAGTCAACAGGTGACTTTGAGCAAGTGGCAGTCAAAACTACCTTGCCTCCTGATGTTGCTTTTGCGGGAGAAACAGAGATCCAAGAGGGCACTTTGACCTTTGATGAGGAAAGCAAAACTTTGACTTGGGCTCTAAATGATTTGCAAGATTTGTTATTACCGGTGACTGCTTCTTTTATGATTGAGATCGAGCCAGCTAGTTCTGACAAGGGTCAAGCGATGTTGCTTTTGAATACCGTGTCTGCCAATGCCTATGGCAGTGAAGAAGTCGTGGTCAAAAGCAAGGCTTTGAAAACTTCTGATGTAGTGGCTGAAAGTAGTAAGCCAGTTGGTTTAGTACAATAATTTTTTCATGTTTAAACTCTTAAAAACTTCCAAAAAGTCAAAGGCTCGCTTAGCCACACTAGACACTGCTCACGGGCAGGTGTCTAGTCCTTTTTTTATGCCGATTGCTACCAAAGCGGCGATCAAGAGTCTGACTGTCCAAGACGTCAAAGACATGGGAGCGGAAATTATATTATCAAACACTTATCATAACTATCTCAAACCAGGCGTCAAAATCTTACAAAAATTTGGCGGTCTGCATAATTTTATGCAAAGTGATTTACCGATTTTGACTGACTCGGGTGGCTACCAAGTTTTTTCTTTAGCTAAACTCCGCACTATCAAAGGTGACAACATCACTTTCCAGTCTCATCTTGATGGCTCTAAACATATTTTGAATCCCAAAAAAGTCATCGACATCCAAGTAGCGCTTAATTCAGATATCATGATGGTCTTAGATGAGTGTATCGGTTTGCCTGCCAAGCGCGAGGATGCGGTCCTTGCTCTCGAGCGCACTACTCGTTGGGCAGAGATGGCTTTTAAATACAAACAACAGCTCAATAAAAAATCTGCCAAAATCAAAAAACAATTAATTTTTGGTATTGTCCAAGGTGCGGATTTTCAAGATTTGCGTTTGCGTTCCGCTAGTGAACTGACAAAATTTGATTTCGATGGTTTTGCGGTCGGCGGCCTCGCTGTCGGTGAAACTAATGATGTGATGTACAAAGTCTTGCAATACACCACGCCCGCCTTACCAGCCAATAAACCTAGATACTTAATGGGCGTTGGCTATCCAGAAAATATTTTAGAAGCCGTCAAACTCGGCGTCGATATGTTTGACTGTGTGATCCCGACTCGTGAAGCTCGCCATGGCAAACTATATTTGCCACTGGGTAAAACTATTTTAAACAAAGGCAAACT
>JAGORJ010000008.1 GCA_018062885.1 Patescibacteria group bacterium | reverse complement strand
ATTGCGCCTTAAAGTTTATTTTCAAAGCAAAGGTAGGTGGGTTTACTTTTTTTTGTTTCAAAGTATAGATGTATGGATGTTGTGTGCCCTTGCCTCGAGATGGTTTGTGTTTTTTGACCACTCTTTGTAATAGTTTGCTCAAGGCATTGTCGTCAATGCTTTTGAATTTTTCTTTATAAACATCGATGATGGTAGGGAAGATTTTGTGGAGATTGTTTTTGGTGGTGGCAGAAGTAAAAAATATCGGGGCCCAAGGAATAAAAGGAATTTGAGCGCGGTAGTAGTTGATAAATTTTTGGGCAGTGTCAGTATCTTTGTCAGTGATAAGATCCCATTTGTTGACTAGAATAATTATACCTACACCAGCTTCTTCTAGTTCTTTGGCTAAGCGTTTGTCTTGGAACTCTACTTTTTCCTGAGCATCTAGCATCAAGATGGCGATATCAGCTCTTTTGATACTTTCAAAACTTTGGGCCACACTTTGTTTTTCAAAAGGATTGATAGCCTTGGTGCTTTTGCGACGCATACCAGCGGTGTCAATAAAGGTGATATTTTGTTTGAAATAATTGATAGTAATATCTTGAGCGTCGCGGGTGGTGTGAGCGGTTGGTGAAACTATCAGTCTTTCTTCGCCTAACAAGGCATTGACCAAAGAAGATTTACCGACATTTGGTTGTCCGACAATGGCCACTTTGATGACTCGGCCCTCGTCAGTTTTGGTGGCTTTTTTACTAGGTTTCTTGGAAGTTTTAAGTTTAGAGACGATGACATCTAGCAAATCGCCAGTACCGACACCATTGGCAGCTGAGACTAGCTGAGGGTCACCTAGATTGAGTTTATAAAATTCAGCGCTTTGATTTCTCAGTTTGTTGTTGTCAGTTTTATTGAGTACTAAAATAGTTTCTTTTTTGTAAGATTTTAGTTTTTTTATGAGCACTTTATCGTCCGGCATGATGCCAGCTTTGATATCAGCCACAAAAAGAATCAAATCAGCTTCTTTGGCGGCTAAAAAAATTTGTTTAGTAATTTCTTTATCAATGTCATTGGTCTCTTCATTTAAACCACCAGTGTCTATAATTTCAAAATCAAGATCACGCCAAGAACAAATAGCATAATTACGATCACGAGTGGTGCCGGCTACTGTGGAGGTGATGGCTTTTTGTTGGGAAATAAGCTTATTAAATAAAGTTGATTTACCAACATTGATTCTACCGACGATGGCTACTTTGTATAGTTTGGACATATTGTTGTTATTTAATTTTCTTCCAGCTCTGGACTTGTGCTTGCAAAATCAGGTGTGGAACTGGTAGTGGAAGCGTTTAATAAATTAGGATCAATGGTGGTTAATAATTCGGCTTTATCATCAATAATTTGGTCAGTACCCAAAATGATCAGAAAATCCAAAGTTTTTAGATTACCATTTTCATCTTTGATATTCCATTCACTAGCAATTTTAGTACTATTGTATTCTTCGGGGATATTTGTCTCTACTTGAGTGCTAAATATTTTTGCCAAACTTTGGGCAGTTTTATTTTTTGTTTTTGTATAATCATAGACAATGGTTTTGTTTTTATCTTGACTTTTGGAATTACCATAGCGCAAAACGTCATATCCTATGTAACTCAAGTGATTTAAAGCTTGTAAAGCAAGTCCAGGTACAGTGGTGCCATTTTGAATGATGATAGTAGGATTTTCTTCTTGATCGTGACTAAATTCCAAAATATTAGCGACCAATTTTTGGAGTTGCTCAAAATTGCCTGTGATTGGTTGCAAAATATAAGCTCCGTCTAGAGCAATGCCGGCTTTAAGAAATCCACCTGGCCTATCGTCAATTGATTGATTGATAATTTTTTGTTTGTCTATGCCTTTGACCATGTGGACTAGTTTGACAGCTTCCCAGGGCTCGAGGTCTGTTTGGGTATATTGATTGACCAAGGAAAAAAGGTCGGTAATTTTTTTTGGGTTGATCAAAGTATTAAAAGAAGTGATTTTATCTTTGAGGGCGCTTAAGATTTTTTGTTGGCGTATACTGCGGGCAAAATCTGAGCCTTCACCATTGTTGCCATGACGTGAGCGAGCAAAACGCAAAGCATCTAAGCCATCTAGTTCCTGTTCGCCAGCCTCAAAAGAAATGACTTGATATTTGAAGTCTTCGGTCGGAAATTGATAATCAGTAAAAGTTTTGTCTACCGTCACATCTATGCCCCCTAGGGCATCGATAATTTCCACAAAGCCTTGAAAGTCCACAGAAGCAAAATAATGAATTGGTAAGTCAAAAGTTTTGGATACCACTTCTTTTATCAGCTGGGCCCCTTGGTCGTTGTTGTTTTTGCCGATGCTATAGACGCTATTGATTTTTTTGTAATTATTTGGTGCAATCGGGACTATCATGTCTCGTGGTAGGGAGATCATAGAGGCTTTTTTGGTAGAGGGTTGAAAGCTGACCAAAATGATAGTATCGGTCAAAAATGGGCCACTGTGCCCAGGTCCGCCCATACCAAGGAGCAAAAAGTTAATTCGGTCTTCTTTTTCGCCTTGAAGGTATTTTTCACTGGGAGCAACGATATTAAAAATTTGTCTGATCAGGTAGCTATTTTTGACGCCTGACAAAAAACTATTGTTGCCACCAGCCAAAATATTGCCAAGAAACCCTAGGATAATGATAGAAAATATAAAAAAATAGGAAAGTCTTTTCCTTTGTTTTGGCTTATAGCGACCATGACTTTTGTGTACTTCAGGCCCTTGTGGCTGAGTGCTTTCGTGGCTTGGTTGAAGCTCTATTTGGTGGTCTTTTTCTATAAAATTGATTTGTCTTTTTGTGAAGTCAGAAGGGGACATTTATATACTGGCAATTGTTTTATTTTAAGCAAAGTATTTGTATTATACAAGGATTTAGGCCTTTTCGTCAAATATGGCCTCTTGAGGTGTTTGCCTTAAGCTGGCAGGTTGTGTATAATGATTTTGTTCAATTAATATATGGAAAATACAAAATTTAAGAATGAAGAAATTAAGGCCGTGGAGCCTGAGGATCTAAATTTAGATAAATTTTCTTCAGAAAATGAAAACATCATTTTGGCCTCTGCCAAAAAGTTTGGGCGCTTCGTATTTGACATTTTAAAGGTAGTTTTGATTTCATTGGCGATTATTTTGCCGGTGAGAATGTTTTTGATCCAGCCTTTTTATGTTGAAGGCGCTTCAATGGAGCCAAACTTTCATGATAAAGAATATTTGATCATTGATGAGATTTCTTATCGTTTCCAAGAGCCTCAAAGAGGTGAAGTGATAGTTTTCCGCAACCCAAACAATACCAGACAGTACTATATTAAGCGTGTGATTGGCTTGCCAGGTGAAAAAGTAGAAATTAAGTCTGGCAAAGTTTTTATTAACGAGCAAGTTTTGGAAGAAGATTATATCAGTGATTTATCAGCTAGTAATTTTTCAGAGCTTTCTTTGGCAGACGATGAATATTTTGTTTTAGGTGACAATAGACCAGTGAGCCAAGATTCTCGTTATTTCAAAGCCTTGAATAAAGACAATATTATTGGTAGGGTATGGTTTCGTGGTTGGCCTGTAAATAAAATTTCAACCTTTAATTTACCAAATTATTAAGATAAACTTTAAGTTTAATTTTATGTCTACTCCTAAAAAAAGCAAAAAAACGCCCATTCAATTAGTTAAGGGTATGAAAGATATTTTACCAAACGAAGAAAATATTTGGTTCTTTATCCGCGAAAAAGTTTTTTTGATGGCCAGAGATTATGGTTTTAGCTACATTGATACTCCGATTGTGGAAGCGACGGCTTTGTTTAAGCGTGCAGTTGGTGAAGAAACTGATGCGGTAGCCAAAGAGATGTATTCTTTTGTTGACCAGGGTGGAGAAAAATTATCTTTAAGACCAGAAAATACTGCGGGCATAGTCAGAGCCTACATTGAACACGGTATGCTCAATGTGCCACAGCCAGTCAAATTGTTTTATTTTGCTCCACAATTTCGTCATGACAAGCCTCAGGCTGGCCGTTATCGCCAATTTTGGCAATTTGGTTTTGAAGTTCTGGGTGAAAATGATCCTGTCATAGATGCGCAAGTGATCAGTATGTCTTATTTTATTTTGAAAGAACTAGGCCTCAATACCGAAGTACAAGTCAATAGCATTGGCGACGATGCTTGCCGTCCAAAATATTTAAAAATTTTGACCCAGTATTTTAAAGATAATAAAAAAGATTTGTGTGCTGACTGCCAAAAGCGTTTATTAAAAAATCCTTTGAGAATTTTGGATTGTAAAATAAAAAAGTGTCAAGACTTGGGTCAAAATGCTCCACAGACCGTGGACCATTTGTGTGAGTCTTGTAACAAAGATTTTACGGCTGTCTTGGAATATTTAGATGAAATGGATGTCAAATATGTTTTGAATCCAAAAATTGTCAGGGGCTTGGATTATTATTCCAAAACTACTTGGGAGCTAGTGGAAACTGATGAAGAAGGTAAGCTTCAAGCTTTGGGTGGCGGCGGTCGTTATGATGCTTTGGTGGAGATTTTAGGTGGTCGTCAGACTCCAGCTGTAGGTTTTGCTTGTGGAGTGGAAAGAGTGCTTAATAAAATGAGAGAAAACAAAGTAGATTTGCCTCCAGTATTTTGTCCTGATGTTTATATCGCACAACTTGGTGTAGAGGCTCGTAAAAAAAGTTTGAGCTTGATGAATGAACTACGAGCTGGCGGTATCGCTGTTTCAGAAGATATTTCTAAAACCGGTTTGAAAAATCAGTTAGAGTCAGCTGATAGGCGTAAAGCTAAGTATGCTTTGATCTTGGGTCAGAAAGAAATCGTTGATGGCACAATCTTGATCAGAGACATGGAAAATGGTGTCCAAGAAACAGTTGACTATAAAAAAGTTGTCAAAGAAGTTAAAAAAAGACTTGAGCATCAGTTGATTGCCAAAGTCCTAAAAAAGAGTAAATAGTTATCAATTTTAATCACCCCTCAGAGGATAATAAACAGTGACTTATCCACAAAGGGGTGATTTTTATTTATCTTGACTTTTTGCAAAAAATTTGTCATTATAATAGAGGAATAAAGAGCTAAACCTTTATTCCATCATGTTATTTAAAAATATCAGAAAGGTAGGTGATAGTATGTTAGAAGTGAAGAAAAAGGACGGAGAGTCTTTTGAAAGTCTAATTCGTAGATTCACTAAAAAAACTATCCAAAGCGGCAAGATTTTGCAAGCCAAAAAAGTACGTTTCCATAAGCCAAAAGTTTCCAAACTTGAGCAAAAAGAAAGTGCTTTGCGACGCAATAGTATGACGCAAAAAATAGATTATTTAAAACGAATCGGTAAATTAGATGATTTCCTAACTCGTCGTTACAAATAGTCATTAATTCTTGCTTGTCTTTTTCATTAAAGATAAGTGAGCTAGTGATGATTATTTATGACTATATTAGAAACGATTGAACAGGATTTTAAGAATGCTTTGAGAAACAAGCTAGTTTTAGACTTATCAGTTTTGAGAATGCTAAAATCAGCTATCAAAAACCAAGCAATCAACGATAGAGTGGCAGAAATAGATTTGGCTGACAATACAATTTTGGCAGTCATTAAGCGTGAGCTTAAAAAAAGAAATGATGCCATTGTTTCTTTTGAAAATGGTGGACGTCCTGAGCTTGCAGCGAACGAAAAAGCTGAAGCAGAAATTTTAGTAGCTTATTTGCCACCACAGATGTCTGAGCAAGATTTAGAAAAAATCGTTGCGCAAGTAATAGCCTCAGGTGCGACTAATTTTGGTCAAGTGATGAAAGAAGTGATGCAACAAACAGATGGACAGGCTGATGGTCAGATTTTACAAAAAATAGTAAAAGCTAAATTAGCTAATTAATTTATTTTTTAAAACAAAAATTACCATGCTTAAACTAAAGAAAATAACTGTTTTTCTAATTATTTTTATAGCAGTTATTTTTTTGTTACCAAATTTGAGTTTAGCACAAAATGCTAATAATTTAGGCGTCAATGATTTGGCAAATTCGGGCCTAGGTACCAATGATCTACGAGATATTATCACCAATTTGGTCAATGTCGTTTTGGGGGTCTTGGGCATTCTAGTGGTTTTGATTATTTTTTATGGTGGCTGGATCTGGATGACTTCTCAGGGTGATGCGGAAAAAATAGATAAAGCCAAAAAAATTCTAGTCAATGCTGTGATTGGTCTGGTGATTATCTTGAGTTCCTATGCGATTGCTCGCTTTATTATTTTTCAGATTTATGGATCAACTGGTGGCAACGGCAATGGTAATATAGACGGAGGCGGTTATCATGGTGGCATCGGTATCGGTGGTGGGGTGATAGAAAATCACTATCCTGCGCGTAATGCTGTTGATGTGCCACGCAACACCAATATTTATATAACTTTTAAAGAGCCTATCAATAGAGAGGATTTATTGGTCTCTGGTGGTGGCTGTGATTTTGATTTTTGTGCTCACCCAGACAACATTATTTTAGTAGACACTAGCAATGATGTGCCTTTTGATAACAGCAAATTAAGAGCTACTTTAAGTGAAGACAATAAAATTTTAGGTCTAAATCCTTATGATACGGACGCAAGTTTTCATCTAGGCAGTGTCAATGGTCAGACAAGCTACAATTTTGCTTTCAGTAATGAAATTGAAAAAGAAAATGGTGATTTAGCCTTTGGTCTTAACGGCTATGATTGGGATTTTAGTGTCAGCAACCAAATTGATTTAACGCCACCAACTATTAGCTCAGTAGTGCCGGTCGCTTCTTCTGTCAATCCACGTAACACCGTGGTGCAGATAAATTTTTCCGAAAGCGTTAATCCTTTATTTGCTTCTGGGCAATATGACAACAGTGCTCCAGATTTTACCAATATCACTGTCAAACAAGGTTCTGATACTATCAACGGTCAGTATTTGATTTCTAACCAATACCAAACTGTAGAATTTTTGACAGACAATTTATGTGGTACTAATTCTTGTGGTGGCAATGTTTATTGTTTGGAAGCCAATGCTGATTTTGTGGCTTTAGTGACGGACAATATCAAAGACATGGCTGATAATGCTTTAGATGGAGACGATGATGATGTTGCTGGCGGGGATTATTCTTGGTCTTTTTCTACTAACAACACTATTGATTTGATAGCACCACAAATCAGTCAAATGCAAGATAATAATGCCATTGACCTTGAGGCGCCGATTCAGACAAGTTTCAATAAAAATTTACTCGCTTCTTCGATTAATTCTGAAAATGTCTCTTTTGTGCGTTTACCAAATACTGCAATTAATTATTGGCTCGGTGTTTCTGGGGGCAGAGATCTAAAAATTTATCATGACAAGCTAGAGCCTTTGACGCAATATCAGCCTACTTTAGGTTCTGATATTCAAGATACTTTACAAAATTGTTTTAAACCTTGTACTTGTAATGATCCGAGTGGTAGCTCTTGTGTCTGTAATGACCCTGAGTGTGCGGGTGCAAATTGTGTAGGTAACTAAAATAAAAATCTAAATTTTTTAAAAAAATGATTAAAAAAATATTTTACACTTTATTTCTCAGTTTGAACTTTAGTGTTTTTGCTGTCAATAAAGTCTTTGCTCAAGGGGCTGAGAATCTGGGTGTGAATGATTTGGCAAATTCGGGCTTGGGTGACAATAGCGTGGTAGAAATTGTCAGCAACTTAATAAATATTTTTTTAGGCTTTTTAGGCATCATCGCTCTTATTCTTATCATCTACGGTGGTTGGATGTGGATGAGCTCTCTGGGTGAGGCGGAAAAAATCCAAAAAGCTAAATTGATTTTAACTAGCGCGGTGATTGGCCTGATTATCATCTTGTCATCTTTTATTATCGCGCGTTTTGTGATCAGTAAAATATCTGAAGCGACTGGTGGTGGCAATGTTGGTCCCGGCAACGGTGTAGTTTTACCGCCACCATTTTTTGTACCGGCTTGTCCTGAGCCTGATGATCTAAATAGCTTGGCAGTTTGTAAAGTTAAGCCGGATGCAGATTCTGCTCGCATTGGCCAATATATTAGCATTGAGGGCTGGCATTTTGGTCCTTATGGAGCAAATAGTAGTGTCAAAATCGGCTCTAGTTTAGCAAGTTTAGTTTCTTGTGGAGGAGAAGTTTCTTGGCAAGAGATTGATGCTAGAAATTATCCTGGCTATTATCGGGTCAAAGTTGAAGTGCCAAACATGGCTCTAGGTGACTATAAGATAAATGTGATTTCCGATGCAGGCTATGGCGCTGAGTATCCTGATACGCCACTTGATTATTTTGAAATTGTGGCAGGTCAACCTGGGCCAAGCATCGCTTGTATTAGTCCTTCGGTGGAAAAAAGAGGTGAAAGAGTAGATATAGAAGGTAGGGGATTTGGTAATCTGCCAGCTACTGTTTTGATGCAAGGCTGGGTAGATAATGATCAAGTAGAGATTGCTTTTGATGATATAAATTCTTGGTCAGATACTTTGATTAGTGGTGCTCAGATTCCGCCTGAGGCCTTATCTAGTGATGTGACGGTGAAAGTAGCCAATGACATCTCCAATCCAGAATTTTTGCAAGTAGAGTGCTCTAATGGAGTTTTGGATTGTAGTTCTGGTTGTTGTGCGCTTAATTCTTGTGTGGATGCTGGTGCTTGTTTGCAAGCAGCGGGCTTAACTGAAGATGGTCCGACTATTGATAGTATTTCACCTGATAGCGCCCAAGAAAATAATGTTATCAGTATTTATGGTAGTGGTTTCGGTGATGTGCCTGGTTCAGTTGTTTTTCAAAATAATGATGGCGGTGAAGTTTCAGGTATTAATCCTAGTAGTGTAAATGCTTTATGTGTGGACTATTGGTCTGATGAGCTGATAGTGATAGTAGTGCCAGAAAATGTCAAAGACGCAGTTTCAGGTAGCGGTGCTCAAGTTTGGGTGCGTGATTCTGAAGCAAGAGAAAGTAATTTTAAAATATTTTATGACAATGGCCCAAGCTTACCGGGTATTTGTAAGCTTGATCCAGAAAGTGCTTTTTTTGATCAAGATGTAACTTTGTATGGTTTGAATTTTGTCACAGGTAACAAAGTTTCTTTTGGGGGTATTTTGGGTAACAATACTAGTATTGATAGTGTTTCCGAAGCGCAAACAAAAGTACCAAATGTAAACTCTGGTAATTTGTCAGTCTGGCTACAAAACAATAGTGGCCAAGCTGGTAATACTTTGCCTTTTACAGTCAATAGTCTAGCTGGTGGTAATCCTGTCATTCAAGAGCTAAGTCCAAACTCTGGTCCTAGAGCGCAGTATGTCACTATTTTGGGCTCTAACTTTGGCAATGTACCAGGAGTAGTGACTTTTTCTCGCGGTGGCACAGATGTGCTAGCGGATGTAAATTTAGCCCCTCAATGCGCTACTAACTATTGGTTGCCAAGTAGTATTGTGGTCAAGGTGCCAGCCTTAGCTGGACCTGAGACTGATTATCAGGTGACAGTAAAACGCAGTGTAGACGCTAAGATTTCTAATACTAAAGAGTTTAGTTATACCCTGGGTAATCCTAGCCCAGGTTTGTGTATGATGTCGCCAAACAATGGTCCAGCCAATGACTTGTTTGCTGTGTCTTTGTTTGGTGAAAATTTTGGCAACACCCAAGCTGAGGGAGATGTGGTGAGTTTTCAGAGTACAAGTGGACAAGTAAATGCTAATATCAATACTTGGTCCAATCAGACCGTCAATGTCAGAGTGCCAAACAGCGCTATTTCTGGGCCGGTGGTGGTTAAAAATAATAATATTGCTAGTAATGCTTTAAATTTTCAAGTAAACAGCTGTAGTGTTAATGATGATTGTGGTTCTGAACAAGAATGTTGTTTGCAGACAGCTGGTAATTATTGTGCCGCCGCCGGTTCTTGTCCATCTACTAGTTCTTGTTCTTATTCTTGGACAGTTACTACCGCAGCTGAGCCTTTTGCTTTGGCACGAAACTATCAATGTCAAAATAACTTACAATCCCCATCACCTTGGCCAGATGGTCTAGATGATTTGAGCTCTCAAGATGCTTATGTAGATGCAAATATTATTGCTTTGTTTACTCGCAATGTTGAAGATACAGATTTTGATCAAGCTAATATCAGTGTGCAAGCTTGTAATGAAGGTGGTAATTTTGAAGATTCTGCTTGCGGTGCAAGTTTATTGGGTGACATTAGTGTGATTAATCAAAATAGTGATAGCGAGGGTTTTGTTTTTGACCCTAGTGTCAATTTTCAAGCTAATCGTTGGTATCGAGTGACTCTGGGTCAATTTCATAGCGAAATTGGTAATGATGTTTGGAATGGTGCAGATTTTTCTTGGCATTTTAGAACTCAAGGTGCGACTTGTCAGCCAAGTAGCATCCAAGTGACGCCAGCCAATAGCCCACAAGCCGATCTATATGTACAAGGGGTTAAAGATTTTTATGCTAGCCCACAAGCAGCTAACTGTAATGTCTGTGGTTCAGATTATAACTGGAGCGCTTGGTCGCTACCAGTGCCAGGAGATGACAATAAAGCACAGATTAGTTTTCAAGATACTCAAGCTAATATTTCGCACGCGCAAATCACTGGTTTGCAGGTGACAGAAAATTCTGTGCCACCGACTATCAATTTACAAGCAAGCTTAAATGGTTTATTTTCCTCGGCCTATCCAAAAATTAAAGATGCAATTTTAAGTGTCTTAGATTATGGTCCAGATTGTAATCAGTCTTGTGCTAATGCTGCTGTTTGGGTGAATTTTAATACTGCTTTAGATGAGACTACGGTCAATACTGATAATATTTTGTTACAAAAATGTCTAGACGATAATTGTGCAGATGTAGTAGAACGAAATTTAGTGACTGATATTTTACTCAATCAAGCAGCTGATCAAGTGACTTTGTTGCACGATGGTTTAGAAACAGAAACAAAATATTTGGTCAGTTTGAGCGTAGATCTCAAAAATATAGTTGGTTATAAGTTAGTACCTGCTTTTGAGTGGTCATTTGAAACTTCTGATGCCGCTGATTGTCAGGTAGATAGAGTGGTGGTTGACCCAGGTAATTATTTGTCTACTACTTTGGGAGAAGATATTAATTACAGTGCTGAAGTTTATTCAGCCGAAAACAGCTGTGGTACAGCTGGACAACTTTTGGTAGCCGATGATTATAAGTGGTTATGGTCAGCAAATCCTGCTGGTTTAGTTAATTTTCCCGAGAATATCTCTCCACAAGCGCCATTGAAAACCTTAGCTAGCGGTGAGGTGACTGTCAGAGCTTCTATTTCTCAAGCTTATAATAACGATCAAAATGCGGTAGGTAAAAGTGATTCAGGTGATTTGGAAATCAATTTAGGATCTAGCCCTGTTTATTCAGTGCCAAAAATTTTGAGTCGTTATCCTAATACACCGGCTTGTTTTAATGCAGCAGTGACAGTGAGATTTGATCAGCCTATGAATAGATCAAGTTTAGAATCCAGTTTGAAGTTGTATAAAAAATCTGTTGTTGAAAGCGCTGATTGTTTAGCAGCAGATGATTTCTTTTGGTGCCCAGTCGCTGGTAGCTACAGTTTTTCTGACAGTGTTAGTGGTACAACAGCTATTTTCTATCCACAAGCAGATTTGAGTGCTACTGGCAGATATTTGGGAGTTGTGTATCCAACGGCAAAAAGTGTGTACAATGAGCTCTTAAATCCAGATCAGATTGATTATGATTACAACGAAGATGGTGTTAGTGATTTTTATGCCTGGGAGTTTGATGCGACCGAGCAGGCTTGTCAGGTAAGTTTTGTGACCGTCGATCCAAATCCAGATTTATTTAGCTGTAGTCGCAATGATTGTGCTGGTGATATGGACAGTAGTTTAGGCGGCAACCAACATAAATATACTGCAATTGCTTTTGATGCTAGTGGACAAGCTTTGACAATGGATGAGTATCGATGGTCAGAGCACAATAGTTTATTAAATTTAGTGAGCTCTAGTGGCCGAGAGATTTTAGCCACCGCGACTAATCAAAATGGTACGACAAATTTACTAGTTGAGGTTTCTGATAATGTTGCCGGTGAAGCGACTGGTAGTACTAGAGTAAATTTATTTATGTGTGAAAATCCTTGGCCAAGACCAAATCCAGGGCCATTTCCTTATAATTTTAGTAGTCTGCCAGATCATGCTAATGGTTCACCTTACAATTTTGATACTTACTATTGCCAAGATTTTGGCACAGCTGGCTCTCCTTTGTTGCCTTATTTAGCTGATCCGATCACCCCTCCTGTTAGTGGTACGACCTTAGAAGAATTTATTTTTGTAGTTGATCCTCAAGTAGTCGCTACTTTAGATAATTCTTTAAAAAATAAAGCTTTATCTTGGTGGCAAAAACTAACGCAAAAATTTAAGCATCCGGCCTTAGCAGCTTTGGCTATCCCTAGTGCGCCAAGCTCTTTGAGTTTAGTGAACAATGATAGTAATGGCGTGAGACTGACTTGGGCGGATAATTCTAACAATGAAGATGGTTTTGTATTGGAAAGAAAAATAAGCGACGGTGATTGGCAAGAATTAGTAGAGACTGAAGCAAATGTACTTAGCTTTACCGATGCCGCTGTGGTAGCTGATCAAATCTATAGTTATCGTGTGCTAGCTTTTAGTGATGGCGGTCGTTCTTCGGCCTCTAATACCATCACTGTGACGGCCTTAGCTTCTAGCATTGATGTGATTGGTGTCAGAGTGATGTCAAACAGCGAGCATTTGTCAGTGCAAGATTGGTACAAAAAATACGCACCAAATTCTACAGCAGTTGGTCAAGCTTTGGAAATCAATGGCTACCAAGCCCTAAAAGTTGATAATACTGTTTATATTGCGGCCGCCAATGCAGATTTTAGTGGAGGAAAAGTGTATACGAATATTCATATTTTTTCTCACAATATAAACGCTAGACTTTCAACGCAAAATATTTTTAACGCCATGGTCAGCAATGTTAGTCTTAGTAACAATATTGAAAGTAACAATGTTTGTGTGGCTGATAGCTCCAGAGTTTGTTCAAGTGTTTTTGATTGTGCAGATCTGACTCCAAGTACTTGTGATGCCGATGGTTTGAAATTGCGTCGTGATACTCAGCGTTTAGGTGATTTGATGTCTATCAAAAAGCAACTAGATTTTTACGGACAACTTCACAAAGCTTGTGATACTAATATCAATATTAGTTGCACCAGTGATAATCAGTGTCCAAACGGTGGTCATTGTTTAGCTTATTATCCTTTGTTAAATTCAGGCACTTATTTGGGCGGTATGTCAGTGTCCAAATGGCCATCTTGGCAAGGAGAGTTTGCCCAAACTATCAATATATCTGATATTGCCCAAGATCCATTAAATCAATTTACTGGTTGCCCTGAAGGTTTTGATGAAGAGACTTGTTGGAATGAAACCGCTAATGCTTTTTATTGTCCATTAGGCTCTTTTGTCTATCTCTACAAAAAAGAAGCAGCTGTTGATAACTATTCTTTGGATGCCAACTTTGAATTTTCTAGCAATGGTCTAAGCTTTAATCAAATACAGCCTGGAATTGATGGTCGTATTCAGCTAAATAATGATCAATATTGTAATGTTTTTTCCATCATTGGAGGGGACGTGAGTGATCCTTTGTGTGGTAATGGCATAGTTGACCCAGATGAAGAGTGTGATGGAGGATTTCAAAATTTATGTGACGCAGGTTTAGGGGGAGCTAACTGGTGGAATGAGCAATTAGGTGGTTGCTATCCTCCTAGCGCTGTTGATGCTGAGGGTCAGTCACTTGGTTGTACTTGGTATGAACCTAGTCCAGCTTTGACGGCGGATATGTGTGGCAATGCTTGTGGTGATGGTATGATAAACTCAGTCCATGAGTTGTGTGAAAATACTGATGCAGCTGGTATTGATTTTAATGATCTTCAATATGTTTGTGCTGATGGCGGAGCAGTTTCCTGTAATACTTGTAATCCTGTTTGCGCCAATGGGGCTTTGGCTACTCGAGTGGTCTGTGGGGATTCCCTGGTGCAAGGAAATGAACGATGTGATAATCAAAACCTTGATAGTCAAAGTTGTCAGAGTCTGGGTTTTGATTTTGGTAATTTAGCTTGTAATAGCTCTTGTAATTTTGATGTTTCAGCTTGCCTTGATTCGGTGGTGATTCCAGCTACTTGTGGAAATGGTTTGATTAATAGCGGTGAGCAATGTGACGGCACAAATCTCAATGGGCAGACTTGTAATACTTTAGGCTGGGATCAAGGAAATTTGACTTGCAATAGTTCTTGTAATTTTAATGAAAATAATTGCTCAGAGATACCGGGTCCAGATCCAGAGGCGACTATTTTTGTGAGCTCTGTTTCGTATAGAGGTGATCTATTAGCATCAGCTGAGGGCTTGGGTTATGCGGGTTCTGATGGTTTAGAAGCGGCTGATTATTTATGTCAACGACGTGCTGATTTAGCTCCAAGTGGCAATCTCAAAAGTGGCATTTGGAAAGCTTGGTTGTCAAATAATACTGTGAGCGCTAGAAATAGATTAGCGCATAACGCGATGGATTATAAATTGGTTAGTGGCGATATAGTGGCTAATGGCTGGAGTGATTTAGTTGACGGCACTAATTTAGATCATAATATTAATATTTCTGAACTTAATGCTACTGTTTCCAATAGAGTTTTCACTAATACAGATCCATATGGCAATAAAAAGATAGGAGATTATACAGATTGTGCAAATTGGTCATCTATAGATGAGCACTCGGCACCATCAGGGCATTCTGTGAATGATGATTATCGCTGGACTCATAATAGTGGCGGTAAGCTATTTTGTAGTTATCCGTCACAGATTTATTGCCTCTGGCAACAGCCTTATAATAACGACGATAACAGTATATATTAATTTTTTATAAATTCTTAGCTTATGTTTGATGATGTAAAAAAAGAAGATCAAAATCCAAGTCCAGCAGCAGCCAATACTCCTGTGCCGCCAGCACAGAATTTGCCCGTGGATGATATGTTTCAAGAAACGGATCCAAGTTTAAATAAAGCGCCTTTAGCTTTTGCAGAAAAGCCAAGTGCTATTTCCAGTGGCAAAATGCAGCCAGCAAGTCCTATGCCAGGTGTTCCGACTTTAAGTGCTGAGCAAGTAATGACAAATAGTAAGCTTTTGTTGGGCGAAGAAAATACTGGTTCAAATGTAAAAAAAATTATTGTGGCTGGAGTTGGTTTAGTCTTAGTGGTTTTGGTTGCTTGGGGTGCTTATAGTGTCTTTTTTAGTTCTAGTGATACTAATAAAGTAGATGAAACAAAAAATACTAACGAAGTGCAAAACAATCAAAATAATACTAATGAGCAAAATAATGCTGAGCTGTCAGTAAACAATGAAGAGGTGGATGTATTGGCTAATGATGATGATAAAGATGGTCTGTCAAATGCTCAAGAAGACGCCTTTGGTACCGATCCAAACAATCCAGACACGGATGATGATGCTTTGGGTGATAAAGATGAGATTAAGGTCTATCTGACTGACCCACTAAATGCTGATACAGACAACGACGGTTTATTTGATAATGAAGAGCTTTCTGTTTGGAAGACTGACCCTTTGAATTCTGACACCGATGCCGATCTTTTTTTAGATGGTATTGAAGTAGCCAACGGCTACAATCCTTTGGGTGAAGGCGTTTTAATTGACCCTCCTAATCCAAGATTAATAACTCAATAATTTATATATGCCAGAAGAGCAAAAAGAAAATCAAAATAGCGAGCAGGTTTCCAATGAAATTAACTCTATTGTCAATCAAGAAATTGGCAAAGATAAACCATTGGAGCTAAATGAGGATAGCGTGCATGTGATGCCTGCTAAATTTTTGCCTCAATCACCAAAAAAACAGTTGAGTGCGAAACAAAAAATAATTTTTATAGTTATTGCTTTTGTTTTATTTTTAATTTTTGTTGTTTCCTCTATGTTGTGGTGGGCTAGTAGTAGTGTGCCAGAAAAAAATACTACTATTCCAGTTGATAATAATATTGCGGAAAATGAAGTAGAGCAAGAGCTAGAAGTAATTTCGCATGATCAAAAAATTCTAGATGATTTAGAAAATTTAAAACTAGCTTTAAACAGATATTTTAGTCTAAATCAAAAATACCCTGTGTATTTAGCAGACTTACAGCCAACTCATTTGAGTGTGATGCCTAATCAGGCAGACGGTTCACCTTATGTTTATATGAGTATCAAGGGAGCACAAGATTTTAAATTTAAAATTACTTTAGACGGCAGTGCTAATGCTCAGAGGGTGGGCGCCTATCAGTTTACCAGTAACGGTTTGTCAGTCTACACGGCTGATGATGAAACTGATAACGGCGTAGTAGATAATAACGGCACAGAGATAACTCCGCCACCGCCACCACCTTTGACTAATAATATTGATGCAGATCAAGATAGTTTGACTCGCGAAGAAGAGGCTCTGTTTGGCTCAAATATCAATGATAGTGATACGGATAACGATGGCTACACGGATGGTATGGAGGTTTTAAATCTTTATAACCCAGTTGTTTCAGGGGCTGCTTTAGCTAACTCTGGTTTAGTGACTATTTTTACTGATAATCTTTCTAAATATCGTTTTCTATATCCTACATCTTGGGTGACTGATAATACTGCGAGCCTTGTTTCTGTTTTGCCAGATTCAGAATTAGGGGATAATTTTACTGTCAAAGTAAGTCCAAATAGCAAGGCTAGTACTTTGACAGCATGGGCTGCTGACGGAAGTTCTCATCCAGTGTTAAATAGTCCAAGTTCTTTGACTTTGGGTAAAGCCAAGATTCCTGCTCTCAAGCAAGAAATTGACGGGGATATCGTGCTAGTGGCCGTGACTGATGCTTATCAACTAGTTATCACTTATGATGTCAATGCGCAAGCAGAGAGATATTTTGAAACAGTTTTTAATATGATGTTAAATAGCTTTGAATTTTTTAATTAATCAGATGACAAAAGACTCTTTATTAGTTTTAAATAAACGATCACACAAAATTGATTTTTCTTGGTTGACTGATTTGGAAAAAATTATTAAAAAAAGATTTAAACTGAAAAGTTCTATTTCCATTGCTTTGGTCTCTCCTAAAGAAATACAAGATTTAAATAAAGTTTATCGTCACAAAAATAAAGTGACAGATGTTTTGTCTTTTAATATTGATTCGGAAGAAAATTTGGGAGAAATAGTTATTTGTTTAGAACAAGCCAAAAAACAAGCTTTGGCAAATAAAAAAACTCTCAAATCAGAACTAAAATTATTGACTGTTCATGGTATTTTACATCTTTTGGGTTATGACCATGAGCTGAGTGAAGTAGAGTATTTGCGTCAAGAAAAAGAACAAGAAAAAATTTTAGCTTTACTAAAATAAAATATGCCCACTAAATTTTTATACAGTCTAAAACACGCCAGAATTGGTTTGAAGGTAATGTTTTTGAGTGAGAGAAATTTTCGCATTCATTTGTTAGCAGCTTTTTTGGCGGTAGTTTTAGCAATTTGGCAAGGCATCTCCAAACTTGAATGGCTTGCGCTATTGTTGGTTATCGCTTTGGTTTTGATTTTGGAAATTGTGAACGCCAGTGTGGAAAGGTTAGTGGATATGTTGGCACCAAAGACACATCATTTTGCTAAAGAGATAAAAGATTTATTAGCCTCCATGGTTTTGGTGGCAGCAATTTTAGCGATTTTAGTGGCTGCTTTGATTTTTTTCTAAATTGTCTTTCTTGCCGCATTTTTGGCATTTGGCAAAAAAGCAAAATTTAGTTATAATTATGTTGTCTTTTGAATTCGCTTCAAAAATTTTTTAAGTTTTTTATGGTCAAAAGTAAGGAGATTATTACAGGCTTAGATATTGGCACTAGCGCCATTAGAATTGTCATGGGGCAAATCAATCAAAATGGTGATTTGCAAATTATCGGTGCCGCTGAAAATACTTCAGAGGGTGTTAATCGTGGCAGCATTAGTTCTATTGAGGACGCTGTATCGGTCATTTCGGCTACTGTTGAAAAATGTGAGCGAATGACCGGTTTTAATATTGATAAAATTGTGGTTGGTATTTCTGGCGTGCATATCAAAACCCTAAATAGCAAAGGTGTGGTAGCAGTAGCCAAAGCCAATGAACAAGTAGAGGCGACAGACATTGACAGAGCTTTGGAAGCAGCACAAGCGATTGCGACACCACCAAATTATGAAATTTTACATGTTTTACCGACTAATTATAATTTAGATGACCAAAAAGATTTGCGTGACCCTATCGGTATGTCAGGTGTGAGACTTGAGGTGGAGACGCAGATTATTATGGGCTTATCAGCTCAGATCAAAAATTTAACTAAATGTATTTATCGTACTGGTATTGATATTGAGGATGTGGTGTTCTCAATCTTGGCAACGGCTGAGGCTATTTTGACACAAAAACAAAAAGATTTAGGCGTAGCGGTGATAAATATCGGACAAAGTACAACATCTTTGGCTGTTTTTGAAGAGGGGGATATTTTACACACCGCTGTTTTACCGATTGGCGCTGGCCATGTGACCAATGATTTGGCCATCGGCTTGAGAACTTCAGTAGAAACTGCTGAGATTGTGAAGCTTGATCAAGCTGTAGCTATTGGTGAAGAAGTGTCCAAAAGAGATGAAGTAGATTTACATAAATACTCAGAAGATGAAAAAAAAGGTACTTATGTGTACAAAAAAGACATTGCTGACATCTGTGAAGCTAGAATGGAAGAGATTTTTAAGATGATTGATGCTGAATTGAAGAAAATAGGCAAGAGTGGTAAGCTACCAGCAGGTTTGGTTTTGACCGGTGGTGGCGCTAAACTGCCTTTAGTGGTAGATTTAGCTAAACAGATTTTCAAATTGCCCGTCTTTTTGGGAGCTCCAGTCAATCATTCATTTCCTATTGATAAACTCAAAGATCCAGAATTTACGACCGCTTTAGGTTTAGTCATTTGGGCTAATAAAAATATTAGTAATAATCAAAATTTTCTTTCCAATTTTTCTTCAGTCGCGCAAACTAAAGATAAGATGTTAGGTTGGTTTAAATCTTTACTTCCTTAATTTTTAATTTTTTTCAAAATCAATGAGCAGAAAAAATATTGAAGAAGTCAATCCTTCTATTGAAACATTTGCAAACATTAAAGTGGTTGGTGTGGGCGGATCCGGTGGATCAGCTGTCAATCGCATGGTCGGCTCCAAAATAAAAGGAGTTGAATTTATTGCTGTCAATACCGATGCTCAAGCTTTGCACCACTCCATTGCGCCTCACAAAATTCATATTGGTCGTAACACCACTCGTGGTCTTGGGGCTGGTATGGATCCGGATTTGGGCTCAAAAAGTGCGGAAGAAAGTGAAACCGACATTTCAAGTATTTTAGAGGGCGCTGATATGGTTTTCATCACTTGTGGTTTGGGTGGTGGTACCGGCACAGGCGCTGCTCCTATTATTGCTGATATTGCTAGAGAGGCTGGCGCTTTGACAGTGGCGGTAGTGACCAAGCCTTTTACTTTTGAAGGCTTACAAAGAAAAGATATAGCTGAACGTGGTCTAGACAGATTGATCGACAAAGTAGATACTATTATTACCATTCCAAACGACAGATTATTACAAATTATTGATAAAAAAACTTCTTTATTAGATGCTTTTGCGATTGTTGATGAAGTTTTGAAACAAGGTGTTCAGGGTATTTCAGAACTTATCACTGTCCCAGGTTTGGTCAATGTGGACTTTGCTGATGTTAAGGCTATCATGAAACAAGCAGGTTCAGCTTTGATGGGCATCGGTAAAGCTAGCGGAGAAAATCGTGCTCAAGAAGCAGCTCGCGCTGCTATCGACAGTCCATTGCTTGAATTGTCTATCAATGGCGCTACTGGAGTTTTGTTTACTATTTCTGGTAGTTCAGATTTATCCATGTTTGAAGTCAATGAGGCGGCTGAAGTGATTACTTCAGCTTGTGATCCAGAGGCCAAAGTTATTTTCGGTGCCGTGATTGATGAAGCTTTGGGTGATGAGGTCAAAGTCACGGTGATTGCTACTGGTTTTAAACAGCACAATGATAAGCAACAAGAAAGAATGTCAGTACCGGCCCAAAGTCAAATTTCTTATCAAGAAACCTATGTCAAAAAAGCTGAGGAAAGAACGATAAAACAAGCTTTTAATAAAAACGAAGAAGAGGAAAAGCCAGTTGAAGTACCTAGAAGCAAAGAAGAGGAAGAGTTAGAAATTCCAGCTTTCTTAAGAAAAAAAATGCAAGACAGATAAAGCAATGCATTGTCCAGCTTGTAATCATCAAGATACCAAGGTTATTGACTCTCGCTTAAGCGGCGGGGGTTTTAATATTCGCCGTAGAAGGGAATGTCTAAAATGCAAGATGAGGTTTTCTACTTTAGAGGCGATAGAGATTTTGGATTTGGTAGTGATTAAGCGTGATGGTAGAAGAGAGTCTTATAATCGTGACAAAATAGTCAGAGGCTTACGCACTTCTTTGGAAAAGAGGTCTTATTTAGAAGAAAATTTTCAAAAATTAGTTTCAGAAATAGAGAGAGAAATCACCAAGACTTCTAAAGGAGAGATTACTTCCAAAATTTTGGGTGATATTGTTATGAAAAAATTAAAAACTTTTGATCAAGTAGCCTATATCCGCTATGCTTCAGTTTACAGGTCATTCAAAGATGCACAAACTTTTCAGACAGAGCTCAATAGATTATTGAAGAAAAACAAAGCAAAATAGCTACTTGCCAAGGCAAAATTCTTGTGCTAAAGTTTGGAAGTCAAATACACTTTAAAAATTTAATCAGGGAAGTGAGGTGAAAATCCTCCGCAGTCCTAGCTACTGTAATTCGTCTCCGCCAACTGGCGGATGCCGGAGAGTCAGATACCTGATGTCGTTTATTCTTTTTCCTAAGGAGAAAAGGAGTGAGCTTGTTATCAAAGTCGATAATAGACTTACTCGTTGTCTCCTGAAAATCAGGAGATTTTTTGTTCCTTGTCAACAACAATCAAGCAGATAGAGAGGTTCATCATGAAGCGGAGAGATTTTTTTCGGAGTTTGTCAGCTCTTTTACTGGCACCCTCAGCTTTATTACTTCTTCCAAATTTCGTAGAAGCAAGATCAACGACGGTTGGCGGTTTCTTAGCGCCCTTTAATCCAGTGTATGATGAAAACACTGACTGGGATTTTGGTAGTGGACCATTATTGACGAGTATCAATGGCTATAGTGGCAATCTTCTGGTGTTTATTGATGACACTTGGATTGCTACTTCTGTGAAGCACGTCGTTTTCGATCCAGCTCGTCAGCGCCTGCAGATCAGACTGAATAATGCCAGTGGGCCGGTAGTTTTGAGTTATAATCCACTATCACATCGTATCTTCCCATGACATCTGCTGATTGTGCGGGCAAAGCAAAGCTTTGCCCGCATGTTATTCTTTTAATACAAATTTTAATTAATAAAAATATGAAAAAAATCTTTGCTTTATTTTTACTCAATGTTTTGTTTTTATCACCTTTCTTATCATTAGCTGACAATGCAACGGCTATAGTGTATCTGCAAGCCCAAACTCAAAATCCTTGGATCAGTCAAAGTTTAGCGGCGGCTGGCATTAATAATTTAGATATCAGTTATATTGATGCTCAAGAGCAAGATTTAATGAAGGTAGCGAAGTATTTATTAGCTTTGGCAGCTCTAGAAAGTCAGGACAATGATACTTTGGCTACTCTTTTTACGACTTTGACCGGACATTTGAGCAATGGTCAATTTGGTTCTGACACTCAGCTAAATGATGATTTTTGGGGACTCTTGGCAGCTGGAGCTGTCGGCAGAGCAGATGATTTTGCTAGTGTAAAAGATTTTATCATCAATCATCAAAATCCAGACGGAGGCTGGTCATGGGCTGCAAATGGTCCATCAGATAGCAATGACACCGCTGCTGCTATCTTGGCTTTGAGAGAGTTTGGTTTGGCAGCTGACAATGTGGTGATCACTAATGCCTTAAATTATTTACAAAGCACTCAAAATCCAGACGGAGGCTTGGCTTATGATGCGAATGCTGACTCAGATGGCGCTTCCACTGCTTGGGTTTTAGCGGCTTTAAATAAACTAAATATCAGTCCTAGTGCTTGGACTCAAGGAGAAAATACGCCTTTAAGTTTTTTAAATAGTTTGCAACAAAGTGACGGGTCATTTTTGTGGTTGCCGGCTGATGCGCAAGGCTCATCTATGGTGACGGCTTATGCCTTGTTGGCTTTGACCGGTCAAACTTATCCAGTGAATCATGTAGAAATTATCGATGAAGATAATGGCGGCAATGAGGCGCAAGCAAGTATTCGTATAGAAGGTCCAGATAATACTATTTGTTTAGCTGATAATTTGAACGCTACTACAATCTTAGAAGTTTTGGTGGAGGCTGCTAGTGTTTGTGATTTTACTTATCAAGTTCAAGATACCGAATATGGTCCCTATGTGGCTAGTATCGCAGGCAATAGTGGTCAGGGCCTCAGTGGTTGGCAATATTGGTTAAATTGGCAGCCAGGGGCTCAAGCAGCCAATGTGCAGACAGTAGCAGATGGTGATGAGATTTTGTGGGCCTATGGACCATTTGATATTTTGCCTAGTCGTTTGAGCGCTACTTTGAGTGGTGATGATTTGCAAGTGCAAGCTGAGTACTATAATGGCACTGTTTGGCAAAATTTAAGTAATCAAAGTATTATGGTGGGCGAACAAACTTTAAGCACAGATGCTAATGGTCACTTAAGTGTCAATTTAGCTAACAACGGTGTTTATCCGGTTTATGTTTCGCAAACAGATGATTATATTCGCAGCCCCAAAGTATATATTACAGTTGGCTCAGGCGTGAGTCAGAGTGTGGCTTTGCTAGTTGATATTGACAATGATGGAGAAGAAAATCCGCCAGAGCAGATTTCATTTTCTGTAAATCAAGCAAGTCTTAATTTTGGCCAATTAGAACCAGGACAAATTGGTGAAAATATTTTACAGCTACAAAACACTGGCAATGTAGCGATCAATTTAGAGGCCAATGTCTTAGGCTCTGATGTTTTTACTCAATATGTCAGTTTAGAAAATACTGCTTGGCAAAATTGGCAAGAGCAATTAAACCCTAGCAACTCAGAGTCAATAAATGTCAAATTAAGTTTGCCAAATAATTTGCAGTCAACTGGCAGTCAAACTGGACAGCTAATTTTCTGGGCACAAGCAAGATAGTTTTATGAAACTGAAATTTTTATTTGCATTTTTATTTTTATTCTTGCCTTTACAAACACTGGCACTTGGTTTATCAGTGGAACCAGCCAGCTTAGAGATTTCTTATCCACAAAATAAACAAGAGCAATTAAAAATTACTAATATTTCTAGTGAGCCAATTTTTGTCAAAGTGCAAGCTGATGCTCTAGTGGAAAATATCAAAATTGACCCAAAAGAATTTAATTTGTTGCCCGAAGAAACAATGCTGGTCAATTTAGATTTAGCTTTTTCTCAGCAAGATTCGCTTTTACAAAAAACAAATTTATCTATTTTGAGCCAGGCTTTGCACCCAAATAGTTTTAACGCTATTTCTGCCATCAAGATACCTTTGACTGTCAGCATTGAGGAACTTAGCGGTTTATTTAAGTGGCTAGGTCTTGCTTTGGCTTTTGTTATTTTACTTTTAATTTTATTTTTTATTTTTTGGTTATTCTTATTGTTTAGTAAACCAAAAAGATTTTTGGATCTAGATTTTCTTTTGCATCACAAGTGGTGGCTCTTTAAAACTGGTCGTTGGCACAAATTGTGGCGTAAATAGGGATAAATTCTCTAAAACCAGCTTTTTTGCTATAATAAAGGCATTAAATATTTAAGTTTTTATTATGACTCAGGAAGAATTAGAAAAATTAATCTTAGAAAATCAAGCAAGTTTAGCCCGCGTGGAAACAACGGTGCTTAAAATCAAGAAAAAGATTTTTTGGCAAGAATTAGCTGGCTTATTAAAATTAGTTTTAATTTTAGGACCATTATTGTTAGGTCTAGTTTATTTGACGCCTTATTTGAAGCAGTATGGCAACATGATGAGCGGTTTATTGTCTGGTTTTGATGTGCAACAAGGTGCAAATGTTGATGGCACTAGTACTTCTGTCTTGGAGATGCAAAAAGCCTTGTGTAATCCAAATACTCAACAAAACATGATAGATCAAATTTGTAATTAATTTTTGTTAAAATTTGTGGAAGAATTAAAAGATCACTTGAAAGATTTGCAAAAAAAGATTGAAACAGCTATTCAAGTTTTAGATTTGCCAAATAAAGAGCTGGCTTTGCAAGCTTTGAAAAAACAAATGGAACAAGAGGATTTTTGGCAAGATCAAAGTTTAGCTCGTCAAATTTCTACTCAACATAGCAATTTAGAAACTAAGATTAACGACTGGCGTTTTTTAGAAAAAAATTTAGCTGATTTGCAGTTTTTATTGACTGATAGTCAAGCAGAAGATTTAGATGTTGAAATTCGCCAACAACTAGCAATGATTGAACAAAAGTATCAAGATTTATCCTTGGCACTTTTTTTGCAAGATAAATATGATGCTGTTGCTGCGATTTTGACTGTCAATGCCGGCGCTGGTGGTGACGATGCTCAGGATTGGGCAGAGATCTTGGAGCGTATGTATTTGCGTTTTGTGGAAAGTCAAAACTGGCAAGTCACTATTTTATCGCGTTCAGTAGGTTCTGAGGCTGGTATCAAAAGTGTGACCATGCGCATTGCTGGCGACTATGCTTATGGCTATCTTAAAGTTGAGGCTGGTGTTCATCGTTTGGTCAGACTTTCGCCTTATGATTCTGATCATGCTCGTCATACTTCTTTTGCGATGTGTGAAGTTTTGCCTGAGCTGACAGAAGTGACTTTTGTCATCAAAGAAGAAGATTTGAAAATAGATACTTATCGTTCTTCTGGTAATGGTGGTCAATCAGTTAATACGACTGATTCAGCTGTGCGTATCACTCATTTACCGACTGGTTTGGTGGCTGCCTGTCAAAATGAACGCTCACAATTGCAAAATAAAAACCAAGCTATGCTGTATTTGCAAAGCAAATTACAGCGTTATTATGAGGCTGAAAAAGAAGAAGAAAAAAAGGCTTTAAAAGGTGAATACACTCAAGCTGCCTGGGGCAATCAGATTCGTTCTTATGTTTTACACCCTTACAAAATGGTCAAAGATCATCGGACAGATTTTGAAACTGCCGATACGGACAAAGTTTTAAATGGAGATTTGATGCCATTTATCAAGGCTAGACTGGAGCAACTAGTCAAATAGTTTTGTCTTGGAAAAAATTGTGGTATAATATAGATATGTTTGAGCATTTAGTTTCACCACAACATCAAGATTTTTTTTCAAAAAAATCTGGTCGTATCAAATTTTACTCCAGCTCTCTTTTGTTGGCACTTTTTATTTTTGCCTCTACTTACTTAAGTATCAATCAAGGTCCAAAAACCAAGGCCCAAAACATAGACAATTTAGCCACAGACAGAGTAAGGCTTTATTCTTCTGATTCTGACTTAGTTTCCTCAGAATTTGTCTTAAGTTCAGAGGCTATTTCTGTTTTTTCCTTTGTTTTGGATAGTCCTTATGAAAATGTCAGTTTAGCTAGTTTATATCTTGAAGCTGATGGACTTTTGGATGAAAATTTGTTATCCAATTTATCTCTATATCATAATCAAGCGCAAGTAAACGCGGATACTAAAATTTTGAATAAAAATTTAGTCTTTTTATTTGATGATTATATTTTATCTAAAGGCAAAAACTATTTTCGTTTGACTTTTTCAGGTCAAGCAGAAGATTTATTAAATAAAAAAATAAATTTTAGTTTACGCGATATAAACAGTGTCAATTTAAGCCTCAATGGCAAAGAAATTTTGGCTTCGGCTAATTTCCCGGTTCAGGGCTCAGATATTGTTTTGTTAGAGCAAGCTAATCTTTTGGCCTATAACAATTTAAATGCTCCTGAGTTTATTGTGCCAGCTGAAACTTATGCTAAGATGGCAGATTTTAGCTTGTCAGCCCACGGTGAGGCAGTGGATTTACGGATGTTAAATTTTCAAGTGCTGGGGGAAAATACTTCTGTCGAGAATGAGTTTTATTTATCTTCAGGTGGTAATATTTTAGCAAGTGCAAGTATTAACGAAGATAAAAATTTGAGCTTTCAATTAGCTAGTCCGATTCTAATCAAAGCTAATCAAGATTTGGATTTAGAGCTTTGGTCAAGTTTGGCGATTGGGGATTATGAGATCAAATTAGACTTAGTTGGTGCCACTGGTTTTGTCTCTGGCAAACTGATTAACCTGACGCAAGATTTAGATTTAGCCAAAATAAAAGTTTTGCCTACCACTTTGTCACTTAGCAGTGAGAATACTCGTTTGCGTTTGAGTGAAGGCTGGAATACTGTCGCAGAGCTGAAAGTAGCCAATCTTGGAGAGCAGTCAGCTAAATTGCACAAACTGACTTGGGATCTAGCTGTTCATGATCTTTCGATAGAAAATTTAGAGCTTTGGTCTGATAAAAAAATGATAGCCAGCGCTCCCTTTGAAAATGGCCGAGTTTTTTTCAGTTTTTGGGATACAAATTCTTTAGACTTAAATAAAGATATTTCTGTACAGTTGTTAGCTAAGGTCAAATTTGAGGGTGAAAATCCACA
>JAGORJ010000026.1 GCA_018062885.1 Patescibacteria group bacterium | reverse complement strand
ATGTCAGTTTGTGCGTCAGTGTAAGTATAGGGAGGATTGTAGGCGATATAGACGGTATCTTGAGTGAAAGTTTCAGCATTGCCTGGCGCATTCCAAGTAAAAGCTGGATTATTATCCGTGCCGTCATCTGTGACTGGATACCAAGATATTTGGTCATAAGAATAAAATGGTCTTTTACCAGTCCAAACATTTGTTTCTGTATTGGCGCCACGGGCATTGGTCATGGTAAAAGCAATGGTTTTATTCAAGACATTGGTCATGGAAAAATAAAACCAAGTAGTTCTTAAATATGTTGTTGCTCCGCCATTTAAGTCTATATCCCTTTCACCTGCAAAAGAAACAGCGTCGCCAATGCGCGCAAAGCTTTCACCATTTCCACCTTCAAAAGAAACATCAAAGACAGTGGCGCTATTTGTCACTTGAGGATAGTTTGTATAAGTATTAAAAACCGTGCCATCTGATTCCACCATCCGGAAACAATAGTTTGTTTCGTCAGCTAAATCATGAGCCTGTAAGACCCAGTCATATTCCACATCCTCGCCAGTGGCTACTATATTTGGGTTTAGGGCAGAGTTATTTTCTTCTTCATAAGTTCCTCCTACATCGGCCCCTGTCAAAACTAGAGAGCTGATCGTAGTGGCGTCAGCCACAGAATTATTTAAGTAGCCTCGCCAAGCAGTAGTGGCGTCAGCTGCGCCCACATCCGCCCAGTTAGAAACACTAGCGCAACTAGCGCCAGTGCCAAATTGTAGTTTGAAGTCTTGAGCATTAGCGTCTAGTTGAGCAACGCTGTTTTGGACCGACATACGTAAACGTAAGACATCGTCAGCACTTGGTCTATTAGCACCATTAATAACAGTATTTTCTGCTAGGTTTGTGCCGCCGACTGGCCAAGGGTCTGTGGGGCTGATGGCGTCAGTATTGGCATACCAGCGATAAACATTTTGGTTAAAAGTTGGGTCTAGTGTTGTGCCGTCATCTAGAGTGACATTATCTACATAAAAAGTACCAGCCCCGTCATTCCAGGAAGCAAAGCTGATATAACTTGGGTCAACATTAGCATAACGAGAAGTTGCTCCAGATACTTGGAGCATGTCATTTACATAGATGTCATAAGTGTCAGTTGTTGGGCTACCGACTAATTTGACGGTATACCAGGTATCTAGAGCTAAAGTGGAGCTAGCTAAAGAAAAGGCAGTTAAGCCGTCGTCGCGATCACGATAAGTCAAAGAAACTGCACCGGTATCTCCACCGCCAACTTTGGCCCAAGTAATCATAGCCCAACGTTCAACATCTGTTGAGCTTGGTCCTTGGATTCCGTTGCTATCATTGCCCAAAAACATCCAACCACTACGATCAGTGGCTGCGACATTGACGATAGAGTCAACATAAATATCCCATTGGACTGTAAAAGTGCCACTACTGAGAGCAGCTGGCAAAGCTTGTGACATGTAAGTATTATAAGAAGATGTTCCAGTAAATTTTGCTTTTTTAGTGGCATTACCAGCGATGTCAGTTTCATCAAGTGTTAGTTGGTTAGCTCCATTTGGGGCTGTGTCAGCTCGGCTTTCATACCAATCTTGTCCACTGTCATTGGATCTTATAGATGTGCTGTCTGTTTCGCTAGCAAAATTACCATTCACCAAAATCTCTAGAGCTAGAGCTGCTTGTTGATTTAGGGTGATAATTAAGGTTAATAAAACAAAACAAAAAAAGAGTCCTGTATTTTTGCGGAGTTTAAACATGTTTTTCATTTTTTACGATTATATATAAATATTAATAAAAATATTTATTTGAAGGACCCTAGATGTATTTGATAAAGCAATTATAACATATTATATCTTTTTCCCCAAACCTTGTTTTTGCGTGATTTTTGATTTTAGCGTTTCTTAGCGGGAGTGGCCCAGATTGACTGCTCTTGGTTTTCGTGCTATTCTTTGCGGGATTATTGAATTATTTTTTCTCTAAAATATATGTCAAAAAATATTGTCATCAAAGGAGCGCGCGTTCACAATTTAAAGAATATTGATGTCAAAATTCCTCGAGATAAACTGGTAGTTATCACCGGTTTATCAGGCTCGGGAAAATCATCTTTAGCTTTTGATACTATTTATGCTGAAGGTCAGCGTCGTTATGTTGAATCACTTTCTGCTTATGCTCGACAATTTTTGGGCTTGATGGATAAACCTGATGTTGATCAGATTGAGGGTTTGAGTCCTGCTATTTCTATTGATCAAAAAACGTCATCTCGCAATCCACGCTCTACGGTCGGAACAGTGACTGAGGTCTATGACTATTTGCGTTTGCTTTATGCTCGCGTTGGTAAGCCACACTGTCATCTTTGTGGTCAAGAAGTGGTCAAACAATCTTTACAACAAATTGCGGAGAAAGTTTGGGCCCAGCCAGCTGAAACAGATTTTATTATTTTAGCCGCGGTTATCAGAGACAAAAAAGGTGAGCATAGAAAAATGCTTGAGCATTTGAATGGTACGGGCTATCGTCGTTTGCGTCTTGACGGGGAGATGATGACTTTTGAAGAAGCCCTGGATATTGTCCTGGATAAACAAAAAAAACATACTATAGAAGTAGTCGTTGATCGTTTGCGCCAAGATGGTTCCAAGGAAACTAAGTCTCGTTTGTTGCAATCTTTAGAAACTGCTTTAGATTTGGGTAATGGTTTTTTGACTATAAATATTCCTAAAGAAGAAAAAAATTTATTTTTTAGTGAACACTTTAGTTGTTCAGTCCATAATGATGTCAGCTTCCCAGAAATTGAAGCGCGTAATTTTTCTTTCAATAGCCCACACGGAGCTTGTCCTGACTGTACTGGTTTAGGAGCCAAATTGATTGTAGATCCAGACCTAGTCATGCCCAATAAAAAACTGTCTTTAGCCGAAGGAGCTATTCGTCCTTGGTCACGCACTGCTGCAAATCAGTCATGGTATTTTAGAATTTTGGAAGCAGTCGCTAAAAAACACAAATTCTCTACTAACGACAGAGTAGATAAATTGACGGCTAAGCAGCTAGAGATTATTTTGTATGGCACTGGTGATGATAAATACCAGATGGAAATGTCCGGTGACAAATTTAACGGTGATTATAATACTAGTTTTGAAGGTGTCATTCCAAATTTGCAAAGACGCTATCGTGAAACTGATTCTGAGTATATTCGCAGTGAGATTGAGCGCTATATGCGCATCACACCTTGTGAAACATGTTTAGGTAAGCGTTTGAAAAAAGAAGTTTTGAGTATCACGGTCGGTGAGAAAAATATTTCCGAAGTTACTATTTTAAATATTGTAGATGCCAAGAAATTTTTTGTTGATTTAGAAAAAAAATTAACTGCTAGAGAATTACTGATAGTTAAACAAGTTTTGAAAGAAATCAAAGAGCGTCTGACTTTTTTGAACAATGTTGGTTTGAGCTATTTGACTTTGGATAGGTCAGCTAATACTTTGTCTGGCGGTGAAGCTCAGCGCATTCGTTTGGCTACGCAAATTGGCTCTTCCCTGATGGGGGTTTTGTATATTTTAGATGAGCCTTCTATTGGTTTGCACCAAAAAGACAATGCTAAATTGATTGAAACTTTGCAAAATTTACGAGATTTAGGCAACACAGTCATTGTGGTTGAACATGATGAAGAAACTATTTTAGCCGCTGATTGGGTGATAGATATAGGTCCGGGTGCTGGTAAGCATGGTGGTGAAATAATTGCCGAAGGCACACCACAGGCTATCAAGAAAAATCCAAAATCAATTACTGGTAAATATTTGTCCGGTGTCTCGGTCATCAATGTACCCAAAAAATATCGCCCCGGCAATGGCAAAACTTTGTCTATTATCGGTGCCTCAGCTTTTAATCTCAAAGACATTGATGTGCATTTTCCTTTGGGTAAATTTATCAGTATCACTGGCGTCTCAGGCTCAGGCAAATCTACTTTGATGACGGAGATTTTGGCCAAAGCTTTGAAGCAACATTTTTATCGTGCCAAAGACAATCCAGCTCAACATAAGATGATCCAAGGCCTAGAGCACATTGATAAAGTGATAGACATTGATCAGTCACCGATTGGTCGTACGCCAAGATCTAATGCTGCTACTTATACCGGAGTATTTACTTACATCAGAGATTTGTTTGCAGAACTTCCAGAAGCAAAAATCAGAGGGTATCGAGCCGGTAGATTTTCTTTTAATGTCAAAGGCGGTCGTTGTGAGGCTTGCCAAGGTGACGGTGTGGTGAAGATTGAAATGAATTTTCTGCCAAATGTTTATGTGGAGTGTGAAGAGTGTCATGGTAAGCGCTACAACAATGAGGCTTTAGAGATTCATTACAAAGGCAAAGATATTGCCGAAGTTTTGCAGATGACAGTTGAAGAAGGAATGAATTTTTTTGTAAACATTCCAAACATTCACAACAAGCTCAAGACTTTGTATGATGTGGGCTTAGGCTATATTTCCTTGGGTCAATCAGCTACGACTTTGTCTGGTGGTGAGGCACAGCGTATTAAGCTCGCTACTGAGCTTGCTCGTCGTGCTTCCGGTAAGACTTTGTATATTTTAGATGAGCCAACCACTGGTTTGCATTTTGATGATGTCAAAAGATTGTTAGATGTCTTGCAGAGATTGGTAGATAAAGGCAACACAGTTTTGGTGATTGAACATAATTTGGATGTAATCAAAAGCTCCGACTGGGTGATAGACTTGGGGCCAGAGGGTGGCGACAAGGGTGGTAATCTAGTCGCCTTTGGTACACCTAAGGAAGTGTCCAAAGTCAAAGCTAGTTTTACCGGACAGTACTTAGCTCAAATGTTTGCTAAATAATTTCAAAAATCTCACCTCAAAACGGTGAGATTTTTCATGACTTGTAAAAAGCCACTGCTTTGTCTAAAATATAGGTAGTCTAGAAAAAATCGCTTTTATTAATTTTTTTAAAATAATGCGCCCAGTGATTGAACAAGCTATTTTAAAAACCGTCGCTTTTTTTGATGTTTTTAATTATCCTTTGACGGCCGAAGAAATTTGGAAGTGGCTTTATCGTCCTGGTAGAGTGGTTTCTTTGTACGAAATAAAAGATATTTTGGCTAGTAGTGAGTATCTCAAAAGCAAGCTCAGTGTCACTGAGGCCTTTTATTCTTTAAAAGATAGAGAATACACTCATTTGATTCGCAAGCATCACAACAATCTAGCGGAAAGAAAGTTTAATCGTGCCCTTTTGTTAGTTCGTTTTTATCGCTATTTACCTTTTGTTAAAATGATTGCTATTTGCAACACGCTAGCTTATAGCAACACAGGCGAAGATAGCGATATTGATTTTTTTGTGATTGTGCAAAAGGATAAAATTTGGGTGGCTCGATTTTTGATTATTTTCGTGGTGCATCTCTTGGGCTTGAGACCCACTAAGCAAAATAGCCGTGACTCTTTTTGTTTTAGTTTTTTTATCAGTGAAGAAGTTTTGGATATCCAAAACATCATGATGCACCGTGATGATATTTATTCTCCTTATTGGGTAGCGCAATTATTACCTATTTTTGATAGAGACAATACTTATCAAAAATTTTATGAAGCTAATGCTTGGGTCAAAAAATATTTGCCTAATTCTTATGAAAATCAATTTGTCAAAGAAGTGCAGACACATTTTGTTTCCAGGATTTTTGCCAAAGTTTTATCAGTGATTTTCTCACCGACTTTGTTTGGCTTTAGTTTTGAAATGCTCTATCGTCGTTTTCAAGCCAAAATTATCGCGCGTAATTTAAAAGAAATGATCAATGTCGATACCAGGGTGATAGTCAATGAGCACATGTTGAAGTTTCACTCCAATGACCGGAGAGAATTATTTTATAAAAAATGGCGAGAGCGTGTTCATAGTTTAATAGATAAAGAAATTAATGATGAAGAAAATAAATAAATTTTTGTTATTTTTACTAATACTAGCTTTGCCATGGCAAAGTCGTTGGATTTTTTCTGAAAAATTGATCAACTCTCAAGTTTGGGAGTATGGTCGTTTGAGCTTGTATGCTAGCATGATTATTTTGCTAGTTTTATTTGTTTGCACACTGTGGCCAAGTATTTCAAAGTTTAAGCTAAAAGCAATTTATTCTCCAAAAATGCTTTGGGTTTTAGGCAGTGTTTTATATTTTATTTTAGTCAGTTTTTTTTCGAGCTTGCCAAGTCTGTCTTTTTATTTGTGGTTTTACTTTTTGGGAGCGGCCATTTTTATTTGGCTCTTGAGTAAGCAAGAAACCAAACTTGTTTATTTTAGTTTATTATTGAGTGCTTTTATTCAGGGAGCTTTGGCAGTTTGGCAGGTGGTGATGCAAAAAATACCAGCTTACAAATTTTTGGGAATAGCTGAGCATTTGCCCGAGACTTTGGGTGCCTCGGTTGTTGAGTATGACCTCAACAGAATTTTGCGTGCTTATGGAGCTTTGACTCACCCCAATGTCTTGGGTGGATTTTTAGCTTTGGCTACTTTAGCTGGTCTTTGGTTTTGGTTGTCTATTTATGTAGAGGCCAGAGCAGAAAATTGGCGCGGCCCTAAAATAAAATTTTTAGTGTTAAAATTATTTTTAGTTTTGTTTGCTTTAGTGATTATCATTTTAGGCTTATTATTTAGTTTTTCTAGAGGAGCGATTTTAGCTTTTATTTTAGCTATGCTTTTTATTTTTGTGACTTCAATTTTTCACAAGCAGTATCTCAAATTGCAAGTGGTAGTTAAGATGATGGTTTTGTTTATTATCTTAGCTTTGTTTGTTAATCTGCTTTTTCCTGGTGTGTGGCAGGCGCGTTTGCAAGCGACTGGAGATCTTGAGCAACAGTCAATCTCACAAAGATTGTCTGGCTTAGACCAAATGGGCTGGCAAAATAAAAAAACTTTATTTTTTGGCCAAGGCTTGGGCGCTAATACTTATGTAAATATCCAAAGTTCACAAGCACCTTATGAAGTACAGCCGATTCATAATGTTTTCTTGCTGGCTTTAGCAGAGCTTGGGATAGTCGGCTTGCTTATCTTGCTTAATTTATGGCGATTATTTTTTTGGCATGGCTTTAAAAAGTTATTTAATGTTTGGTTACTTCTTTTTGTAGCCTTAGCTTTTTTTGATCATTATTTATGGACTACTTGGACTGGCTGTCTGATGTGGGGCTTGATGTTTTATTTTTATAGTACAAGTTTAAATAAAAAAAATTAATTATTTGTTAAAATAAATTGTTTATGAAGATTTTAATTATAGGCAAGGGCTGGTTAGGCTCACGTTGCCATGAAGAGTGGTCAGATTCTGTGATCTCCGATACAATCATCAATACCAAAGAGGATGTTTTGGCCTTATTAAAAACACATCAGCCAGATGCAGTCTTAAATGCGGCTGGTGTGGTTGGTAAACCAAATGTCGATTGGTGTGAAACACATCAGTTGGAAACCATCAAGGGTAATACTGTTTTGCCAGTTATTATTGCCGAAGCTTGCAAAGAGATGAATGTATATTTATTGCACATGGGTACCGGCTGTATTTTTTATGGTGATGCACCGCATGGTGGTCCTTGGAAAGAAACAGACGCAGCTAATCCGGTGGCTGTATATTCTCGAGCAAAATACGCGGCAGATTTAGTTTTGTCTACTTTAGAAAATGTAGGGATTGCTCGTATTCGTATGCCGATTGACGACAGAAAGCATCGGGCGAATATG
>JAGORJ010000025.1 GCA_018062885.1 Patescibacteria group bacterium | reverse complement strand
GATTGATCTCGGTCTTGGCGTCGTCAAGGTTATAGAGACGCCGCTTTGGCTCAAAATCAATGCACAAACGATAAGAGTCGGGATGATTGACTAGTCTTATTTGTATCGACAGTTCCGTCTCACTTCTTTTACCTATAGTTAAGGCAATGTCAGCGTCGTCAATGGAACTTGTCAAAGTGTGACCTTGTCGAATCAGTGTTGTTCTGAGCTCGGTGATAAGGTCAGCCTGAGCCTGACTAAGCGCAATGCCTAGCGGGGCGTTGAATTGAACTGTTGCTGAAGGATGGCGCATTTGGGGGCCTCGTTGGGTGATTATGAAAACGTGAAAAGGACGGACTCTTTATTCTTTAATATTTTAGCATTTAAGTCAAGGGTCTCTTTGATAGTGGGTATGAATTCTTCCATGATCGCCTTATCGCCGTGACTCAAATATACTTGTGGCTTATTTTGAAAATGGCCGAGCCATTTGAGTAGTTGGGTTTTGTCAGCATGAGCAGAGAAGCCATCTATTTGATCAATCACCGCTTTGACTTTGATATTTTTTCCATAATAATCAAAATCATAAGCACCATTGGTCAGGCTATGTCCGAGTGTACCTGGTACCTGGAAGCCCATAAATAAAATATGGTTATTAGGGTTATCAATATAGCGGGCTAGATGATGAACTAAGCGACCACCTTCGGCCATGCCTGAACCTGCCAAAATAATTTTGGGATTTGGCGAGCTATTTATTTTTTGTGATTCACGTTGTTGGGGTGTGATCTTAAGATGCGGGAAAGTAAAAATATCTCGGTCATGTTTGAGCAAGTCTTGTACTTCAGGTTTGAGTAAATTTAGATGTTGGCGATATATTTTGGTGGCTTTAGTTGCTAGCGGACTATCTAAATATACCGGCACTCTAAAGTCTAAGTGATTTTCATAATAATCATTCAAGACTTGCAAAACATCTTGCGCTCTTTCCATGGCAAAAATAGAAATGATGAGGACAGAGTTTTTGATAGTCACTTCTTTGACGGCAGTCAATAATTTTTGCTCACGGTTGGCTTTGTTTTCGTGTTCACGATTGCCATAGGTACTTTCCATCACTACCACATCAGCTTTGTCTGGGTAGTCAACGCTTTGTACTAGAGGCATATCTTCGCCCCCTAGGTCTCCAGAAAAAACAAAGATTTTTTCGGTGCCATTTTTTGGGTTTTTAATTTTTATTTCCACTATGGCTGCTCCTAAGATATGACCAGCTTGATAAAATTTGAGACTAATTTCATTAGTGATTTTTTTCTCATGATAATAACTGACCAGTTCCCAAGACTCTAGCATTTTTTTGACATCGGAGGCCGTATAAAGTAAAGGCAGATTTTTTTCTTTGGCTTTTTCTGCCAAGATAGCTTGGTTGTCAATCATGATCAATTCTGCTAGCTGGCTAGTAGCTTGGGTGGTGTAGGTTTTTCCTTGATAGCCATTTTTGGCAAGCAAAGGTAAACGCCCGCAATGATCTAGATGAGCGTGTGTCAAAATAACGGCGTTTATTTCTTTGGTCTTAAAAGCAAAAGCTTCCCAATTTTTGAGATAGTTATCATGAGAGCCTTGAAACAAACCGCAGTCAACCAAGATTTTATAGTTGTCTATTTCCAAGAGGTGGCAAGAGCCGGTGACTTCTTCAGCAGCTCCAAAACTTGTTAATTTTATTTTTGGCATTTTATTTTTTGTTTACTCCGGCGAATGCCGGATATAGCTTTATTATAACTTAAATAGCAGTTTTAAGAAAATAAAAACCAGCCCCAGTAAATACCGGGGCTGACTGAAAAAATTATTTTATATTTTACCGACTAAGTCTAAACCTGGCTTCAAAGTATCTTTACCTGGTTCCCAGTTAGCGGGACAAACTTGGTCACCGTATTTGTGAACAAATTGAGCGGCCTGTAGTTTGCGTAAAAGCTCTTTGCTAGAACGACCAATGCCATTGTCATGAATTTCAATAGTCTTGAGTTTTCCTTCTGGGTCGATGATAAAGCTACCACGCAAAGCTAAGCCTTCTTCTTCAATCATCACGCCATAGCTGCGAGTGATTTTGCCAGTTGGGTCAGCGACCATAGGGAATTTGATTTTTTTGATAGTGTCTGATTCTGTGTGCCAAGCTTTGTGTACAAAAACAGTGTCAGTGCTGACAGACAAAACCTCAGCATTCAAAGCTTTGATTTCTTCATAATGGTCAGCCATGTCACCAAGCTCAGTTGGGCAGACAAAAGTAAAGTCAGCTGGGTAGAAAAATAAAATAACCCATTTACCTTTGTAGTCAGCCAAAGAGATTTTTTTGATTTGCTCTTCATGGTAAGCCTCGGTGCTAAATTTTGGAGCTGGCTTTCCAATTTTTGGTGAGCAAGCATTACAACAGCAATCATTTTCTTCATGACCTGCTTCGTCGTGATTGTCATTGTGGTCGCAGCCGCAATTGCCACCGCAACATTCGTCCATGTATTCTGTATTCATAGATTTATTATTTGTTAAATTATTATTTTAATTTTAAGTTCTCGACTGCGCTCGGTTCTCGACTGCGCTCGAACACAAAGGTCTCATGTCTTCGAGCGAGTGTAACGAGTCGAGAAGTTTTATTAATAGATTATTTATTTATTCTTCAGATAAAGTTCGCTGACATAATCCCAGTTGATGATTGGCCAGAAGTTGCTGATGTATTCTGGACGGCGATTTTGGTATTTGAGGTAATAAGCGTGCTCCCAGACATCTAGGCCTAATAAGGGAATTTGTTTTGCAGAAACCGGACTATCTTGATTGGCGGTTTTTGTTATCTTCAAGATATTATTTTCTAATACTAGCCAAGCCCAGCCAGAACCAAAGACGGTGCTGGCTGCTGCATTAAACTCTTCTTGAAATTTTTCCCAAGAACCAAAAGTGCTTTCAATATCACTGAGTAATTGGCCATTGGCTTTATTTTCACTTTGAGCTGCTCGCATCATTTGCCAAAATAAGCTGTGATGCAAATGTCCGCCACCATGATTTTTGACCATGGGCCTAATATCTTCAGGGACAGTCTCTAAATTTTCTAAAAGTTCCTCTACGCTTTTGGCAAAAAGCTCTGGGTGTTTATCTATGGCTTCATTGAGCTTAGTGCAATAAGTGACGTGATGCTTGTCATGGTGAATTTCCATAGTAGCTTTGTCAATATAAGGCTCCAAAGCATCATAAGCATAAGGCAAGTCTGGGACTATATATTTTTCCATATATTTTCTTGTCCGGCGTATGCCGGATTAATAATAAAATTATTTTAAAGCTGCCAATATTTCGGCGTCACTTGGCGAGCCTTTTTTTAGGTAAATTATTCGGCCCTCTTTGTTTATCAAAACTACAGTGCGAGCAATGATCGTTTTACCAAAAAATGATTTGATAGCCTGATATTTTTTTGAGAGCTCTTTGTCAGTGTCTATCAATAAATCAAAAGGAAATTTATGATCGTCAATAAATTTTTGGTGAGAGACTTGGTCAGCATGATTGATGCCAAAGACAACTGTATCTTGAGTTTGGAATTTACTAAAATCATCACGCAAGGCACAAAGTTGAGCGGTGCAACCAGGAGTGTTGTCACCAGGATAAAAAATCAACAAGACATTTTGTTTCTGCAAAAAACTTTTCAGGGCTATTTCTTTGCCAGCTTGGTTTTTGAGGCTAAATGTAGGAGCAAGGTCACCGACTTTGAGGACTGCGATATTTTTATCTTTTTCCATATATTTTTTGTCCGGCGAATGCCGGAGGCTTTAATATTTAGTTTTCGCCTTGATTGTTTATTTTGGCCAGAGCTGGGTGCCGTCATCATCAGTCAAGATAATGGCGTTCACAGGACAGCTTTGAGCAGCACGTAAGATTGCTTCTCTGTCATCACCGGTGGGGTTTTTGACTACGGCAATACCCTCATCGTCTAGTTCAAAGGTATTTGGAGCAGCTTGTAAGCAAGCGGCGACACTAATACATAATTCTCTTTCTACTTCAATTTTCATATATTTTCTTATTTTGTTTATAGTATCAGGGATTTTATTTATTTTCAAGCTTAGCTTTAGCGTCTGAAAGTCTTTTGCAAACCAATTTGTAGCCACCTAAGCCATTTTTGAAATTACGGGAGATTTTGGCGATAGTAGCCGAGGATAGTCCAGTTTCCTGGCTTATTTCTTGGTAAGAATTTTTATTTTTGAGCATTTGGGCTGCTTGCCAGCGATTGGCGAGCTCTTTGAGCTCAGCTTTGGTCAATAAATCTCGACAGAAACGACTGATTTCTTCAGAGTTTTGTAATTGTAGAAAAGCTTGGTATAGCTCCGAGTAGTAATTTTTGCTTGATTTCATTGGGTTTTTTGCTTCACTTTAGTTAACTAAAGTATAGCAAAGAGTAAAAACTTTGTCAAAAAACGGCTTTATTTTTATGTATTTTGGCTAATATTAGATAAAATATACTTGAACTGTGATTGACAAAGTCAGTTTTTTGTGCTAATATTACTTTATCAATAATAAAGGTTGGCAAGATTTGACGGAATTTTTTTTCGTTGAATAGCCAGCTTTTATTTTTATTTAATTATATGTCTGAACAATTACAATCATTTCATTTAAGTAGCAATCAAGATGCTTGGGCCATGAAGCCGGCTTATGAGAATATCCATTCTTTTAAGTTAACCTCTAGCTGGAAAGATAAGTATCTAAGGAATAGTGATTATTGGTTGATCATCTTTTTCTGCTCAGGTGGCGCCTTGGCTTTATTTTATCTGATAGGCCAACAAAATATTTTTTAAAAATCCACGAATTTTGCTCAGGGAGCAAAAAAATAAATTTATCATTAAATCACCCAAAAGAGGGTGTGCAAAAACAAAAAATTATGTCACAAGTAAAATCTTTTCAAATGTGTTCTTCAAAAGGTGAGCCAAAATTAAGAAACGGAGAGTATTGGGCAATTGTCACCTTATGTGCGGTTCTATCTTTTATGTTGCTAGCGACACAAATGTCGCAAATCTAATTTTATTTAATTAGTAGTTTTAATAAAATAAAAATAAAAATATGCAATGTCAAAAGTGTGAAGGCACAGAATGTAAATGTGTCAAATCATTTCAACTTACAAGTCGCAAAGCCGTTCCCAATTGGGAAACCCATGAAAGCTGGCTCTTACTCGCTTTGTTTCTTTTAGAAACAGCTGTCTTTACTTCATAAAAATATGCAAAATAATATAATAGCACAAAATACGTGGACGCCCATCTTAATTTTATTATTATTTTCATGGGCACCGTATACATTGTATGCTTAAAATTTATTTATAAAATAAAAATAAAATTTGCGTTTGTTCTTTCAAAATTAAATAAGAGATCTCAAGTTGTACAAATCTCCAAACAAGGAAATTTAAACTTTAGATAAAAGCCTCAAATGACGATTTAACTTTCAAGAGAAAACAAATATTCTTCACGAAAGTTGAAAAATAGTTCCATTACATAAATGGGACTATTTTTTTGTAGTTTTTTTGTGTTATAATATTTATGATGAATAAGAAATCACCAGCTGGATTTAATTTAGCGGGACTGATAGTTTCAGTCGGGGTGTTTTTGATTTTATCTGCCAGTCTGTGGGTAGCGATAGACCCAGCCGCGAGAATCAATCGCGCCAAAGACACCAGACGAGAACAAGATGTTTTAATTTTAGCTCAGGCTTTGAAAGATTATGTCAGGCATCATCAAGGCAATTTGCCTTTTGCGGGCGATATCTCCAATCGCAAAAGAGTTTTGTGTTCTAATGCCAAGCGTTTGACTTGTGGGGCTGATACAGACGCTTGTTTAGAAATTGATACTGCCACAGATTTTTTTAGCTCTTATCTGCCTAGTCTGCCGATTGATCCTGATAAAACAAATTCAATTGACACAGGTTATTATATAGAAGGGGATCCAAGTAGTGGTCAGATTAGTATCGGCTCTTGTGAGCACAGTGTGGCCGAAGTTGTGTATCAGCCTTTGATCAAAGTAAGCGTTTTGGATTGTGGAACAAGCGGTATAGCCTATAATGGTTCTTGTTGGTATATGTATAGTGGTTCAGGGGCCATTAGTTGTTCTGTTGTTTGTAGCAGTGACTATGGTTTGACTTGTGATAATACAGTGACTCCAGTACTCACTGCTTGTGAGCTAAATAGATTGTTTGGTACTTATAGCTGTACCAGTTGTACGAATACCACTGGCTATGGTGATTATGCTTATTCCCCTGGGGTATTTATTATAAATCCGGCCCAGTGTACCGAAGATCAGGATACAAATGTTTGTGGTGGCACTACTAGCGCTGGTTTTAAACCTATTTGCCCTTGTATTTAAGATTTTTAAGTACAAATTTAAATGAACTCTCTTGGGAAAAGAGAGTTTTTGTTTTATCAAGCCTTTGTGTTATAATTTAGGTAATAAAATTCTTTATTAACACTTATGAAATTTCCAAAAATCAATCATTTTCTTTTTAAGCTTTTTCTTCTCGTGCTAGTCTTGACCCAAGGTCTTGTTTTTGTGACTAGCCGAGCGGCTTTTGAAAAAGCTAGTACCTTAAATGGTGAATTAGTTTTGGAAAAGCAAAGTTTTATGCTAGGAGAGCTAGTGCCTTTGCAAGTTTATTTACCAGGCTATAACAATTTAGCTAAAGTTTATTTTAATATCGGGCAAGTAGACACCGAAAGCCTATTACAAATTCAAGCGGTCAATGACGGTGAGGGTGTCTGGACTGCAGACAGTCTTTGGGATACAGCGAGTTTTGCTCAAGGACAATATTTAGTCACAGCGACCGCTATTAGTTTAGATGAAGCTGGTAAGTGGGACAAAACTTTGAATCTCAAGGAAGTCCCAGTAGATTTAGCTGGTGTGCTGGTAGTTGCAGCGGTGGCTGATGAAAATCCTTTGGGCGCAAACCCCGTCGCAGAGGAATCAAATAGTAGTGTAGATGAGCCTGTAGAAACGGACTTACTGGCTGAATTTGTCTCACCGGCTAGCCAGACTTCTGTTAGCGCCGATGAGTTGTCAGTGGATATTTCTTTGAACATAGCAACAAGCACAGCGAATTTGGGAGTCACTTTGTATGACATTGATGGAAATCTAGTAGCAGAAAAAGCTTTGACTGTTTTAGTCACTGATAATAAGCGTTGGCAAGCAAGCTTTGATATCGCAGATAAGCTTTCGGGCGATTATTATTTGGTCGCCTGGCAAGATCAACAACAAAATTATATTAGTACGCCTTTGTTGTTTGCTATTTCACATAGCAGTCAAGAGCCAAGCAGCTTGGAGCAAGACCCGGCTAAATATCAGCTGTCACTTGAAGATCCGATAGACAATGCTGTTATTACTAGTGACACTTTGGTGATGAAATTAAAAACTAATTTTTCGGCTGAGAGCTTAGGTGTTTTATTAACCAAGCTTGATGACCCTTCTATTGGTGATGAGTTTATTTTTAGCAAAGTAGATGGTGTCAATTGGGACTATACTGCTACTTTGTTAGCTTATTTGGTCAATGGTGAGTATGTGGTGTCAGCTATTGCAGTGGATGCCAATAGTGTGATTTTTGAAAAAAGTTTTAAGCTTGTATTAGATAGAGTAGATTTTACTCCACCACCAGTGCCTAATGTTTTAATCGAGGATATGGCGACAACTAGTAGCTCAAGTCCTAGTGTGATTGAGCTAGATGAAGAGTTTACTTTTACTACTACAAGCATTGATTTAGTGCAAAATGATAGTGCCCAAAGTTTTGAGCCTTTGTGTTTAGCTGAAGACATCTATGAGGCTGTTGCTTGTGAAGATTATTTGAATAGAACAGTAGTGGATTTGCTTTGTCAGAAACAGCAAATTTTTGATCCAAGTCTTTGCTTACAGTATCTAGCTGAAACTTATGCTAGTGATGTCATGTGTGCAA